>NZ_JANKOG010000013.1:0-219466 GCF_024656005.1 Burkholderia sp. SCN-KJ
CCGCCTTCCCGCCTTCCCCCCTTTCCGCCTTTCCGCCTTCCGCCTTCCGCCTTTCCGCCTTCCGCCTTCCGCCCCCGCTTCCACCCCGCCCACGCCCCGCCGCAGCGCACCATCGAAATGCCGCGTCCGCGCCTTGACTTTCGCCCGCCCGAATACGATCATTCGCTCACACAACGAGCAAATGATCGTATTCGACAGGAAAGACTGGCACGAACAGGAGACACCGGATGAGCGAATCGCCCTCCGCCCACGCGCCCGTGCTGCTGCACATCGGCGCAGGCTCGTTCCACCGCGCGCACCAGGCGTGGTATCTGCACCGCGTGAACGCGGCCGTGCCGGCCGACGAACGCTGGTCGCTGACCGTCGGCAACATCCGCGACGACATGCGCGCGACGATGGACGCGCTCGCCGCGCAGCACGGCGCCTACACGCTCGAGACCGTCACGCCGCAGGGCGAGCGCGCGTACGAGACGGTCCGCGCGATCTCGCGCGTGCTGCCGTGGTCGATCGATCTCGCCGCGCTGATCGACGCCGGCGCCGACCCGGCATGCCGGATCGTGTCGTTCACCGTCACCGAAGGCGGCTACTACCTCGACGAACACAACCGGCTCGACCTCGCGAACGCCGATCTCGCGGCCGACCTGCAAGGCGCGCGCACGACGCTGTACGGCGCGCTCGCGGCGCTGCTCGCCGAACGCGCGAAACGCGGCGCGGGCCCGCTCACGCTGCAGAGCTGCGACAACCTGCGCAACAACGGCGCGCGCTTTCGCGCGGGCATGCGCGAATTCCTCGAGCGGCGCGGCGAGACCGATCTGCTCGCGTGGTTCGATGCGCACGTCGCGACGCCGAGCGCGATGGTCGACCGCATCACGCCGCGCCCGACCGCCGACGTGCGCGAACGGGTGCGCGCGGCAACCGGCGTCGACGACGCGTGTCCGGTGATGGGCGAGTCGTTCATCCAGTGGGTGATCGAGGACCGCTTCGCGGCGGGCCGGCCGCGCTGGGAGCTGGCCGGCGCGGAACTCGTCGACGACGTGCATCCGTACGAGGAAGCGAAGATCCGCATCCTCAACGCGACGCACAGCTGCATCGCGTGGGCCGGCACGCTCGCGGGCCACACGTACATCCATGAAGGCACGCACGACGCGGCGATCCGCCGCTTCGCGCACGACTACGTGACGCAGGACGTGATCCCGTGTCTCAGCCCGAGCCCGCTCGATCTCGGGCGCTACCGCGACGTCGTGCTCGAACGGTTCGGCAATCCGTACGTGCTGGACACGAACCAGCGCGTCGCGGCCGACGGCTTCTCGAAGATCCCCGGCTTCATCGCGCCGACGCTCGCCGAATCGCTCGCACGCGGCGCGGCGCCGGTCGCCACCGCCGTGCTGCCGGCGCTGTTCCTGCGCTTTCTCGAACGCTGGGCGCGCGGCTTGCTGCCGTATGCGTACCAGGACGGCGTGATGGACGACGGCGCCGCGCGGGCGATCGTCGAGGCCGACGACCCGGTCGTCGCGTTGTGCGCGAGCCGCGCGCTGTGGGGCTCGCTCGCCGGCAACGCGGCGTTGTTCGACGCGCTGCGCGCCGGGCTCGCACGCGTCGACGCGTGGCTCGCGCAGCGCTGACGCGCGGCGGCCCGCGGCCTCGCAGCCGGCCGCCCGCGAGCGGCCGCGCATCCGGGCGAACCTGCGTTGGCAGGCGCGCGTGCGTGCGGCTAAAGTAGCGGCTCCTCACTGACGGAACGGATCGCTCATGTATCTCGGCATCGACCTCGGCACCTCGGAAGTGAAGGTGCTGCTGCTTGCTCCGGACGGCACCGTGGTCGGCACCGCCGGCACGCCGTTCAGCGTGTCGCGGCCGCACCCGCGCTGGGCGGAACAGCATCCGGACGACTGGTGGCAAGGCACGCTCGCCGCGCTCGCGGCGCTGCGCGAACGGCATCCGCAGGCCTTCGCGCAGGTGCGCGGAATCGGCCTGTCGGGCCAGATGCACGGCGCGGTGCTGCTCGGCCGCGACGACCGCGTGCTGCGCCCCGCGATCCTGTGGAACGACATGCGCAGCGCCGACGAATGTGCGCTGCTCACCGAACGCGCGCCCGATCTCCACGCGCTGGCCGGCAACCTCGCGATGCCCGGCTTCACCGCGCCGAAACTGCTGTGGGTCGCGAAGCACGAGCCCGACGTGTTCGCCGCAACGGCCTGCGTGCTGATGCCGAAGGACTACCTGCGCTTCCGGCTCACCGGCGCGAAGGTGTCCGATCCGTCCGACGCGGCCGGCACGTTGTGGCTCGACGTCGCGCGCCGCGACTGGTCCGATGCGCTGCTCGCCGCGTGCGACATGACGCGCGCCCAGATGCCGCGCATCGTCGAAGGCAATGCGCCGTCCGGCACGCTGCGCGCCGACGTCGCGCGCGAACTCGGGCTGTCGGAGGCCGTCGTGGTGGCGGGCGGCGGCGGCGACAACGCGACGAGCGCGCTCGGCATCGGCGCGATCCACGCGGGCGACGGCTTCGTGTCGCTCGGCACGTCGGGCGTGCTGAGCGTGGTCGGCGACCGCTTCATGCCGAATCCGGCGTCGGCCGTGCACGCGTTCTGCCATGCGATTCCCGATCGCTGGCAACTGATGAGCGTCGTGCTGTCGGCCGCGAGCTGCCTGCGCTGGGTCTGCAAGCTGACCGGCACCGACGAGCCGGCGCTGCTCGCCGAAATCGCGGCGCTCGACGCGGACGCGCTCGCGACGGCGCCGCTGTTCCTACCCTACCTGTCCGGCGAACGCACGCCGCACAACGATCCGTATGCGCAGGGCGTGTTCTTCGGGATGACGCATGCGACCGAGCGCGCGCATCTCGGCTACGCGGTGCTCGAAGGCGTGACGCTCGGCCTCGCGGACGGCCTCGACGCGCTGCACGCGGCCGGCGTCGAAACCGACCGGCTGTCGCTGATCGGCGGCGGCGCGCGCAGCGCGTTCTGGGCGCAGCTGATCGCCGACGCGCTGGACGTGCGCACCTGCCAGCACGGCGGCGGCGAAACGGGTGCGGCACTCGGCGCCGCGCGGCTGGGCTGGCTCGCCGTCGGCGGCGATCCGCAAGTCGTGCTGACGAAGCCGCCGGTGCGCGCCGAATACGTACCCGACGCCGCGCGTCATGCGCTGCTGCGCGAGCGCCTCGACGCGTTCCGCGCGCTGTATCGCCACGTGCGCCCGCTTTACGAACCGTCGCGCGCGCGGCTCGCGTAAGCGGCGACGCAGGGGGCCGTCGGCCGCGCGCCCCGCATGCGTTACAGTGGATGCCGTTGCGCCGCCCGACGGCCGGTCCGCGGGCGGCCCCCCAGATCCGAACCGAACCGCTATCGTGTCCAAGTCCTCAGAAAAACTCGATCTCGCCACGCGTGCCGCGTGGCTCTACTACGTCGCGGGCGACACGCAGAACGAAATCGCCGAGAAGCTGCAGGTGTCGCGCCCGGTCGCGCAGCGCCTCGTCGCGTTCGCGGTCGAGAAGAACCTGATCCGCGTGCGCGTCGATCACCAGCTCGCCGACTGCCTCGAGCTCGGCGCGCAGCTGTCGAAACGCTACGGGCTCACGATGTGCGAAGTCGTGCCCGTCGATGCCGATGCGCCCGAAGCGATCGACCGCAAGCTCGCGGTCGCCGGCGCGCAGGTGATGGAGCGCTACCTGAACGAGACGCGCCCGATGGTGATCGCCGTCAGCAGCGGCCGGACGCTGAAGGCGGCGGTCGCGCAGATCGCGCAGATCGAGCGGCCGCAGCACCGGCTCGTGTCGATGGTCGGCGCGATCGCGGCCGACGGCTCGTCGAACCGCTACGACGTCGCGCAGTACATCTCCGAGAAGACCGGCGGCAAGCACTTCCTGCTGCCCGCGCCGCTGTTCGCCGACAGCGACGCCGAGCGCGCGCAATGGTGCAATCACCGGCTGTACCGGATCGTCGACGCGCTGTCGGCGCAGGCCGACGTCGCGTTCGTCGGGATCGGCAACATCGGCCCGCACTGCCCGCTCTACGAGGACGGCTTCATCACCGAACAGGAACGCGACGAGATGACCGCGCTCGGCGCGGTGGCCGAACTGCTCGGTGTGCCGATCGATGCGCAGGGCCGGCTCGTCGACGTGTCGACGAGCGCGCGCGTGACGAGCGTCGCGCTCGACGCGCCGCCGAAGCGCCCGACGATCGCGTTCGCGGGCGGCCCGAAGAAGCGCGACGCGGTGATCGCCGCGCTGCGCGGCGGCTGGCTGTCGGGGCTCGTCACCGACGAGACCTGCGCGCGCGCGGCGCTCGACGCGAAGGCGGCCTGACGCCGCCGTACGCTCACGCGGCCGCGCGCGGCGCCGGAAACGCATGCCGGCGCGCGCGCCATGCGCCGAGCCACGCCGCCGCCAGCAGCGCGACCAGCACCCACGGAATCGCGCCCGCGCCCGTCGCGCCGAGCAGCATCCCGCCCGCGATGCCGCCGCCCGCGATCGCGAGGTTCCACACCGTCACGAGCATCGACTGCGCGACGTCGGCCGCATCGCCCGCCGCGTTCGCGGTGGCCGTCTGGAACAGCGTCGGCGCGCCGCCGAACGCGAGCCCCCACAGCGCGACACCCGCATAAACGATCGTCATCCCGGACCCGGCACCGAGCATCGCCGCCGCAAGCGCGAACAGCGCGATGCTCGCGAGCGTCAGCCGCCGCTGCGCGGCGCCGATCCATGCGCCCGTCAGCGCGATGCCGACCAGCGACGCGATACCGAACACGAACAGCACCGCATCGACCTGCGCGCCCATTCGCACGCCGGCAAGGAACGGCGCGACGTACGTGTACAGCATGTTGTGCGCGAGCACATAGGCGAACATCACGACCAGCACCGGCCGCACGCCGGGCAGTGCGATCACGCCGAGCACCGGCTCGCGGACGCCGGCGGGCTGCCCCGGATAGTCGGGCACGCGCATCCGGATCCAGCCGATCAGCGCGAGCGCCGCGACCGTGATGCCCGCGAACGCGATGCGCCAGCCGAACATCGCGCCGAGCGCGGTGCCGGCCGGGATGCCGATCGACATTGCGACCGGCGCGCCGAGCATCGCGACCGCGATCGCCCGGCCGCGCAGCGATGCGTCGACCATCCGGCTCGCATAGCCGGCCAAGAGCGCCCACAACAGCCCGGCCGACATGCCCGCGACGAAGCGCGCGGCGAGCGTGAGCGCGTAATACGGCGACGCGGCCGTCAACGCATTCGACACGACGAACCCGGCAAGCGCCGCGAGCAGCAGCCGGCGCCTGCGCATCGCGCGCGTCGCGGCGACGAGCGGGATCGCCGCGACGATCGAGCCGAGCGCGTAGACGGTCACGAGCTGGCCGATCAGCGCCTCGGTCACGCGCAGGTCGATGCTCATCAACGGGAGCAAGCCGGCCGGCAACGCTTCGGTGAGGATCGTGATGAACCCGGCGGTGGCGAGCGCCAGCAGGTTCGCGACCGGCAGGCGTTCGCGCACCGGTGCGGACAGACCGGACGCAGGGTCGGCGACGCGGTCGGAAGCACGGTCGGAAGCGCGGTCGGGTACGGATACGCACTCGCTCATGCCGCGCTCCGGTCGTCGACGCCATACACCGCGTCGCGCACGTCGGTGACGACACGCCCGTGCATCCCTTCGTACAACGTATTGGTCAGCGCGACGACCGTCAGCCCGGCCGCGCGGTCGACGAACCACGCATGCCCGTACGCACCGCCCCAGCGCCACGTGCCGACCGACTCCGGCGACTGCGCGGCCGCCGGATCGCGCAGCACCGAAAAACCGAGCCCGAAACCGAATCCCGGCGCGTCCGGCAGGTCGTGCGCGCCCGGCTGCACGCGCGCCATCTCGTCGATCCAGCGGCGCGCGAGCCAGCCGTCGCGGCCGGTGCGCAACGCATCGAGCAGCGTCATGCAGTCGCGCGCGGTGCCCACCATACCCGCGCCGCCCGACGGCCACGCGGCCGCGTCGAACGCGCGCACCGGCGCGAAGCGGATGCCGACCGTGCCGTCGTACACCGGCGCGAGATCGTCGTCGGCCATCCGGCGCGGCGCGCCCGGCGTGCTGACGTACGGCGTCGCGAAGCGCGCGGCGTCGTGAGAGAAGAACGCGGTGTCGGTCATCCCGAGCGGCGTCGTGACGAGCGCGGCCACGGCTTCGGCGAGCGGCCGGCCGTCGACCGCCTCGATCAGCGCGCCGACCACGTCGGTCGCGAGCGAGTAGTCCCACGACGTGCCGGGCGCGAACCGCAGCGGCACGCCGGCGATGCGCCGCACGTTCTCCGCGAGCGACAGGTCCGCGCGGTCCATCCCGTCGGACACGCCGGCACGCGCATACGGGCCGTCGGCGTCGGCTTCGAGGAAGCGGTAGCCGAGCCCGGCCGTATGCGAAAGCAGATGACGCAACGTGATGTCGGCCGGCGTGCCGTCGGGCAGCGTCGGCCGGAACGCGGGCAACCAGCGCGCGACCGGCTCGTCGAGCCCGATGCGCCCCGCCGCGACCAGCCGCATCGCGGCGGCCGTCACGATCGGCTTCGATACCGACGCGAGCCGGAACAGCGCGTCCTCGCGCATCGGCGTGCCGGCCTCGCGATCGGCCAGACCGGCCGCGCGCGCATAGCGAAGCTGGCCGTGGCGGGCGACCAGCACGACCGCGCCGACCACGCGCGCATCGGCCAGCGCGCGATCGAGCGCGGCGTCGAGGCGCTCGGGCAGCGCGGCGTCGGCGTCCGGTTCGGCGCGGTGGGCGGTGACAGGCAGGGATGACATGGCGTGACCTCGAACAGTGAAGGAACGCCCATCGTAGGGAGCCGGCGCGCGAAGAAAAACCGGGTTAGAGTTCCGGACACTCCGGACATCGATGTCCGCAATCGGGAACCAGCATGGAAAATCTTGGCGGCTTCGTCGTGTTCGTCCAGGTCGCGGAAACGCGCAGTTTCGTCGCGGCCGGCCGCGCGCTCGGGCTGTCGGCGTCGGCGATCGGCAAGCGCATCGCGCGGCTCGAGGCACGGCTGAACGTAAGGCTCTTTCACCGCAGCACGCGCAGCATCACGCTGACTGCGGAAGGCACGCGCTTCCTGGAACGGTGCCGGCGCGTGATCGCCGAGATCGACGCGGCCGAGCAGGAACTGACGCACAGCGCCGAGGCGCCGCGCGGGCGCCTGCGCGTGAGCCTGCCGACGATCGGCACGCTGCTGCTGCCGCTGCTCGCCGATTTCATGGCCGCGTATCCGGAGATCGAACTCGACATCGATTTCAGCGACCGCCTCGTCGACGTCGTCGAGGAAGGCTTCGACGCGGTGCTGCGCACCGGCCAGCCGACGGATTCGCGGCTGTCGTCGCGGCTGCTGCGCCATTTCCGCCAGCACCTCGTCGCGGCGCCCGACTATCTCGCGCGGCACGGCACGCCGCGCACGCCGGCCGATCTCGCGCAGCATCGCTGCCTGCACTACCGCTTCCCGAGCAGCGGCAAGCTCGAGACCTGGCCGCTGCGCGTGCCGCACGCGAGTACGCCGCCCGAGGTGCCGGTCGCGATGGTCAGCAACAGCGCGGAAGCGCGCCTGTGCTTCACGCTGCGCGGGCTCGGCATCGCGTGCCTGCCCGAGTTTTTCGTGCGCGACGCACTCGACGACGGCACGCTGCGCGCGGTGCTCGACGAACACGTCGCGAGCTGCACGCCGATCTACGTCCTGTGGCCGTCAGGCCGCCATCCGACGCCGAAACTGCGCGCCTTCGTCGATTACATGGCCGAGCATCTGCGGCTCTGACCGGCGCGCGCCCTCACGCCGCCTTCGCGTGCGCGCTCAAGCGCCGGAACGCCTGGCCGTGCTCGTCGAACAGGTGGCAGTGCTCGGCCTGCGCATGCACGTGCAGCGCCTCGCCGGTGCGGTACGTATCGAGCGGCGGAATCCGCGCGATCAGCCCGTCCGGCGCGACGGCCGACTCCGCATACAGGTACGCGGCATCGCCGAGCGATTCGACGGCCATCGTCCGCGCGGCCACGCCGGTCTCCGCCTGCCCCACCATCAGATGCTCGGGCCGCACGCCGACGGTCACCGCCGCGCCGCGCAGCAGCCCGGCCGCCTCGACCGCGACGCGCTGCGTCTCGCCGCTGCCGAAACGCACCAGCACGCCGGCCGCGTCGACCGACTCGACGGTGCCTTTCAGGAAGTTCATCTTCGGCGAGCCGATGAAGCCCGCGACGAACTGGTTGGCCGGCGCGTGGTACAGCGCGTTCGGCGTGCCAACCTGCTGCACCGCGCCGCCCGACAGCACGACGATCTTGTCGGCGAGCGTCATCGCCTCGACCTGGTCGTGCGTCACGTAGATCATCGTGGTCTTCAGCTCGTCGTGCAGCCGCGCGAATTCCAGCCGCATCTTCACGCGCAGCGCCGCATCGAGGTTCGACAACGGCTCGTCGAACAGGAACACCTTCGGCTTGCGCGTGATCGCGCGGCCGATCGCGACGCGCTGCCGCTGGCCGCCCGACAGCTGCTTCGGCTTGCGGTCGAGCAGGTGGTCGATGTGCAGGATCTTCGCGGCCTGCTTCACCGCCTGGTCGATCTCGGGCTTCTTCGCGCCGGCGAGCTTCAGGCCGAACGCCATGTTGTCGTACAGCGTCATGTGCGGGTACAGCGCATACGACTGGAACACCATCGCGATGCCGCGCTTCGCGCTCGGCACGTCGTTGACCTTCGCGCCGTCGATCAGCAGTTCGCCGCTCGAGATGTCCTCGAGCCCGGCGATCATCCGCATCAGCGTGGATTTGCCGCAGCCGCTCGGCCCGACGAACACGACGAATTCGCCGTCGGCGATGTCGAGGTTCACGTTGCGCAGCACTTCGGTGTCGTCGTAGCGCTTCGCGATGTTGCGCAGGAGCACGCTTGCCATGGTCTGTCTCCGTTCGTTCGTGATGCGCCGCGTTGAAAGCGGCGCGCATTCGTTCCTGGTTGCTAGCCCGGCAGCACCGCGCCGGTCGCCTGCCAGCGCGCGACGTAGCCGGGCAGCTCGTGCATGTCGTCGAATACGTGACGCGCGCCGATCCCGCGCAGCGCGTCGATCTGCGCGGCCGACGCATGCCCGCCGCCGACGAAGCCGAGCACGGTCATGCCGGCCGCGGCGGCCGCGGTGATGCCGGTCACGCTGTCCTCGACGACGAGGCATTGCGCGGGCACCGCGCCGAGCGCACGCGCGGCCGCGAGATACACGTCGGGCGCCGGCTTCGGCCTCGCCACGGCGTCCGCGCAGAACAGCCGGTCGCCGAAGAAGCGCGCGAGGCCGGTGCGCGCGAGCGCCGCCTCGACGTACGCGCGGTAGCTGTTGCTCGCGCACGCGGTCGTCAGGTTGAGCGCCGCGAGGGCCTTGTCGATGCCGTCGACCATCGGCGCGTTGACGGCCGCCGCCTCGACCGCGCGGCGGATCGCGTCGACGTCGCCGGCCGACAGCGTGCGGCCGACGGCCTCGCCCGCGCCGGCCAGCACGCGCTCGATGCGCAGCCCGAGCAGCGGCATCACCGCCGGCCGCGCGTCGACACCCGGCCAGCGCGCATCGAGCTCGCGCACGATCACGTCGGCGGCGACGGCCTCGCTGTCGATCAGCACGCCGTCGCAGTCGCAGATCAGCACGTTCATCCCGTGACCGAACGCGCCTTCGCCGGTAGCACCTTCGCCGGTAGCCCTCATTTGACCGCCCCGAACGTGAGCCCGCGCACGAGCTGCTTCTGCGACAGCCAGCCGACGATCAGGATCGGCGCGACCGCGAGCAGGGAAGCCGCGGACAGCTTCGCCCAGAACAGCCCCTCGGGGCTCGAGTACGACGCGATGAACACGGTCAGCGGCGCGGCGTTCGAGCTCGACAGGTTGATGCTCCAGAACGCCTCGTTCCACGACAGGATCACGAGCAGCAGCGCGGTGGACGCGAGCCCCGGCAGCGCCATCGGCATCAGCAGGTAGACGATCTCCTGCCACGTCGACGCGCCGTCGATGCGCCCCGCTTCGAGGATGTCCTTCGGGATCTCGTTGAAGTACGTGAAGGTCATCCACACCGCGATCGGCAGGTTGATCAGCGTGTACACGATCACGAGGCCCGACACGGTATCGAGCAGCCCCGCGTTCTTCCACAGCAGGTAGATCGGCACGAGCACGCCGACCGACGGCATCATCTTGGTCGACAGCATCCACAGCAGCACCTTCTGCGTGCGGTGGTTCGGGAAGAACGCCATCGCGTAGGCCGCCGGCACCGCGAGCAGCAGCGAGATCGCCGTGACGCCCGCCGAGATCAGCACCGAGTTCCACGCGAACGCGAAGTAGTTGCTGCGCGCGAACACCTCGCGGAAGCTGTCGAGCGTCGGCATGAAGAACAGCGTCGACGCGTACGCCTGCTGCTCGGTCTTGAACGCGGTGATCGCCATCCAGAAGATCGGGAAGAACAGCAGCAGCGCGAGCAGCCATGCGAATGCGCCGGGCAGCGCGCGCCGCACGAGGTCGAATGCAGCCGGCGCGCGCCGGCCTTCCAAAGTCAGGTCGCTCATTTCTCGTACTCTCCCTTCAGGTTGCGCGCGAGCATCCGCACCAGGAAGAACGACACGACGTTCGCGACCACGACGGCGATGATCCCGCCCGCGGATGCGAGGCCGACGTCGAACTGCTGCAGGCCGAGCGCATAGATCAGGTACGACAGGTTGGTCGTCGCATCGCCGGGGCCGCCGCCCGTCGTCGTGTAGATCTCCGCGAAGATCGACAGCAGGAAGATCGTCTCCATCATCACGACCACGGCGATCGCGCGCTTCAGGTGCGGTAGCGTGATGTAGAAGAACATCGCGATCGGGCCCGCGCCGTCGATGCGCGCGGCTTCCTTCTGCTCCTGGTCGAGCGACTGGATCGCGGTGAACAGGATCAGGAATGCGAACGGCAGCCACTGCCACGCGACGATGATGATCACGGCGGTGAGCGGGTAATCGGCGAACCAGTCGACCGGCGTCATCCCGAGCGCGCGCATCGCGTTCGCGACGAGCCCGTACACCGGATGCAGGATCATGTTCTTCCAGATCAGCGCGGCGACCGTCGGCATCACGAAGAACGGCGCGATCGCGAGCAGGCGGGCCACGCCCTGCCCGTAGAACTTGCGGTCGAACAGCACGGCCATCAGCACGCCGCCGACCACGGTGATCGCGAGCACCGCGCCGATCAGCACGAGCGTGTGCCAGATCGCGGGCAGGAACGACGGATCGGTCGCGAGGAAGCGGTAGTTGTCGAGCCCGGCGAAGCCCTTCACGTCCGGGTTCAGCAGGTTGTAGCGCGAGAACGAATACCAGATCGTCATCGCGAGCGGGATCGACATCCACAGCAGCAGCACCGCGACGGACGGCGACACGAGCCAGCTGGCGCCGCCGCGCGCCCGGCGCGGCGCGCCCGGCGGCGACGACGCGTCGCCGACCGGCGACGCATGGCTCAGGGGAAGACGCAAATGACGCATGATCGGAGTCCCTCCGGTTGAGACGCGGGCACGAACGGCCGGCCCGCCTTTCTGCATCGGCGACGCGCACCGTGCGCGGCAGCGCGCACGGTGCCAGCCGCGTTACTTCTTGTAGCCGGCCTGCCGGACCGCACGGTCGGCCGCCGCCTGCCCGGCGGCGAGCGCCTGGTCGACCGTCATCTGCCCGGCCACCGCACCCGCGATCGCCTGCCCGACCACCGTGCCGAACGACTGGAATTCAGGAATCCCGACGTACTGCACGCCCGTGTACGGCACCTTCTTCAGCGACGGATCGTTCGGGTCGGCCGTCTCGATCGCCTTCAGCACGAAATCCGAGAACGGCGCGGCGGCCTTGTACTCGGCGCGCTGGTAGGTCGACGTGCGGGTGCCCGGCGGCACCGACGCCCAGCCTTCGTCCTTGCCGACCATCTCGATGTACTGCTTCGACGTCGCCCACGCGATGAACTTGCGCGCGGCGTCCTGTTGCTTCGACGTCTTCGGCACGGCCAGCGCCCACGCCCACAGCCAGTGCGAGCCCTTCGGCGTGGCGGCGACCGGCGCGGCGGCGAAGCCGATCTTGTCGGCGACCTGCGACTGCTGTTTGTTATAGAGCATCCCGGCCGCGACCGTCGCGTCGATCCACATCGCGCACTTGCCCGACGCGGTCAGGGTCAGGTTTTCGTTGAAGCCGTTCGAGCTCGCCCCCGGCGGGCCGTCTTTCTTCAGCAGGTTCACGTAGAAGCCGATCGCCTTCTTCCATTCCGGCGACGTGAGCTGCGCGTTCCAGTTCTCGTCGAACCAGCGCCCGCCGAACGTGTTCACGACCGTCGACACGAACGCCATGTTCTCGCCCCAGCCGGCCTTGCCGCGCAGGCAGATCCCGTAGGTTCCCTTCGCCTTGTCGGTGAGCTTGTCCGCGAACTCGGCGATCTGGTCGTAGGTCGGCTGGTCGGGCATCTTGAGCCCCTTCGCCGCGAACAGGTCCTTGCGGTAGAACGTCATCGAGCTCTCGACGTAGAACGGCAGCGCATACAGCTGGCCGTTGTACGACAGGCTGTCGCGCGCGGTCTTCACGATGTCGTTCAGGTCGTAGTCGGCGGGCAGCCCCGTGATCGGCGCGAGCCAGCCGCGCTTGCCCCACTGCGGCGTCTCGTAGGTGCCGATCGCCATCACGTCGAACTGGCCGCTGCCGGTCGTGATGTCGGTGGTCGCGCGCTGGCGCAGCACGTTCTCCTCGAGGATCACCCAGTTCAGCTTGATGTCAGGGTTCGCCTTCTCGAACGCCGGCGACAGCTTCTTCAACTCGATCATGTCCGGGTTGTTCAGCGTCGCGATCGTCAGCGTGCCGGCGGACGCCGCGCACGCGGCCGTCGCGAGCGCGGCTCCGGCGAAGCAGCGTGCGGCGGCATCGAGCATCTTTCGTTGCATGGCATGTCTCCTGTGATTGTTCGAACTGTCGTCGGTGTTGCGTATTGCGTATTGCGTGTGTCGCGTTGCTGCACTTCCTTCGCGGCCCGTCACGCCGGCCGCTGCATCCCGCACGCGCGCGCATAGTGCGCGATCACGTCGCGTATCCGGTGGCGCACCCATGCGCGCGGCTCCTTCGCGAGGCCGCCCGCGCGGCACGCCGCGTACACGTCCGGCAGCCACTGCGCGACGAGCGTTTCGGGCACCGGCTGCCGCGCGAGGTTGTCGAACAACTGCTCGACCGCCGCCGCGACGGCCGGCTGCAGCCAGTAGTAGCGGATCCGGTCGCTGTAGCTGAACTGGCGCGCGAGCCGCTGCTCGGTTTCGTCGCCGCGGTAGTACGGCGCCCAGTGCTCGGGCTGCGCGCGCATCGCGGCGTCGACCACGTCGCGCAGCTGCGAGCGCTGCGCGCGGTCGCCGATCAGCGCGTCCTCGATGAAGGTGAGCGCGAACAGCGCCTCGCGCAGCGCGAAGGTCAGCGCGGGGCCGACCTTCAGCACCGCGAAGTGGTCGCGCACGAGCGCGGCGAGCGCGCCTTCGGTCTGGTAGTCGGTCGAATGCGCTTCGAACACGAGGCGCGGCGTGCGCAGGATGCTTGCACCGAGCGATGCGGCCTTCGCGCTGTCGTAGTCGAGCACGTGGCGATCGTCGAAATCGACGCCCGGCTGCGCGACGATCGCGACCACGCGCGTCCATGCGTCGTCGAGCCCGGCCGCCGCGAATGCGCTGCGATGCGCGTCGAGCGTCGCGGCGATGCTGTCGCTGCGCGTGACCGCGATCCGCGCGATCGCATCGCCGGCTGCGTCGCCGGCCACCTCGCCGCCCGGCGTCGGCACCTCGGTGCCGATCACGTAGACGGGCGCGACGCCGGCGCGCGCCGCCGCGTCTTCGGCCGCGCGGCACAGCCCGGCCGCGCGCGCGGCGATCGTCCGGTCGTCGAGCCGCGCCGGATCGTCCGCGCACGCCATGCTCGCATCGAGGTGGATCTTCTCGAACCCGGCTTCGACATACGCGGCGACCATCGCCGCCGCTTCGCGCATCGCGTCGGCCGCGCGGCGGTGCCGCCATGGGTTCGGTCCCAGATGGTCGCCGCCGAGCACCAGCGCCGACGGCGCGAGCCCGCAGCGCTGCGCGATCGCATCGACGTCGCGCCGGAAATCGGCGGGCGTCATGCCCGTATAGCCGCCGAGATGGTTCACCTGGTTGCAGGTCGCCTCGATCAGGAGCGGCGAGCCGTCCGCGCGCGCGGCCTCGCACGCGGCCTCCAGCACGAGCCGGTGCGCGCTGCAGACCGAATAGATGCCGCGCTGCGCCTGCGCGCGGTTCGCGTCGAAGATCATCCGCAGCACGGCGCCGGCGTGCGCGCTGCGCGGGCGTTCGGCAGTGGACGTCAGGCCGGGCATGCGACACCTCGTTCGGTCAGGAAGCGGTCGATCTCGGCCGCGCTGCTGTTGCCCTCCATCGGGCCGCGCCGCGTGACCGCGATCGCGCCGGCCGCGTTCGCGCGGCGCAATGCGAGCTCGATCGGCAGGCCGGCGACGAGACTCGCGACCAGCGTGCCGCCGAAGCAGTCGCCGGCGCCGGTCGGATCGCGTTCGTCGACGGGATAAGCCGGCGCGTCGACGCGGCTCGCACGGTCGAACGCGACGCTGCCGGCCGCGCCGCGCTTGAGCACGACGCGTTCGAGCAGCGGATGCGTCGCGAGCAGCCCGGCGATCGCGCGCTCGGCCGGCTGCGGCCCGCAGAAGAACGGCAGGTCGGCCTCGCTCGGCAGGAACAGGTGACACGCGGCGAGCAGCGTGTCGAGCGCCGCGCGCATCGGGCGGAAGCTCAGCATCTCGGGCCGCACGTTCGGGTCGAACGACACCTTCGCGCCGGCGCGCGCCGCCTCGATCACGCCGCGCTGGACCGCCGCGATCGCCGATTCGCTCGTCAGCGACGAGCCCATCACGTGGAAGTAGCGGCAGCCGTCGAACATCGATGTATCGACATCGGATGCGTCGACGCACGCGGCTGCGCTGGTCGACAGGCTGAACACGAAGCTGCGCGAACCGTCGTCGCGATACGCGACGAACGCGGTGCCGGTCGGACGTGCGACGCGGCGGATGCGCGCGACGTCGACGCCATCGCGCTCGAGCCGCGCGACGATCGCGTCGCCGAACGCGTCGCGGCCGACGCAGCCCGCATACGCGACGCGCACGCCGAGCCGCGCGGCCTGGTCGGCGAAGATCGCCGGCGCGCCGCTCGGGTACGGGCCCGCGAACAGGCCCGGCATGTCGAAGCCCTGGCCGCGCTCGGCGGCGACGAATTCGGCCAGCAGTTCGCCGGCGACCACGATCTCCGCCATCATGCGTGTCCTCGTGCGGCGGCGGCCGCGCGCGGCACGAACGCCAGGGGTAAGCGTGCGAGCGGCGCCACTTCAGCTCATCCAGTTGCCGCCGTCGACGTTCAGCGTCTGGGCGGTGATGTAGTCGGCGTCGGCCGACGCGAGGAACAGCGCGGCGCCCGTCAGGTCGCCCGGCACGCCCATCCGCCCGAGCGGCACGGCAACGCCGACGAGCCGCTTCTTCTCGCCGAGCGGCCGGTTCTCGTAGCGCGCGAACAGCGCATCGACCTGCTCCCACATCGGCGTGTCGACCACGCCCGGCGCGATGCCGTTAACGTTGATCCGGTGCGGCGCGAGCGCGAGCGCGGCCGACTGCGTATAGCTGATCACCGCGGCCTTGGTCGCGCAGTAGTGCGAAACGAGTGCCTCGCCGCGACGCCCCGCCTGCGACGACATGTTGACGATCTTGCCGCCGCGGCCCTGCTCGACCATCCGCTGCGCGACCGCCTGCATCAGGAAGAACAGCCCTTTCACGTTGACCGCGAACAGCCGGTCGAACACGTCCCAGGATTCGTCGAGGAGCGGGCGCATGTCGAACAGCGCCGCGTTGTTGAACAGGATGTCGACGCCGCCGAAGCGCTCGACCGCGGTCGCGAGGATGCGCGCGATGTCGTCACGGCGCGTGACGTCCGCGGTGACGGCCACCGCCCGGCCGGGATTGTCCTCGATCAGCCGCGCGAGCGAGCCGCTCGGCGGCTTCACGTCGACCAGCACGCAGCGCGCGCCCTCGTCCAGATAGCGTTGCGCGACCGCTTCGCCGATGCCGCTTGCCGCGCCCGTCAGGATCGCGACCTTGTCTGCCAGTCTCACTGGTTGTCTCCGGTTCGTTCTGCTGCACGAAGGCCGCGAGGTGAGCGAACGCTCGCGAGCCGATCAATTGCTCTGTTGTTGATCGAATGATCGGATACGCGATTCATGCTGTCAAGGCGACGCGGCGGCTTTCGATGATGCGCTGCGGCACGGCCGCGCCGTGCGCCGGCCGGCGACCCGCGCCCGGCAAGGCGCGGCGGGCTGGGTGCGGCGCGGCTGAAATGGCGATGAAGGGGACGGAGCGCGTGCATCGGCAGGAATTCGGGCTGCACGGCATGGAGATACGTTATATCATCGCGATACTTCGTTTCATTGCCTGCTTCACGCCATGGCCACCTCATCGCCCATCGACGCCCGGCTGTCCCGGGCCGACGCATTCGCCGCCGAGCACGGGCTCGCGTGGACGCCGCTGCGCCGCCAGGTCTACGAACGCGTGCTGGCCGCGCAGCGCCCGATCGGCGCGTACGACCTGCTCGCCGAGCTCGAGCCGCAACGCGGCCGCGTGCCGCCCACGACCGTCTATCGCGCGCTGGATTTCCTCGTCGAGCACGGCTTCATCCATCGGATCGAATCGAAGAACGCATTCTTCGCGTGCTGCGAGATCGGCGTGCCGCACGAAGGCCAGTTCCTGATCTGCGATTCGTGCGGCGAGACCGTCGAGATCCCGGGCAGCGACCTCGCGAAACAGTTGTCCGCGAGCGAGCCCGCGCACGGGTTCGAAGTCCACCACCAGGTCGTCGAGCTGAACGGCCTGTGCGGGCACTGCAAGGGCAAGCCCGCGCAACGCTGACACCGCACCGCGCGGCGCACCCGCCGCCCCTTCCAACGAGGAGTTTCATGTCCATTGCCCTGAAGCGCGCGCCGCGGCGCGCCTTGCCGCTTGCCCGCCTGCTGGCCGCTGCTGCTGCCGCGCTGTCGATCGCGGCGCCCGCGTTCGCGCAGGCCGCGACCGTCAACGTGGTCGCCGCCGAGAATTTCTATGGCGACGTCGCGTCGCAAATCGGCGGCCGCCATGTCGCGGTAACCAGCATCCTCAGCAGTCCCGACCAGGATCCGCACCTGTTCGAAGCGAGCCCGAAGACCGCGCGCGCGCTGCAGCACGCGCAGGTCGTGATCTACAACGGGGCGAACTACGATCCGTGGATGGCCAAGCTGCTGTCCGCATCAAAGCAGGCGAAGCGCGCGACGATCGTCGTCGCGGATCTCGTCGGCAAGAAGGCCGGCGACAACCCGCACCTGTGGTACGACCCGGCGACCATGCCGGCCGCGGCGCGCGCGATCGCGGCCGAGCTCGGCCGGGCCGACCCGGCGAACAAGGCCGACTACGACGCGAACCTGCAGAAGTTCGTCGCGTCGCTGAAGCCGATCGACGACAAGGTCGCCGCGCTGCGCGCGCAGTACAAGGGCGTGCCGGTGACGGCCACCGAGCCGGTGTTCGGCTACATGTCGGATGCGATCGGCCTCGACATGCGCAACCAGCGCTTCCAGCTCGCGACGATGAACGACACCGAAGCCAGCGCGCAGGACGTCGCCGCGTTCGAGAACGACCTGCGCAAGAAGCAGGTGCGCGTGCTGATCTACAACAGCCAGGCCGAAGCGCCGATGACCAAGCGCCTGCTGAAGGTCGCGCGCGACGGCGGCGTGCCGAGCGTCAGCGTCACCGAGACGCAGCCGGCCGGCAAGACCTTCCAGCAATGGATGGCCGGCCAGCTCGACGCGCTCGCGGCCGCGCTTTCCGCCGGCAAGAAATGAATCACGCTACGACATGACCGCCACTCCCCACGCACTCGCACTCGATCGCGTCACGCTCGAACTGGGCGGACGCACGATCCTGCGCGACGTCAGCTTCTCGATCGAACCCGGCGAATTCGTCGGCGTGCTCGGGCCGAACGGCGCGGGCAAGACGACGCTGATGCGCGCGGTGCTCGGCCTCGTGCCCGTCACGGGCGGCACGCTGTCGGTCGGCGGCGTGCCGGTCGTGCGCGGCAACGCGTCGATCGGCTACATGCCGCAGATCCGGAGCGGCCTCGCGAATCGCCGGATGCGCGGCTACGACTTCGTCGCGATGGCCGCCGACGGCCACCGCTGGGGGCTGCCGCATACGAACGCCGCGACGCGGCGCGACGTCGACCGCGTGCTCGACCTCGTCGGCGGCCCGACGCTCGCGCGCCGGCCGCTGTCGGAACTGTCGGGCGGCGAGCGGCAGCGCCTGCTGCTCGCGCAGTGCCTGCTCGGCAGCCCGAAGCTGCTGCTGCTCGACGAGCCGCTGATCAGCCTCGATCCGAACCACCAGCGCGGCGTCGTCGAACTCGTGCGCAACGTCCAGCGCGAGCTCGGCATCACCGTGCTGTTTTCCGCGCACGAACTGAATCCGCTGCTGAACGCGCTCGACCGCGTGCTGTATCTCGGCAACGGCGTCGCGGCGCTCGGCACCGTCGACGAGGTGATCACGAAACCCGTGCTGTCGCGCCTGTACGGCTCGCCGATCGACGTGATGCGCGTGAACGGCAGGATCTTCGTGATGTCGGGCGACGTCGAAATCGAGAAGCACGATCACGAACACGAGGACGACGACGGCCACTCGCACGGCGGCGGCGGTCACGATCACGGTCACCACCACCACGGACACGCTCATCCCGGGCATTCGCACGATGTTTGAATACGACTTCATGATCAACGCGTTCGCCGCGTCGGGGATCGTCGCGGTGCTCGCGGGCATCGTCGGCTACTTCCTGGTGCTGCGCGGACAAACCTTCGCCGGCCACGCGCTGTCGCACGTCGGCTTCACCGGCGCGACCGGCGCGGTGCTGCTCGGCATCTCGCCGATCTGGGGGATGGTCGGCTTCACGCTCGCGGCCGGGATCGGGATGGGCGCGCTCGGCGAACGGCTCGCGGGCCGCGACGTCGCGATCGGCGTAATCCTGTCGGGCGCGCTCGGCTTCGGGCTGCTGTTCCTGCATTTCTACACGTCGTTCGCGACGCAGGTCACCGCGCTGCTGTTCGGCAACGTGCTCGCGGTCAGCCACGATACGCTCGCGGTGCTGGCCGGCATCGGCGCGGTGAGCCTCGTCGCGCTCGCGCTGATCGCGCGGCCGCTGCTGTTCGCGTCGCTGCAGCCCGAGCTGGCCGAAGCCAAGGGCGTGTCGCTGCGCACGGTGTCGATGCTGTTCCTCGCGGTGTGCGCGCTCGCGGTGGCCGCGGCGACGCAGATCGTCGGCGTGCTGCTCGTGTTCACGCTGCTGGTCGGGCCGGCCGCGGCCGCGCAGAACGTGTCGACGCGGCTGTCGACCGGCGTGCTGCTCGCCGCGCTGTTCGCGCTGTTCGAAGCGTGGGCCGGGATCGCGCTTGCGTATCACACGGACTGGCCGACGAGTTTCTGGATCACCGCGCTGTCCGCGCTCGTGTATGGGGCGAGCCTGTTGCGGCGACGCACATGACGTTCAGCGGGCGCTCGACAAGCCGCGCAACGGCGTGTGTCGGCGCGCCCGCTATTTTCGTACCGGTCAGATAGTGCATACCGCATTGAGCATGTCAGTATTTTCAGCCTCCACTCAGGCTGAGCCATACCTGCCATGCTCAAATGCACATTCGAACTGAACGATCAGGACATGAGTCGTCTGCCGCGCGAAAGCCGGTTCCGATCCCCGGCTCCTCCGTGCGTGCGTACGGCACGATTACAGTCAAATGAAGCGAGTCGCGTACCGAGCCGCGGTGACCGCTTGGGTACTCGTGGCATCCGTGTCGCTTGCACGGCTGTGCCTCACTCACGAGTCGTTCGCACTGCCGATATCCGAGCGCGCGTGGGCTTGGCTCGTCACGCATGTTCCCGGGTTCTGGGACGGCGAGTCGGGCGATGATCTCGTCGTCGTCGTGCATTTGCTGATAGCGCTTGCGGTCGTGATACCGGTGACCTGGCTCGCCTTGTGCATGCTGCGAAGGTGGAAGCGCCGCGCCACTCGCTGATGCCGGATGGCGCGGCCGGTTTATCGCACTAACGTGCCAGCACCCGCGCATGATGCGCGACGTGATCGGCGATGAACGTCGAGATGAAGTAATAACCGTGGTCGTAGCCCGCATGTCGGCGCAGCGTCAGCGGCTGGCCGGCCTTCGCGCACGCCGCTTCGAACACGTCGGGGTTCAGCTGGTTCGCGAGGAACTGGTCGGCGAGGCCCTGGTCGACGAGGATGCCGTCCGCGAACTTCGGCGCATCCGCGCGCGCGACGAGCTCGCTTGCGTCGTGCTGTTTCCACGCTTCGCGGTCAGCACCCAGATAACCCGAGAACGCCTTCTCGCCCCACGGGCAGCGCGTCGGCGCGGCGATCGGCGCGAACGCCGACACCGACCGGTACAGGTCGGGGTGACGCAGCGCGAGCGTCAGCGCGCCGTGCCCGCCCATCGAGTGGCCGAAGATCCCGAGCCGCGCGCCGTCGATCGGCAGCTCGGCCGCGACGAGTTCGCGCAGCTCGCCCGTCACGTACGACTCCATCCGGTAATGCGTCGACCACGGCGCTTGCGTCGCGTCGACATAGAAGCCCGCACCAACGCCGAAATCCCACGCCTCGGACTCGCCCGCCACACCCGCGCCGCGCGGGCTCGTGTCGGGCATCACGAGCGCGAGGCCGTGTTGCGCCGCGTACTGCTGCGCGCCGCCCTTGATCGCGAACGTCTCCTCGGTGCACGTGAGCCCCGCGAGATAGAACAGCGCCGGCACGCGGCCGTGCGCCGCCTGCGGCGGCAGGTACACCGAGAACTTCATCGGCAGGCCGATCGCCTTCGAATCGTGGCGATAGAAGCGTTGCTCGCCACCGTGGCAAGCATGCGAAGAAACGAGTTCGAGCATGGGGTTCCCTTCCGTTCAATACAGCACGATCGGGCGAATCGATTCGCCCTTCTTCATCGGGTCGACGCCGTCGTCGAGCATCTCGCGCGGCAGCGCGTGCGTGATCAGGTCGAGCCGTGCCGCGCGACACGGGTAAACCGTATCGCGCCCGGCATGATCCCCGATCCCGCCGCCCATCGCGCGCGGGAAACGGTCGCCGGCTTGCCGCGAGGCGTCACCGCTGTCGCAACAGGACAATCCGGGACAAGTGCCCGAGTTTAAACGCCGCTCGTGAACCACGCATCCGTTCGCGCATACAGATCGATGAAACGCGCATGGCGGGCGGCCAGCGCGCGATCGTCGCGCGGCGCGGCGACGGGCGACGCAGCCGGCGCCAGTGTGCGCAGCGCGTCGTCGCGCCAGTGTCCGATCGCGACGCCGGCGAGCAGCGCGGCACCGCGCGTCGCGGCGTTCGGGCAATCGACCGCGTCCAGCGACGCGCCGAGCGCATCCGCGAGCAACTGGCGCCAGCGCGGATCGACCGAGCCGCCGCCGGCGAGGCGCAGCGTCGTCACCGGATCGGCCGAGTTCGCAGCGCGGATCGCATCGAGCCCCGCGCGCAGCGCGAACGCGACACCTTCGAAGGCGGCGCGCATCATCGCGCCGCGCGTGTCGCCGAGCCCGAGCCCGAGCCAGCCGCCGCGCGCATCGGGATTCATCCACGGCGAGCGCTCGCCCGTCAGGTACGGCAGGAAGCAGAGCCGCTCGGACGCCGGCTGCGCGAACGCGTCGTCGTACGCATCCGCCCAGCCCGGATAGCCGAGCCAGCCGCGCACGGCTTCGAGCGCGAGCCCGACGTTCTGCATCGCGGCCATCGTGTAATAACCGTCGCCGGCTGCCGCGCGATAGCGGTGCAGCCCGCGCCGCGCGCGCGGCAGCGCATCCGCGAGCACGACGATCTGGCCGCCGCTGCCGGTGGTCAGCAGCGCGTCGCCGGCCGCGACGAGCCCGCTGCCGAGCGCCGCGCACGCGGTATCGGCCGCCCCCGTCGCCAGCGGCACGCCGGCCGGCAGCCCGAGTGCCGCCGCGGCCTTCGCACCGAGCACGCCGCAGCGCGCGCCCGACGCCCGCACCGGCGCGAACCGGTCGAGCGGCAGGCCCAGCGACTCGATCAGCGTCGTATCCCATGCGCCGTCCGGTGTCGCGAGCGCGGTCGCGCACGCATCGCTCGGATCGGCCGCGACCTCGCCGCCCAGCGCGACGCGCAGCCAGTCCTTCGGCTGCACGGCCCAGCGTGCGGCCCGCAGCGCCTGCGGTTCGTGTGCGGCCAGCCAGCGCAACAGCGGGCCCGCCATGCCGGGCGCGACGGGATTCGGTTGGACGGGCAAGCCGGCGCCCGGCCAATCCGCCGCGTCCGCTTCGCGCACCGCGCGCGTATCGGGCCACAACAGCGCGGGCCGCACCGGCTGTCCGGCCGCGTCGATCAGCACGACGCCATGCATCTGGCCGGAGAAGCCGATCGCGGCGACCTGCGCGCGCTCGCCGACCGGCAGCCGCGCGGCAGCGCGCACGAGCGCCTGCCACCACACGTCGGGCGCGATTTCGGCCCAGCCGGGCTGCGGCGCCGACAACGCATAGGGTTCGCTCGCCACCGCGCGCTCGACGCCATCGGCATCGAGCGTGACGAGTTTGACGGAGCCGGTGCCGAGGTCGATTCCGAGCAGGCGCATGACGGAGTGGCGTAGTCGAGTGAACGGATCTCGATGATAGCGGGATCGCGGCATACGCCCCGATTCTTGCGGCGCTTTCGGCCGCGCGGCGACGCGAAAACACGGCCGCGCACGACCGGCCTCGCCGGGCTGCACCTTGCCCGCCAAAACAGCCGCTCGCGGGTTAACCCGGCGCGATTTCTCGCCGGTCGTTTTTGCCACTATGCCGCGTTCGCGATACACACCATAAAGCAGCCGATATTTGACATGGGGGTCCGCACTATTTTGAAGGGCTATAAAACCGGGGAACCTCACTCCAGCGGCAGTTTCCCGATGATCGACACCCTGTTTCATGCCGACCAGGCATATCGAACCAGCAAAGAACGGAATAGAACCCAGCGCTCTTGTTGCGATGTGGCATTCCGCATAACTTCGTACCACCCCGAAAACAAGATCATGGAGTGAGACAGATGCAATCGAACACGGTCCATCCGTGCGATGAGGTGCTGCCGACCGGCAAGCTTGTAACGCTTGGTCTCCAGCACGTCCTCGTCATGTACGCCGGCGCCGTCGCCGTGCCGCTTATCGTCGGCGGCGCGCTGAAGCTGCCGAAAGACCAGATCGCGTTCCTGATCAGCGCCGATCTGTTTTCGTGCGGCATCGCCACGCTGATCCAGACGCTCGGCCTGTGGATCTTCGGAATCCGCCTGCCCGTCATCATGGGCTGCACGTTCGCGGCCGTCGGCCCGATGATCGCGATCGGCACCAACCCCGGCCTCGGCATTCTCGACATCTTCGGCTCGACCATCGCGGCCGGCATCATCGGCATCGTGCTCGCGCCGATGATCGGCAAGCTGTTGCGGTTCTTCCCGCCGGTCGTGGTCGGCACGGTGATCGCGGTGATCGGGCTGTCGCTGATGGAAGTCGGGATCAACTGGGCAGCCGGCGGCGTCGGCAACCCCGAATACGGCAGCCCCGTCTACCTCGGCCTGTCGCTGCTCGTGCTCACGCTGATCCTGCTGATCAACAAGTACGGCCGCGGCTTCCTCGCGAACATCTCGGTGCTGCTCGGCATCGTCGCCGGCTTCGTGATCGCGTTCGCGATCGGCCGCGTGAATACCGACGGCGTCGCGCACGCACCGTGGGTCGGCTTCGTGATGCCGTTCCACTTCGGCCTGCCGCACTTCGACCCGCTGTCGATCGCGACGATGGTCACGGTGATGTTCGTCACGTTCATCGAATCGACCGGCATGTTCCTCGCGGTCGGCGACATGGTCGATCGTCCGGTCAACCAGGAGCGCCTCGTACGCGGCCTGCGCGTCGACGGCCTCGGCACGCTGATCGGCGGCATCTTCAACTCGTTCCCGCATACGTCGTTCTCGCAGAACGTCGGCCTGATCGGCGTGACGGGCGTGAAGAGCCGGTTCGTCTGCGCGACGGGCGGCGTGATCCTGGTGCTGCTCGGCCTGTTCCCGAAAATGGCGCAGGTCGTCGCGTCGGTGCCGCCGTTCGTGCTCGGCGGCGCGGGCATCGTGATGTTCGGGATGGTGGCCGCGAACGGCATCAAGGTGCTGTCGAAGGTCGACTTCGTGAACAACTCGCACAACCTGTTCATCGTCGCCGTGAGCGTCGGCATGGGCCTCGTGCCGGTCGTGTCGCCGCACTTCTTCTCGAAGCTGCCGCCCGCGCTCGCCCCGATCCTGCACAGCGGCATCCTGCTCGCGTCGGCCACCGCCGTGATCCTGAACGTCGTGTTCAACGGCGTGAAGGGCGAGAAGGACGCGCGTTGCGAGATCCGCCGCGCAGGACACGACTTCGACGGACGCCCGGCCGACGTGCATCACTGATCGGTCCGACCCGGACGCGCCGAAGGACGGCGCGATACGGTAAAGGAAAAACGCCACGGCTTGCCGTGGCGTTTTGCTTCGCGGCGGCCGGCCGGGCGATGGTCGTGGTGACGCCGGCGATCGCCGCGATGACGATCCGCCGTCGCGGCAAACCGACCGCATAAAAAAAACGCCACGGACCTTCGTCCGTGGCGTTGTCGCATCCCGGGGACCGCGACTTCGGCGAACCGGCGCGGTCGCCCGCCCCTGCCCGCCGTCGTGCTTACCCGTTCGTCGCTGCCGCCGACGCGGCGGCCGGAGCAGCCGCCTTGTCGTAGTCGACCGTCTCGTCCGGTGCGCGCGGCGTCTCGCCCGCGCGCTGGATCCAGCCGCCGCCCAGTGCGCGGTACAGCGTGACGAGGTTCGTCCAGCGTGCCAGGCGCGCGCTGATCAGCGACTGCTGCGCCGAGTACAGGTCGGTCTGCGCGGTCAGCACCGACAGGTAGCTGTCGACACCGTTCTTGTAGCGCAGGTCCGACAGCTCGAAGCGACGCTGCTGCGCGTGCTCGTTGCGCTCGAGCGCGGCGATCTGCTGGTCGTACGTGCCGCGTGCTGCCAGCCCGTCCGACACTTCGCGGAACGCCGACTGGATCGCCTTCTCGTAGTTGGCGATCTCGATGCGCTTCTGCACGTTCGCGAGGTTCAGGTTCGCGATGTTCTGCCCGCCTTCGAAGATCGGCATCGTGATCTGCGGCGCGAACGACCATGCCGCGGTGCCGGCCTTGAACAGGCCGCCCAGCGTCGGGCTGCCGGTGCCGAACGCGCCCGTCAGCGAGATGCGCGGGAAGAACGCCGCACGCGCCGCGCCGATGTTCGCGTTCGCGGCCAGCAGCGTCTGCTCGGCCTGCATCACGTCCGGACGACGCGTCAGCAGGTCGGACGGCAGACCGGCCGGCACGTCCGTCAGCAGGTTCTGCGCGTCGAGCGGCATGCCCGCCGGCAGATCGTCCGGCAGCGGCTCGCCGATCAGCACCACCAGCGCGTTCAGTGCCTGCGCACGCGCGCGCGCCTGCGCCTGCTGGTTCGCGAGCGCCGTCTCGACGACCGTCTGCGCCTGACGCAGCTCGAGCTCGGAGCCCGTGCCGTTGTCGAACTGCAGCTTGGTCAGGTCGTAGGATGCCTGGGCCGACTTCAGCGTGTTTTCCGTGACCTGCAGCAGGTCGTCGGTCGACAGCAGCGTCAGGTACTGATCCGCCACCTGCGACACCAGCGAGATCTCGGCGGCCTGCCGTGCGTACGACGTCGACAGGTACTGCGCGAGCGCCTGGTCCTTCAGGCTCTGCACGCGACCGAACAGGTCGAGTTCCCACGACGCGGAAACGCCGACGTTGTAGGCCCGCGAGATATACGGCGCACCCGTCTGCGACAGGCCCTGCGGTACGCGCTGGATGCTGCCCGTGCCCGTACCGTCGAGCGTCGGGAACAGGCCCGCGCGCGTGATCTGGTACTGCGCGCGCGCCGCCTCGATGTTCAGCACCGACACGCGCAGGTCGCGGTTGTTCTTCAGCGCGATCTCGATCAGCCGCTGCAGGCGCGGATCGACGAAGAATTCGCGCCAGCCGATGGCGGTCGCCGCCTGGCCGTTCGCGCTGCGCGCGCCGGCAGCGCCCGGCTGCGTCGCATAGACGCCGCCGGCCGGGTACGCCTGCGCGACGGGCGCGTCGGGCCGCGTGTAGTGCGGCGCCATCGTGCAGCCCGTGGCCAGCAGCGCGACCGCGATTGCAGTCAAAGCGTGTTTTTGCATCATCACTGTCCCTTGTTGCCTTCGTCGCCGTTGCCCGGCTTCTCTTCGTGGTGCGAGTGCTCCTGAGCCAGACGCAGCGCCTGGTCGACGTCTTCCTTCTCGCCGCTGAAGATCGCGCGGATCTTCACGAAGAACATCGGGATCATGAAGATCGCGAGGAACGTCGCCGTGATCATCCCGCCGATCACGCCGGTGCCGATCGCGTGCTGGCTCGCCGAACCCGCGCCGTTGCTGATCGCGAGCGGCATCACGCCGAGAATGAACGCGAGCGACGTCATCAGGATCGGACGCAGCCGCAGGCGCGCCGCTTCCAGCGCGGCCTCGATCGGCCCCATCTTCTCCGTCATCTGCAGTTCGCGCGCGAACTCGACGATCAGGATCGCGTTCTTCGCGGACAAGCCCACCGTGGTCAGCAGGCCGACCTGGAAGAACACGTCGTTCTCGAGGCCGCGCATCGTCGCCGCGAGCAGTGCGCCGACCACGCCGAGCGGCACCACCATGATCACCGAGAACGGGATCGACCAGCTTTCATACAGTGCCGCGAGACACAGGAACACGACGAGGATCGAGATCGCGTACAGGATCGGCGCCTGCGAGCCGGACTGGATTTCCTGGAACGACAGGCCGGTCCACGAATAGCCGATACCGACCGGCAGCTTCTTCGCGAGCCCTTCCATCGCGGTCATCGCCTGACCGGTCGACTTGCCCGGTGCGGCCTGACCCTGGATTTCCATCGCCGACACGCCGTTGTAACGCTCGAGCTTCGGCGAACCGTACGTCCAGTGACCGGTCGCGAACGCGCTGAACGGCACCATCCCGCCCGACCCGTTGCGCACGTACCAGATGTTCATGTCCTCCGGCGTCATCCGGAACGGCGCATCCGACTGCACGTACACCTTCTTGATCCGGCCGTCGGTGTCGAGGAAGTTGTTCACGTACTTCGACGCCCACGCGATCGAGAACGTCTGGTCGATCGCATCCGCCGTCACGCCGAGCGCATTCGCCTTCTCGCGATCGATGTCGACCTTGTACTGCGGCGTGTCGTTCAGCCCGTTCGGACGCACGCCCTGCAGCGTCGGATCCTTCGAGGCCATCCCGAGCAGCTGGTTGCGCGCGGCCATCAGCGCGTCGTGGCCGAGACCGGCGTTGTCCGTCAGCTCGAAGTCGAAGCCGGCGGCGGTGCCGAGTTCCGGAATCGACGGCGGGTTGAACGGGATCACGATCGCGTCCTTGTAGCCCGAATAGCGCCCGAACATCCGGCCGATCAGCGCCTGGACCTTCTGGTTCGCGTGCTGGCGCTGCGAGTAGTCCTTCAGGCGCACGAACACGAGGCCCGAGTTCTGGCCGCGGCCGGCGAAGCTGAAGCCGTTGACCGTGAACGCCGATTCGACGATTTCCTTCTCGTCCTTCAGCAGGTAGTCGGAAATGTTCGCGAGCGTCTTCGCGGTCGTTTCCTGCGTCGAACCCGACGGCGTCTGCACGATCACGAACATCAGGCCCTGGTCTTCATCGGGCAGGAACGACTTCGGCAGGCGCACGAACAGCAGGCCGACCGCGACGATCACGACCAGGTAGATGATGAGCCAGCGGCCCGAGCGCTTGATCACGTGGTGCACGCCGACGTGGTACTTGTCGCGGCTGTTGTTGAACGTGCGGTTGAACCAGCCGAAGAAGCCCTTCTTCTCTTCGTGATGGCCCTGCGGGATCGGCTTGAGGATCGTCGCGCACAGGGCCGGCGTCAGAATCAACGCGACCAGCACCGACAGCACCATCGCCGACACGATCGTCAGCGAGAACTGACGATAGATCGCGCCGACCGACCCGCCGGAGAACGCGACCGGCACGAACACCGCCGACAGCACGAGCGCCACGCCGACGAGTGCGCCGGTGATCTGGCCCATCGCCTTGCGGGTCGCCTCCTTCGGCGACAGCCCCTCTTCCGCCATCACGCGCTCGACGTTCTCGACCACCACGATCGCATCGTCCACCAGCAGGCCGATCGCGAGCACGAGGCCGAACATCGACAGCGTGTTGATCGAGAAGCCCACCAGCGACATGATCGCGAACGTGCCGAGCAGCACGACCGGCACCGCGATCGTCGGGATGATCGTCGCCCGCAGGTTCTGCAGGAACAGATACATCACGAGGAACACGAGCACGATACCTTCGAGCAGCGTCTTGACCACTTCCTCGATCGACAGCTTCACGAACGGCGTCGTGTCGTACGGATACTTCACGACGAGGCCGTGCGGGAAGAATGGTGCGAGCTCGTCGATCTTCGCGCGCACGGCCTTCGCGGTCGCGAGCGCGTTCGCGTTGGTCGCGAGCTGGATACCGAGTGCCGCGGTCGGCTGACCGTTGTACTTCGTGTCGAAGTTGTAGTTTTCGCCGCCGAGGCCGATCTGCGCGACGTCCTTCAGGCGCACCTGCGAGCCGTCCTGGTTGACCTTCAGCAGGATGTTGCCGAACTGCTCGGGCGTCTGCAGCAGCGTCGATTCGGTGATCGTCGCCTGCAGCACGGTGCCCGGCTTGGCCGGCGTGCCGCCGATCTGGCCGCCCGCGATCTGCACGTTCTGCGCGGTGATCGCGCTCGTCACGTCGACCGGCGTGAGGCCGTAGTTCGTCAGGCGGGTCGGGTCGAGCCAGATCCGCATCGCGTACTGCGAGCCGAACAGCGTGACGGTACCGACGCCGTTCAACCGGCTGATCGGATCCTTCACGTGCGACGCCACGAAGTTCGCGAGGTCGTACTTGTTCATGCTGCCGTCTTCGGAGTTGAAGGCGAGCACCAGCAGGAAGCTGCTGCTCGACTTCGTGACCGACAGACCGAGCTGCTGCACGACCTGCGGCAGAACCGGCGTCGCGAGCGACAGCTTGTTCTGCACCTGAACCTGCGCGATGTCGGCGTTGGTGCCCGGCGCGAACGTCAGCGTGATCGTGGCGTTGCCCGAGTCGTCACTCGTCGACGACATGTACAGGAAGTTGTCGAGACCGCTCATCTGCTGCTCGATCACCTGCGTCACCGTGTCTTCCACCGTCTTCGCGGAAGCGCCCGGGTAGTTCGCGGTGATCTGGATCGATGGCGGCGCGATCGTCGGATACTGCGCGATCGGCAGCGTGAAGATCGCCGCAACCCCGGCCAGCATCAGGATGATGGCGATCACCCACGCGAAGATCGGGCGATCGATAAAAAACTTTGCCATGAAACAGGCTCCCTGTTATTGCGCGCTCGAAGCAGCGGCGGCGCTCGCCGGCGCTGCGCCCGATGCGGCGGCGCCGGACGCGGCGGCGGCGCCGGAACCGGCGGCAGCCGGCGCGGCGGTGGCAGCGGCGACACCCGATGCGGCACCGGCCGCCGGTGCGAGTTGTGCCTCCACCGACTTCACGGTCGCGCCCGGACGCACCTTCTCGCCCCCCTGCACGATCACGTGGTCGCCCGCCTGCAGACCGCCTTCGACGATCCAGTCCTGGCCGCGCATGCCCGCCGTCTTCAGCGGACGCGGCTCGACCTTGTTGCTCGCGTTCACCACCATCGCGATCGCCTGGCCCTTCTGGTCATGCGTGACGCCGATCTGCGGCACCAGGAACGCGTTCTCGTTCACGCCTTCCTCGATCCGTGCGCGAACGAACATCCCCGGCAGCAGCACGCGGCCCGGGTTCGGGAAGACCGCGCGAATCGTCACCGAGCCGGTGGCCTGGTCGACCGTCACGTCGGAGAACTGCAGCTTGCCGGCTTCGGAGTACGTCTTGCCGTCTTCCAGGATCAGCGACACCTTCGCCGCGCCCGGGCCGCTCGTCTTCAGGCGGCCGCTCTGCACGTCCTGGCGCAGCTTCAGCCCGTCGAGGCTCGACTGCGTCAGGTCGACATAGACCGGATCGAGCTGCTGCACCGTCGACATCAGCGTCGCCTGGCTCGCCTGCACGTACGCGCCCGGCGTCACCTGCGAAATGCCGACGCGGCCGGTGATCGGCGAGACCACGTCCGTGTAGCCGAGATTGATCTGCGCGGTGTCGACCGCCGCCTTGCCGGCCGCGACGTCCGCCGCGGCCTGGCCTTGGGTGGCCACCGCGTTGTCGTATTCCTGCTTGCTGACCGCGTTCGCGGCCACCAGCACCTTGTAGCGCGCGACCAGCGCGTTCTGCGTGACGAGGTTCGCCTGCGCCTTCGCGAGCGTCGCCTTCGCGCTGTTCAATGCAGCGAGGTACGGCGCCGGATCGATCTTGTACAGACGCTGGCCGGCCTTGACGTCGGTGCCCTCGGTGAATTCACGGCGCAGCACGATGCCGTCGACCCGCGCGCGGACCTGCGCAACGAGGAATGCGCTGGTACGGCCCGGCAGTTCGCTATAGACCGGCACGGCTTGCGGCTGGACGGTGACGACGCCGACTTCCGGCGTTTGCGGCGGCGGTGCCGATTCTTTTTTTCCGCATGCAGCCAGGAAAACCGCGGCTGCCGCGACAGTGATCAAGCGGTATGGAACCCGTTCGACGCGCATGGAGCGACCTCTGTGTGTAACCAATGGAATGAGTGCGGCGCACGGACGGAGCGCCACACGGATGCGCCTCGCGGCGCAGATCGAACACCTGAATTACTGGACTACTGGATACAGCAGGTCGGCACGAGACCTCCATGCCGACGAGATGCCGCGAACTGCGGACTGGTACTTTGGCGGGAATCAGCAGAGTGGGATATTAACTGATTGCCACTTTGGTCATTCGATCGTAGGGTGGTATTGTATATACATTCACGAATGTATGTAAAAAGCCCGCTCGTCCGTCTCCCACCGCCAAGTCTTACGAATTATTACGAGTCGCAAGCATAGCCCGTCCGCACAGCCGCGACGAGGGTTACGGACCCTATATTCACCTACGATCGATCCATTCAGGCCTGCACATGGTCAGACGCACCAAGGAGGAGGCGCTCGAGACGCGCAACCGCATTCTCGACGCCGCCGAACACGTGTTCTTCGAGAAGGGCGTGTCGCACACGTCGCTCGCGGACATCGCCAAGCACGCCGGCGTGACGCGCGGCGCGATCTACTGGCATTTCGCGAACAAGAGCGAGCTGTTCGACGCGATGTTCGACCGCGTGTTCCTGCCGATCGACGAACTCAAGCGGATGCCGCTCGACGCGCCCGGCGGCAATCCGCTGGAGAAGATCCGCAAGATCCTGATCTGGTGCCTGCTCGGCGTGCAGCGCGACTCGCAGTTGCGGCGCGTGTTCAGCATCCTGTTCATGAAGTGCGAGTACGTCGCGGACATGGAACCGCTGCTGCAGCGCAACCGCGCGGGGATGAGCGAGGCGCTGCACGCGATCGATGCCGATCTCGCGGGCGCCGTGCGGCTCAAGCTGCTGCCCGAGCGGCTCGACACGTGGCGCGCGACGCTGATGCTGCACACGCTCGTCAGCGGTTTCGTGCGCGACATGCTGATGCTGCCCGACGAGATCGACGCCGAGCAGCATGCTGAACAGCTCGTCGACGGCTGCTTCGACATGATGCGTTACAGCCCGGCGATGCTGAAGACGGGCGACTGACCGGCTCAGGCCGCCTTCGCGCGTTGCGTGCGGGCCCGCCGGTTCGACGCGGCCACCGAATCGCGCGTCGGCATCGCCGCGCCGCCGAGTCCCGCGATCCACGCGTCGGTCGACATCACGGCCGCGAAATTCGACTGGAACACCACCGTGTACGCGCGGTGAATCTCTTCGGCGCTCGCCGCGCCCGCTTCGTTCTCGTACGGCAACGCGCCGGTCGCGTCCGCCAGGTATTCGACGGCGAGCCCCGCGTGGGCCGCGTGATAGACCGTCGACGCATTGCAGTTGTGCGTCATGTAGCCGGCGACCGCGAGCGTATCGATGCCGTGCGCGTCGAGCCACGCGGCGAGATCGGTGCCGGCGAACGAACTGGCCTGCGCCTTCACGATCAGGTGTGCATACGGCCGGTCGGCGACGACCGGATGCAGCGCGACACCGTCGGTGCCCGGTGCGAAGATCGGCGCGCCCGCCGGCGCGACGTGCTGGACGACGATCACCGGCACGCCGGCCGCGTGCGCGGCGTCGATCGCGCGGCCGATGTTCGCCAGCGACACGTCGACGGGCGGATATTCGATAGGCAGGTTGCCCGTCACGTATTCGTTCTGGACATCGATCACGATCAGGGCACGGCGGGAAGCGGAAGACGATACGGCGTTCGACATGGCAGGCTCCGGGTTCGGCCGCGCCGCCCCGCTCCGGAACGGGGCGGACAGCAGCGCGATGCGATGCATTGTCGGATTGCGTCGCGTCGGCGGCCAGTGGCCCGATAGCCATTCTTCGATAGAATCGGGCCATCGCCACTCCGGAGCCCGTCATGCGCGCCGCTGCGTCGTCCGTTGCCCCCGCCCCGACCGTCGTCGCCGTGATCGCATACGACGGCATCAGCCCGTTCCACCTGTCGGTGCCGTCCGTCGTGTTCGGCAAGGAGCGCGATGCGGCCGCGATGCCCGCGTTCGAGTTCCGCGTGTGCTCGGCCGAGCGCGGCCCGCTGTCGACGACGGGCGGCTTCACGATCACCGCGCCGTACGGGCTCGACGCGCTCGACGACGCGGACATCGTCATCGTGCCGGCATGGCGCGATCCCGACGAAGCGCCGCCGGACGCGCTGGTCGACGCGGTACGCGCGGCCGCCGCGCGCGGCGCGCAGGTGGTCGGCCTGTGCCTCGGCGCGTACGTGCTCGCCGCGGCCGGGCTGCTCGACGGGCGCCCGGCCACGACGCACTGGGCGTGGGCCGACGACTTCGCGCAGCGCTTTCCGCGCGTGAAGCTCGACCCCGACGTGCTGTACGTCGACGACGGCAACCTGATGACGTCGGCCGGCACGGCCGCGGGGCTCGACTGCTGCCTGCACGTCGTGCGGCGGCGCTTCGGCTCGGACGCCGCGAACCGGATCGCGCGGCGTCTCGTGATCCCGCCGCACCGCCAGGGCGGCCAGGCGCAATACGTGCCGCAGCCGGTCGCCGCGCATCCGCGCGACGCGCGCCTCGCGGGCCTGCTCGACTGGGTGCGCGCGCATCTCGACGTCGCGCACAGTGTGGATTCGCTCGCCGAACGCGTGCTGATGAGCCGGCGCACCTTCACGCGCCACTTCCGCCAGGCAACGGGTACGACCGTCACCGCGTGGCTGCAGGCCGAGCGGCTCACGCGCGCGCAGCATCTGCTGGAAACCACCGGACAATCGATCGACGCGATCGCGCAAGCGGCCGGCTACGGCTCGAGCGTGTCGCTGCGCCAGCATTTCGCGGGCGCGCTCGGCACGTCGCCGTCGGCATATCGGCGGGAATTTCGCGGCGCCGGGCCCGACGCCCGACGCTAGCGGCGGCCGCGCCGCCGGCGACCGGCCGGCGAACGGCCGGACAATGAGGCAACGCGGCGGTGCGCGCAGGCGCTCAGGCGCCGTTGATCCAGCGCGCCGCGTACAGCAGCAGCGCCACGAACACGACGATCGCTGCCCACGCCCAGACGGGCAGCGGGCCCGATTCGCGATGATGCACGGCGCTCGCGGCGCGGCCGCCGAGCGCGCCGCCAAGGTGCGGCGGCAGCGGACGCTTCGCCGCGGCCATCAGCGACGCCGGCCGCAGGAACACATGCTGGCGACGCTGCGGGCTCGAGCGCGCGCGGTTCGGCACGAGACCGTGCTTCGCCTGCACGACCGCGCAGAATTCGCGGAAGAAATCGTCCGTCCACTCGTGCAGCGCGTTCTCGATCTGCCGCGCCGGCAGCTCGGCGAGCGGCCCGCTCGCCGTCGCCCACACCACGTATTCGATGCACGTCGCGGCCGCGTCGTCATCGTCCGGCCGCAGCACGAGCTCGACCTGCCCGCGCAGCGCGCCGAGGCCGTCGGCCCGCGCCTTGAAGTTGAGCACGCGGCGCGGCTGCCCTTCCGCGTCGCCCTGCTCGCTCGCCGAATGCGCACGCACGTCGTAGCGCGCGCGCAGCGGGCCGAGCGGCACCGTGATGGTCAGCGCGAACTCGCCGCGCGCGAGCTTCACGAACGATTCGCAATGATCGAAGCTCGCCCGCAGCAGCGCGAGATCCTCGAGCGCCGCCCGCACGACGGCCGGCGCGAGCGGTACGCGTAACGTGTCGTTCAGTTCCATGATGCCTCCCCGATGAACACGCGCCGCATCAGGACGTCTCGACGAGACTGTCGACCCGTGCGACGTCGAAGGCGACGTAGTGCGCAAGCGCAGACACGGTCGACCCCGGTTCCTCGTAACTCCATGCGGCGCTCTCGATCACGCCGTCTTCGGTCTGCAGGTCGAAATACACGGCCCGGCCCCTCAGCGGACAGTCCGTCGTGACGCTCGACTTCACGAGCCGGTGCATGTTCACGTCGCCACGCGGCAGGTAATGGATATCCGGCAGGCCCGTTTCGCGCACGGTCAGCGCGCCGTGCGAATCGGCATACGTGATGCCGCGATGGATCACGCGCACGCGATGGCGGTTCGGCACGATTTCGAGGCGAGGGTCGGCAGCATCGGACATCGTTTCTCCTCCGGGCGGCGGTCCCGGCGCGCAAGCCGGGGGCAGGAAACGAAAAAGCCACGGCACAAGTGCCGTGGCTTTCATTATGGGCGAAACTGGGCCCGATTGCGCGGCCCGGCCGGGCCTGTGCGCGACGCGCTACTGCGCACTCCACTGGAACGCGACCTTCGCGCCGCCCTTCGCGCCGACCGTGACCGCGCGCGATTCGTCGCTGCCCTGGTACGACGCGTGCACGGTGTAGCGCCCCGGCGGCAGCTTCACGAGCATGTAGGGCCCGCGCGCGTCCGTCGCCAGCAGCTCGGTGCCCTTGCCGTCGACGATCCGCACATGGACGTCGGCCAGGTATTCGCCGCCCTTGCCGGTGAACCGCAGCGCCAGCGGCCACGCCGCCTCGTTGCTCTCGAATGCCGTCGATTGATCCTTGCCGATGCCGCCCGACACGTAGCTGACATCGCCCTGCTGGCTCGCCGCGGGCAAGCCGTCCGATTGCGCGTACGCGCCGGGCGCGGCGGCGGCGAAGCCGGCGGCCAGCGCCGCCGCGACGGCAAATCGGGACACGTTGCGTAGATATTGCATGGCTCCCTCCTTTCGGGTCGGAACACAGCACCACGGGCCGAACGCCGGCGACGCCCGTCGGGGCCGGCCAGGCCGGCCCGCAACGGCCGCCGGTCAGCTCAGGTCGACCGGCACGAAGATCTGTGCATTATCCCGCTGGATCAGGAGAGCAAGACTGTTGCCTGCTCCCTTGACCGCGTCGCGCAACTGCTCGGGACTGGTAACCGGGCGGCCGTTGACCGCGAGGATCACGTCGCCGGGCTGGATGCCCGCGCTGGCTGCCGGGCCGCCGGCCTGCTGCACGATCAGGCCGTGCGACAGGTTGGCGGCGCTGCGCTCCTGCGGCGTGAGCGGCCGCACCGCGACGCCGAGGCGCCCCTGCTCGACGGGGCCGCCGTCGTTCGATGCCAGCTTTGCGTCGGTCATCGCGCCGAGCGTCACGCTGATCGACTTCGTCGACTTGTCGCGCCACACCTGCAGGTCGGCCTTCGAGCCCGGCTTCAGGTTCGCGATCTGCGCGGGCAGCGACGTGGAGTCGGCCACCGGCGAACCGTTGACCGCGAGGATCACGTCGCCCGGCTGCAGGCCGGCCTTCGCGGCCGGGCCATTCGGGTCGACCGAGCTGACGAGCGCGCCGTCCGGCTTCTGCAGCCCGAACGAGCTCGCGAGCGTCTGGTTCAGCCCCTGCACGGCGACGCCGAGGCGGCCGCGGCTCACGTGGCCGGTCTTCACGAGCTCGTCCTTGACCTTGATCGCCTCGTTGATCGGGATCGCGAACGACAGGCCCTGGAAGCCGCCCGTCTGCGAGTAGATCATCGAGTTGATGCCGATCACCTCGCCCTGCAGGTTGAACAGCGGGCCGCCCGAGTTGCCGGGGTTCACCGGCACGTCGGTCTGGATGAACGGCGTGTAGTTCTCGTCGGGCAGCGCACGCGATTTCGCGCTGATGATGCCGGACGTGACCGTGTTGTCGAAGCCGTACGGCGAACCGATCGCGACGACCCACTGGCCGACCTTGCTCTGTGCCGGGTCGCCGATCTTCACGGTCGGCAGGCCGCTCGCGTCGATCTTCAGCACCGCCACGTCGGACTGCTTGTCGGCGCCGACGACCTTCGCCTTGTACTCGCGCTTGTCGGTCAGCTTGACCGTGACGACGTTCGCGCCGTCGATCACGTGCGCATTGGTGAGGATGTACCCGTCCGAGCTGACGATGAATCCCGACCCGAGGCTCGCGCTCGGCTGGTCGTCCGGCTGCGTGTCGCCGCCCATGCCCGGCACCTGGCCGTAGAAGTGCTTGAAGAACTGGTAGAACGGATCGCTCGGATCCATCGGCAGCTGCGGCTGCGGCACGCGCCGCGACACCTGCTTCACGACGTGCTTCGCGCTGATGTTCACGACCGCCGGGCCGTAGGTTTCGACCAGCCCGGAGAAATCGGGAATGCCGGTCTTCGCCGCGGCCTCGGCCGGCATCAGCGCGGCGGCCTGCGCGGGCGTGATGATCTGCGGATCGGCGCGGCGGGTGCCCGCGACATAGCCGGCGGACAGGGCGGCCGCCACGGCGACCGCGACGGCGCCGCGCGCAAGGAATCGGGTGTTCATCGTAGGACCTCCTCGTTGTTAGGACGCAGCGTAACGACGCTGACTTAAAGGAGGCTTAATCGACCTTGAGCGGGGCTTAGGCCGCCGCTACCGCGCGGCGCCCGCGCGGTGTGCCGTTCGTCATACGGATTCGGACGCCTGCGGCGCCGGCTGCGGCAGCTCGGCATCGCGGAACACGACACTCACGAGCAGGCCGCCCGCGGCCGCGTCGCCGAGCGTCACGGTCGCGCCCTGCTGCGCCGCCACGCGCTTGACGATCGCGAGCCCCAGCCCGCTGCCCGACACGTCGGCCCGCGCCCGCGCGGAGCTGTCGCGGTAGAAGCGGTCGAACACGCGCTCGCGCTCTTCGGCCGGGATGCCGGGGCCGCTGTCGCCGATCTGCACGCACGCGCGGCCTGCCGCGTCGCGCGTCAGCGACACGTCGATGCGGCCGCCGTCCGGCGTGTACTTCACCGCGTTGTCGAGCAGGTTGCCGAACATCACGCGCAGCGCGCCGACGTCCGCGACGACGGTCGCCGCGCGCGTCTCCTCGAAGCCGAGATCGATGCTGTGCCGTTGCGCGAGCGGTGCATGCGCGGCCACGCATTCGACCAGCAGCGCCTGCAGGTCGACCGGCTCGCGCATCGTCGCGCCGTCCGGTTCGGCGCGCGCGAGCGCGAGCAATTGCTCGGCGAGGCGCGTCGCGCGCGTGACGCCGTCCTGCAGATCGGCGAGCGCCTCGCGGCGCGACGTGTCGTCCTTCGCGCGCGCGACGAGCTGCGCCTGGATCTGCACGGCCGCGAGCGGCGTGCGCAGTTCGTGCGCGGCGTCGGCGACGAAGGCCTTCTGCGTGTCGAGCGCGGCCGCGAGCCGCGCGAGCAGCCCGTTCAGCGCGCGCACGAGCGGCTGCACCTCGAGCGGCAGGCGCGCATCGGGCAACGGATCGAGCGCTTCCGGCCGGCGCGCCTCGACCGCGCGCGTGAGGCGCTCGAGCGGCGCGAGTCCTTGCCCGACGATCATCCAGACCGCCGCGCCAAGAAACGGCAGCAGCACGATCAGCGGCCACAGCGTGCGCAGCGCGACGTTCGCCGCGAGCCGGTTGCGCACCGACAGCGGCTGCGCCAGCTGCACGACGTTGTCGCCGACGATCGCGCCGTACACGCGCCATTCGCCGCGATCGGTGCGCTCGGTCGAGAAGCCGAGTTCCGCGCGCGGCGCGATCGGCGCGCGCGGATGCGAGAAGTACATCAGCACGCCGTTGCGGTTCCAGATCTGGATCACGATGCCTTCGTCGCCGTTGGTGCGCGAACCGAACACCTGCGAAAACGGCTCGGACGGCAGCGCCGCGGCGATTTCCTGCAGCTGGTAGTCGAACAGCTCGTTCGCTTCGGCGAGCGCCTGCCGGTAGATCAGCCAGCCCGCGGCGCCCACGCCCGCGACGACGATCGCGAGCAGCCAGATCAATAGTTGATGACGAATCGACCGCACGCGTCAGCTTTCCTTGACGACCATGTAGCCGAGCCCGCGCACGTTGCGGATCAGGTCCGAGCCGAGCTTCTTGCGCAGCGCGTGGATGTAGACCTCGACCGTGTTGCTGCCGATCTCCTCGCCCCAGCCGTACATCTTTTCCTCGAGCTGGCTTTTCGACAGCACCGCGCCGGGCCGCGCGAGCAGCGCCTCGAGCAGCGCGAACTCGCGCGCGGACAGCGCGACGGGCGCGCCGTCGAGCGTCACCTGGTGCGACGCGGGATCGAGCGTCAGCGCGCCGTGGCGGATCAGCGACTCGCTGCGCCCCGCCTGGCGGCGGATCAGCGCGCGCATCCGCGCGCCCAGTTCGTCGAGGTCGAACGGCTTGACGAGGTAGTCGTCGGCGCCCGCGTCGAGCCCCTTCACGCGATCGGCCACCGCATCGCGCGCGGTGACGATCAGCACCGGCAGCGACTGCCCGCGCGCACGCAGCGTGCGCAGCACGTCGATGCCGTCGCGCTTCGGCAGGCCGAGGTCGAGCAGCAGCAGGTCGTACGTCTCGCCGCCGAGCGCCGTGAGCGCGGCGTCGCCGTCCTGCACCCAGTCGACCGCGAAGCCGTCGGCGCGCAACGCCTTGCGTACGCCCTCGGCGATCATTCGATCGTCTTCAACAAGCAGAATCCGCATCGGAACCGGAACCCATCTGACGAGTAAGACATGGCGACCATTGTAGCGCCGCGAATCGCGTGCGCCCCCTGCAATGCAACAGAAAGGCGGATTGCAAGGGGCACGTGCGCACTTGTCTCTACAATGTGCGCTCCGGCGCCGCGCGCGCCCTGCCCGAGCCCGATGCTTTTCCCGTATTCGCCCATGCCGATTTCCGATTTTTCCGCCCGGTTCGCCCCCCGCGCCCGCCCCTTCCTGCGGGCGGCCGCCGTCGTCGCCACCTGCACGGCCCTTGCGTTCGCCCCGTCCGCGCAGGCCCGCAAGAAGTCCCACAAGGATGCGCGCAAGACCGCCGTGGTGTCGCCCGCCGCGCGGGCGGCCGGCCTGCCGGCGTCCGTGCTCGTGGCACTGCAGCGCGCGAAGGTGCCGGCCTCGGCGATGAGCGTCGTCGTCGAGCGCGTCGGCGATCCCGAGCCGCTGATCGCGTGGAACGCAAGCCGGCCGATGCTGCCGGCGTCGACGATGAAGCTCGTCACGACCTTCTCGGGCCTGTCGATCCTCGGCCCCGACTTCCGCTGGCGCACCACCGCGTACGCGGACGGCCCGGTCGATCCGGACGGCACGCTGCAGGGCAACCTCTACATCAAGGGCACCGGCGATCCGAAGCTCGTACCGGAGGAACTGATCGACCTCGTCGACAAGATCCGCAAGGCGGGCATCAAGCGCGTGGCCGGCGGCCTCGTGCTCGACAAGAGCTATTTCGCCGCGTCGACGCGCGACCTGCCGTCGTTCGACGATGACGTGAGTGCGCCGTACAACGTCGGCCCCGATCCGCTGCTGTATGCGTTCAAGGCCGTGTCGTTCACGGTGACGCCGGGCGACGACGGCAAGATCGCCGTCGACGTGCTGCCGCCGCTCGCGAACCTGTCGATCGACAACCAGCTGGTCGAAGGCACCGGGTCGTGCGGCGCGGCGGCCGCGGCCGCGCGTCCGACGTTGTCGGCCGGCGGCGACATCATGACCGCCTCGTTCGCCGGCGACTATCCGCTGCGCTGCGGCGCGCACACCACGAACCTCGCGATCCTCGATCACACGACGTTCTTCGCACGCGGCTTCCTCGCGCTGTGGCAGCAGGACGGCGGCACGATCGCGGGCCCCGTCAGCGAAGGCAAGGTGCCGACCACCGCACGGCCGCTCGCGGTCCATCACAGCCCCGTGCTCGGGGGCATCGTCTACGACATCAACAAGTTCAGCAACAACGTGATGGCGCGCAACCTGTTCCTGACGATCGGCGCGGTCGCCGGCAAGCCGCCCGCGACGCCCGAGCAGTCGAGCCGCGCGATTCGCGCGTTCCTGCAGAAGAGCGGGATCGCGATGCCCGATCTCGACCTCGAGAACGGCTCGGGCCTGTCGCGCGAAGAACACGTGAGCGCGCAGTCGCTCGCCGCGCTGCTGCAGGCCGCGAACGCGAGCCCCGTCGCGCAGGCGTTCATCGATTCGCTGCCGATCGCCGGCATCGACGGCACGATGAAGAACCGTCTCACCAACGCGGGCGTGCTCGGCAACGCGCACATCAAGACCGGCACGCTGCGCGACGTGCGCGCGATCGCGGGCTACGTCGCGGGCGCCGACGGGCAGAGCTACGTCGTCGTCAGCTTCATCAACGACGATCGCGCCGAAGGCGCACGTGCGGCGCACGACACGCTGCTCGAATGGATCTACGCGGGCGCGCACTGACGACGCACGCGCCGCGACGCGGCGCACGCATGCCGCGCTGCCGGCTCGAGTCGGTCGCGGGCGGCGCCACCTGTCGGGGCGTCCCGCCTCCGGGCGTTCTCCCCGTGCAGTTTGAAACGGTCCCGGCCGCCGGCGCGCAGCGCAGCGCCCGCCAGCCGTGTCCATGAAACGGGGCCGCACCGTGCGGCCCCGTTCCGCATGGCTTCCGTTGAGACCCCGTCCTCAAGAAAACGCCGGGCCGCCCCAGGTTTTCCGCCCCGCAGGAAGTCCCCTCGGCGGCCCGGCGCGAAGCGACCGGTTTGAGCCGCTCAGAGGGAACCCTCTACGCTGCCCCCTCGCCTAGCGCGTGCCGATTGCGTAGGCTGTTGGCCTGACCGATATCTACAACGGGCCATACGCCCGGCCTCACGGCTTGCAGGGGAAAGGAGGAGACACGTCCATGCGATTCGACGTCGAATTGCTTCTGCTCGCGCTGGCGCCCGTCTTCCTGCTCTGCATCGCGTGGGAGGCCTGGCACCTCGCCCGCACGCGCGCGCAGGATCATCTCTATGCGTGGCGCGACACGCTGTGCAATGCGGCGCTCGCGCTGATGCACCAGGCCGCCGACAAGCTCGCGTGGCTGTTCGTGATCCCCGTTTATGCGTACTGCTACGCACATTACCGGCTGTTCACGTGGCACGACGGCTGGCTGTCGTTCGCCGTGCTGTTCGTCGGCCAGGATCTCCTCTACTACGGGTTCCATCGCGCGAGCCATCGCGTGCGCTGGCTGTGGGCCGCGCACGTCGTGCACCACTCGTCCGAGCGGATGAATTTCTCGACCGCGTTCCGGCAGAGCCTGATGTATCCCGTCGCGGGCATGTGGGCGTTCTGGCTGCCGCTCGCGTTCCTCGGCTTTCCGCCGCAGCAGATCGTCGGCGTCGTGCTGATCAACCTCGCGTTCCAGTTCTTCGTGCACACGCAGGCGATCGGCAAGCTCGGCTGGCTCGAATACGTGCTCAATACGCCGTCGATCCATCGCGCGCACCATGCACGCAACCCGCGCTACATCGACCGCAATTACGCAGGTGTGCTCGTGATCTGGGATCGCCTGTTCGGCAGCTACGTCGAGGAGTCGCCCGACGATCCGCCGCAATTCGGAATCGTCGAGCCGCTCGGCTCGAACAACCCGCTCGTCGCGACGTTTCACGAGTGGGTGTCGATGGCGGCCGACGCGTTGCGCGTTCATGGATGGCGCAACAAGCTGCGCGCGATTTTCGGCCCGCCCGAATGGGCGAGCGCTTATCATGCGCAGATCGCCGAGGCCGCAAACCACGATCCGCGCACCACGCCGCTCGCGGCCGTGCGCGACCAATAAACCGCTTCAGCCAACGGCCGCCGCGCAGCCAGTACCTGAGGAGACGCGCGGCAGATGAGAAATACATCGGGCCATATCTACGAGGAGATCGAACGATGCAGTCACAACGACAATTCCCGTCGCGCAACCGCCAACGCCTGCTGCGCACCGCGCAAGTCGCGATCGCGGGCGCCGCGCTCGCCTTGCTCGCCGCGTGCGGCGGCGGTGACGACAACAACAGCAGCAGCGCGTCGAACACACCGCCGTCCGGCGTGAAGATGCAGATCGTGTCGTTCGGCGACAGCCTGTCGGACGCCGGCACCTACTCGCAGATCAAGCTCGGCTTCGGCGGCGGCCGCTTCACGACCAACCCGGGGCAGGTCTGGCCGCAGCTCGTCGCAACCTACTACGGCGACACGCTGCAGCCCGCCAACCAGGGCGGCTTCGGCATCCCGCTGCAGGCGACGGGCGGCCTCGGCTACGCGCAGGGCGGCTCGCGCGTCACGTTGCAGCCCGGTATCGGCCACGCGGACGCGAGCGTGCCGAACGCCGACTACGCGCAGGCGACCACGATGCCGATCGCCGACCAGCTCAAGCAGTACCTGTCGCAGCACGGCAGCTTCAACGCGGGCCAGATCGTGCTGCTCAACGGCGGCGCAAACGACATCTTCTATCAGGCGCAGGTCGCGCAGGCGCAAGGCAACACGCCGGCCGCGCAGCTCGCGGCGGCGCAGGCGATCGGGCTCGCCGCGCAGCAGTACGCGGGCATCGTCCAGCAGATCGTCGCGGCAGGCGGCACGCACGTATTCGTGTCGAACATGCCGGACATCGGCGGCACGCCAATGGCAGTGGCAAGCGGCACGCAAGCGGCGTTCACGCAGCTGTCCGGGCTGTTCAATCAGACGCTCGTCGCAACGCTGCAGGCGCTCAAGGTCGACACGACCAAGTACGTGTTGCTCGACATTTTCACGTGGCAGGACGGCATCACGGCCAATTTCCAGGCGAACGGCTTCACGGTGTCGAACACGGGCACCGCGTGCAACCTGCAGGCGATGGTCAACGCGGCGAAGGCATTCGGCGCGCCGATGCCGTCCGCCTTCGGCTCGTCGCTGTTCTGCTCGCCGCAGACCTACACGACCGCGAACGCGGACCAGACCTACATGTTCGCCGACACGGTCCACCCGTCGACGCACATGGGTCAGCTGATCGCCCAGTTCGTCGAGAAGCAGATCGCGGCGACGGGCGTCGGCAAGTAAGCACCGCGTCCGGTCCGCGCAACTGCTGCGGACCGGACGGCGCATGCTTCGCGCCTGCGAACGCGAACACAAGTGAAAACGCCCGCCGGGTTCACCGGTCGGGCGTTTGTTTTTCCGATCCCGACGTGCTGCACGATGCATGCTCGTCGGCGCGCGACCTACGGCGCCGGCACGTGCCTCGCTGCCGCGCTCACCCCTGCGCTTCGAATGCGGCCGCCGCACGACCGAGGCGATCGTTGACCGCGATCCACTCGACGGTCTCGGGCAGCTTCTCGATGAGAATGCGGGCGACCTGCGCACGATCGAGCGCGCGCAGCATCCCGTACAGATCGCGCGCATATGCCTGCGGATCTTCCGGCGCCGCGACGAAATGCACGCCGTCGGCCTGCGCCCAGCGTCCCGCGCGCGACGCGCGTGCGACGAGCGCGACGCGTTCGCCGTCGGTCTGCGCGGCCGCGAGCAGCGGCTCGAGCGCATCGAACGGCAGCAGCGCGAGCGGCGTGCGCGGCGCGTAATGCGCCTTCAGCGTGCCGGACGCACGCGGCGCGGTCGCATCGCTGCCGTCGGGCAGGCGCGGCGCGCGGCCGAGCACGTCGGCGATCTGCTGCGGCGTCACGTGGCCCGGGCGCAGCAGCGCCGGAAAGCCGCGCGACAGGTCGAGGATCGTCGATTCGATGCCGACTTCCGACGGACCGCCGTCGAGCACGTGCACGGTGTCGCCGAATTCTTCGCGCACATGTTGAGCGGTGGTCGGGCTCACGTGGCCGAAGCGGTTCGCGGACGGCGCGGCGACGCCGCCGTGGCCGCCGCGCCGCGCGCTGAACGCGGCCAGCAGCGCCTGCGCGACCGGATGCGACGGACAGCGCAGGCCGACCGAATCCTGGCCGCCGCTCACGGCATCCGGAATGCGCGCATGACGCTTCAGGATCAGCGTCAGCGGGCCCGGCCAGAATGCATCGATCAGCGCCTGCGCATCGGCCGGCAGGTCGTCGGCCCAGTAGCCCGGGTCGCCGCCGGGCGGCAGATGCACGATCACCGGATGGTTCGCCGGCCGCCCTTTCGCCGCGTAGATGCGCGCGACGGCCTCGGGATTCGCCGCGTCGCCGCCGAGCCCGTACACGGTTTCGGTTGGGAATGCGACGAGTTGCCCCGCGTCGAGCAGCGCGGCAGCCGCGTCGATCTGCGCGGGCGTCACGGTGTTCGGGAGATCGATGGACATCGGCCGGTGCCTCAGTCGAGCGGCACGCGCAGCAGCTGCGCGCACGCGGTGGCCGCGGCAACCGCGTCGTCGCGCGTCTCGGCCGTGAAGTTCACGTGACCCATCTTGCGGCCGACGCGCGCTTCTTCCTTGCCGTACAGGTGCAGGTGCGCGGCCGGCATCGCGGCGACCGTGTCCCACGGCGGCGTGACGGACTCGGCCGCACCGTTCGGGAACCACACGTCGCCGAGGATGTTCAGCATCGCGGCCGGCGAATGCTGGCGCGGGTTGCCGAGCGGCATGCGCGTCATCGCGCGCACCTGCTGCTCGAACTGGCTCGTTGCGCACGCATCGACCGTGTAGTGGCCGGAGTTGTGCGGGCGCGGCGCCATTTCGTTCGCGACGAACGAGCCGTCTTCCAGCACGAAGAATTCGACGCACAGCACGCCGACGTAGCCGAGCGTATCGGCGATCCGCACGGCTGCCTGCTGCGCCTCCTCGACGCGCGCGGCATCGGCGGCCGGCGCCGGCACGACCGTCAGCGCGAGGATGCCGTTGTGATGCACGTTCTGCGCGAGCGGGAACGCGGCCGAGCGGCCGTCCGCGCCGCGCGCGATCAGCGCGGACACTTCGTATTTCAGCGGCAGACGCTTCTCGAGCACGCACGGCACGCCGCCGAGCGACGCATGCGCGTCGCGCGCTTCCCGCGCGGTGCTCACGCGCACCTGGCCCTTGCCGTCGTAGCCGAGGCGCGCCGTCTTCAGGATGCCCGGCAGCACCGCGTCGAGCGCGGCATCGTCGAGCGCGGCGAGTGCCGCCGCCGATTCGATCACGACGTGCGGCGCGACCGGCACGCCCGACGCCTCGATGAAACGCTTCTCCGCGATCCGGTCCTGTGCGACCGCGACGCAGCGGCCGGCCGGCGCGACGAACGTCGTGCGCGCGAGGAAATCGAGGCTTGCGGCCGGCACGTTCTCGAATTCGGTCGACACGGCATCGCACAGTTCGGCGAGTTCGGCGAGCGCGGCTTCGTCGTCGTAGGCCGCGCGCAGATGACGGTCGGCGACCGCGCCGGCGGGGCTCGTCGGATCGGGATCGAGCACGGCGACGCGATAGCCCATCGACTGGGCGGCAAAGCAGAACATGCGGCCGAGCTGGCCGCCGCCGACCATGCCCAGCCACGCGCCGGGCAGGATCGGGGAAACGGAATCAGGAGTTGCGGTCATGTCAGTGGTCGGTCGCGGCGAGCAACGCCCGCCGCAGTGGGGAAGATCAGGCGGCCGCTGGCATGGCAGTGCGGCCGCCGGTGCGCCGTCACGCGAGCGGCGGCAGCACCATCGCGTGCGCGGCTTCGTTCTGGCGCACGCGGAACGCGGCGAGCCGGTTCGCGTAGTCGACCGAGTTACCGGACAGGATCGACACCGCGAACAGCGCGGCATTCGCGGCGCCGGCCTCGCCGATCGCGAACGTCGCGACCGGCACGCCCTTCGGCATCTGCACGATCGAGTGCAGCGAATCGACGCCCTTCAGGTACTTGCTCGCGACCGGCACGCCGAGCACCGGCACCGTGGTCTTCGCGGCCAGCATGCCGGGCAGGTGCGCGGCGCCGCCGGCGCCCGCGATGATCGCGCGCAGCCCGCGCTCGCGCGCCTTCTCCGCATAGTCGAACATCTCGTCGGGCATCCGGTGCGCGGACACGACCTTCGCTTCGTACGGCACGCCGAATTCCTGCAGGATCGCGACCGCGTTCTTCATCACGTCCCAGTCGGAACTCGAACCCATCAGCACGCCGACGAGCGGCGCGCTGTGCGTGTGGGCAGTCTGGACTTCACTCATTTCGTGCGTTCCTTCCTTCAGGCGAGCGGCTGGCCGGTGATGCGCTCGAGCGCTTCCTGGTACTTCGCGGCCGTCTTCTCGACGACGTCGGCCGGCAGCGCCGGTGCCGGCGCGGTCTTGCCCCACGGCTGCGCCTCGAGCCAGTCGCGCACGAACTGCTTGTCGAACGACGGCGGGTTGGTGCCGACCTGGTACTGGTCGGCCGGCCAGAAGCGCGACGAATCGGCGGTCAGCACTTCGTCCATCAGGTACAGCTTGCCGTGGTTGTCGAGGCCGAATTCGAACTTCGTGTCGGCGATGATGATGCCGCGCGTCGCCGCGTAGTCGGCCGCTTCCTTGTACAGGCGGATCGAGATGTCGCGGATCGTCGCGGCCAGCTCGGTGCCGATGCGGCGCTCGGTTTCCTCGAACGTGATGTTCTCGTCGTGCTCGCCGAGCTCGGCCTTCGCGGCCGGCGTGAAGATCGGCTCGGGCAGCTTCTGCGCGTTCTGCAGGCCTTCCGGCAGCTTGACGCCGCACACGGCACCCGACGCCTGGTATTCCTTCCAGCCGCTGCCGGCCAGGTAGCCGCGCACGACCGCCTCGATCATGATCGGCTCGAGGCGCTTGACGACCACGGCGCGGCCCTTGACCTGCTCGACCTCGTCGGCCGCAACGACCGCTTCCGGCGCGTCGCCCGTCAGGTGGTTCGGCACGATGTGCGCGAGCTTGTCGAACCAGAAGTTCGCCATCTGGTTCAGCACGCGGCCCTTGTTCGGAATCGGCTCGCCCATGATCACGTCGAATGCCGACAGGCGATCGGTCGTGACGATCAGGAGCTTGTCGTTGCCGACCGCGTAGTTGTCGCGGACCTTGCCGCGACCGAGGAGCGGCAGCGAGCGGAGCGTGGATTCGTAAAGGGTAGACATCGTCTTTTCGCAGATAAGGAGCCAAACAAAAAGGGAAACGCCGTTCCCCGCGGCAGGCGGGAACGGCGGTCTTGCAATGCGTCGGCGAACCGCCGGGAGATCACGCCCGTCGGTTGCCGGCCGGCCCTTGTTCGGCCGGACGGAACGGCTGCCGGAGCCGGATCCGATCCGGCCCCAAGGCAGTCAGCCCCGGCCCGGCGCGAAACCGGGCGGGGCAATCGTACTACAGTCTCAGCGCACGACCTGCGCGAGCGCGCCGGACTTGTACTGTTCGGCGATCTTGTCGAGCGACACCGGCTTGATCTTCGCGGCCTGGCCTTCGCAGCCGAACGCGAGGTAGCGGTCGACGCAGACTTGCTTCGCCGCTTCGCGCGCGGGCTTCAGGTAGTCGCGCGGATCGAACTTGCCCGGGTTCTCGAACAGGTAGCGGCGGATCGCGCCGGTGATCGCGAGACGCAGGTCGGTGTCGATGTTGATCTTGCGCACGCCGTGCTTGATGCCTTCCTGGATTTCCTCGACCGGCACGCCGTAGGTTTCCTTCATGTCGCCGCCGAATTCGCGGATCTCGGCCAGCAGTTCCTGCGGCACCGACGACGAACCGTGCATCACGAGGTGCGTGTTCGGGATGCGTGCGTGGATTTCCTTGATGCGCTGGATCGACAGGATGTCGCCCGTCGGCTTCTTCGAGAACTTGTACGCGCCGTGCGAGGTACCGATCGCGATCGCGAGCGCGTCGCACTGCGTGAGCTTCACGAAGTCGGCGGCCTGCTCCGGATCGGTCAGCAGCTGCTCGCGGGTCATCGTGCCTTCCGCGCCGTGGCCGTCTTCCTTGTCGCCCTTCATCGTCTCGAGCGAGCCGAGCACGCCGAGTTCGGCTTCGACCGTCACGCCGATCGAGTGCGCCATCTCGACGACCTTGCGCGACACGTCGACGTTGTATTCGTACGAGGCGACCGTCTTGCCGTCGGCTTCGAGCGAACCGTCCATCATCACGCTGGTGAAACCGCTGCGGATCGCGGCCGTACAGACGGCCGGCGACTGGCCGTGATCCTGGTGCATCACGACCGGGATGTGCGGATACGACTCGACCGCCGCTTCGATCAGGTGGCGCAGGAACGGCTCGCCCGCGTACTTACGCGCACCGGCCGATGCCTGCATGATCACGGGCGCGCCGACCTGGTCCGCTGCCGCCATGATCGCCTGGACCTGCTCCAGGTTGTTCACGTTGAAGGCCGGCAGGCCGTAACCGTGCTCTGCCGCGTGGTCCAGCAATTGACGCATTGATACGAGAGGCATTGTGGAACTCCTTGGAATGAAAACCGGTGCGCCCTGACGCCGGCGCGGCGCTCGCTCCCCGTCGAATCCGGGGCGGCACGGCGCGGCTGAGCGTCGAATAGCCGCATTTTATCGCGAAGCGCCTCCGATTCCGACCGCCCGGTGGCGCGTACTCGCATTTTGTTACCTTCGCACGGCACAATGCGGCCAAAAAACAGAAAAAAAGCCGCGCGGGGCATCGAACCCCGCGCGGCTTTCGTCGAATAAACGGTGCCCGATCAGTTCGGGCGGCCGTCGGACCGGTCGACGGACCGGCCCGGTGCACGCCGGCGCTCAATAATGTTCGCCGACCCGCACGATCTTCAGCGTGTTGGTGCCGCCCGCCTGCCCCATCGGCTCGCCGACGGTCAGCACGACCATGTCGCCGTGCTGTACGTAGCCCTGCTTGACGACGATCTCGAGCGCCGCCTGCAGCGCCGAGTCGCGGTCGCTGTTGAAGTCGACGTGCAGCGGCGTCACGTTGCGGTACAGCGCCATCGTGCGCTCGCTGCCGACGCGCGGCGTCAGCGCGAAGATCGGCACGTGCGTGTAGTGACGCGACATCCACAGCGCGGTCGCGCCCGATTCGGTCAGCGCGACGATCGCCTTCGCACCCAGGTGATAGGCGGTAAACAACGCGCCCATCGCGATCGACTGGTCGATCCGCGTGAACGTGCGGTCGAGGAAATCCTTGTCGAGTTCGACGTGTTCCGACTTTTCCGCCTCGACGCACACGGCCGCCATCGTCTCGATCGTGACGACCGGGTACTTGCCGGCGGCCGTCTCGGCCGACAGCATCACCGCGTCGGTGCCGTCGAGCACCGCGTTCGCGACGTCCGACACTTCCGCGCGGGTCGGCACGGGCGCGTGGATCATCGATTCCATCATCTGCGTCGCGGTGATCACGAGCTTGTTCGACTCGCGCGCCATCCGGATCATGCGCTTCTGCAACGCCGGCACGGCCGCGTTGCCGACTTCCACCGCGAGGTCGCCGCGCGCGACCATGATGCCGTCGGACGCGTCGAGGATGCTCTGCAGCGCCGGAATCGCCTCCGCGCGCTCGATCTTCGCGATCATCTTCGGCTTGATGCCGTACGGCGCGCCCGCGATGTTCGCGAGCTGGCGCGCCATTTCCATGTCGGTCGCGTTCTTCGGGAACGACACCGCGACGAGATCCGCGCCGAGCGACATCGCCGTGCGGATGTCCTCCATGTCCTTCGCGGTCAGCGCGGGCGCCGACAGGCCGCCGCCCTGGCGGTTGATCCCCTTGTTGTTCGACAGCTCGCCGCCCACCTTGACGATCGTGTGGATCTCGTCGCCGAGCACGCGCTCGACGGTCAGCACGATCAGGCCGTCGTTCAGCAGCAGCAGGTCGCCCGGCTTCAGGTCGCGCGGCAGCTCCTTGTAGTCGAGGCCGACCCGCTCGTCGTTGCCGAGCTCGCAGCCCGCGTCGAGGATGAAGGCCTGGCCCGGCACGAGCGTCGTCTTGCCGTTCTCGAACTTGCCGACGCGGATCTTCGGGCCCTGGAGGTCGGCCATGATCGCGATCTCGCGGCCGACCCTGCGGGCGGCCTCGCGCACCATCTCGGCGCGCTGGCGGTGATCGTCGGCCGTGCCGTGCGAAAAATTGAGCCGCACGACGTCGAGGCCCGCCTGCATCATCTGCAGCAGAATCTCCGGCGAACTGGAAGCCGGGCCGATCGTGGCGACTATCTTGGTGGCGCGCTGCATGAAACTCCTCATCTGGATCAAGGTGGATGCGCTGGGTGAAACGCTGCGAGAGCCGGAATCGGCGAGCCCAGCGGCGGCCGTTCCGGGGGGCGTGCCGGTGCTTGCGCCCGGCATCGCTTTGTTCTGAATCTCGTGGTGCTGCATGGCCGCGTCGCCGGCGGCCGCCGGTGCGCGCGGGGTTGAGTTCGCCCGCGCGGGCGCGCGTTTGCGCTTGCCCGCGCCGGCCGGCTGCTCCGCTTTCGCGGAGCGCGCGGCCTTCGTCACCCCTGCGCGCGCCACCACGCTCAGGCCGCCCGCGTTTCGAGCACTTCCACCGCCGGCAGCTTCTTCCCCTCGAGGAACTCGAGGAAGGCGCCGCCGCCCGTCGAGATGTAGCTGACCTGGTCGTGGATGCCGTACTTCGCGATGGCCGCGAGCGTGTCGCCGCCGCCCGCGATCGAGAACGCGGACGATTTGGCGATCGCTTCGGCGAGCGTCTTGGTGCCATTGCCGAACTGGTCGAACTCGAACACGCCGACCGGGCCGTTCCACACGATCGTGCCGGCCTTCTCGAGCTGGCTGGCGAGCGCGCGGGCCGTATCCGGGCCGATGTCGAGGATCATGTCGTCCGCTTCGATGTCGGCGACCTGCTTCACCGTGGCTGCTGCCGTCGGCGAGAATTCCTTGGCGGTGACGACGTCGCTCGGGATCGGCACCGACGCGCCGCGCTCGCGCGCCTCGTCGATGATCGCCTTCGCCTCGGCGACGAGGTCGGCTTCCGCGAGCGACTTGCCGATCGACAGGCCGGCCGCGAGCATGAACGTGTTCGCGATGCCGCCGCCGACGATCAGCTGGTCGACCTTGCCGGCCAGCGACTTGAGAATGGTCAGCTTGGTCGACACCTTGGAACCGGCGACGATCGCGACCAGCGGACGCGCCGGATTGCCGAGCGCCTTGCCGAGCGCGTCGAGTTCGGCGGCCAGCAGCGGGCCCGCGCACGCGACGGGCGCGTACTTCGCGATCCCGTGGGTGGTCGCTTCCGCGCGGTGCGCGGTGCCGAACGCGTCGTTCACGTACACGTCGCAGAGCTTCGCCATCTTCTGGGCGAGCTCGTCCGAATTCTTCTTCTCGCCCTTGTTCACGCGGCAGTTCTCGAGCAGCACGACCTGGCCCGGCGCGACGTTCACGCCGTTCTCGACCCAGTTCGAGACGAGCGGCACGTCGCGGCCGAGCAGTTCGGCGAGTCGCTTCGCGACCGGCGCGAGCGAGTCTTCTGGCTTGAATTCGCCTTCGGTCGGACGACCGAGGTGCGACGTGACCATCACGGCCGCGCCGGCGTCGAGCGCGGCCTGGATGGCCGGCACGGACGCGCGCACGCGCGTGTCTTCGGTGATGTTGCCTTGATCGTCCTGCGGGACGTTCAGGTCGGCGCGGATGAACACCCGCTTGCCGGCGAGCTGGCCGGCGGCGATCAGGTCGGTAAGACGCTTGACTTGGCTCATGTTGAACAGATTGAAGTAGTGGATGGGGAAAGGGGGTTCACGCTGGACGTGCGCGGGCTGCCGCGAAAGGGCGCCGGATGCGGCCGTGGCTGGCGGTTCGCATGACGCGCACGGGTAAAAAATCTCGAACGGGCATTCTAGCCGATCCATCCGGCAGACTGACCCGTGCGGCGGCGAATTCCGCCTATTTGGGATCGCGCGTGGCCATCGACCCCTTGCCGCAATGCAGCAATGCGCGTGCGCCCGTGGCCGGCGCCCGGCCGGCCGGCGCGGCGATTCGTCAGAAGATCAGGCGCAGTACGGTGAAGACGAGCATCCCGACGATGATCGTACCGAGCATGCTGCGCCGCCACAAGAACCAGCCGAGGCCGGCGAGCGCCGCGTAGAACGGATGATTGGACAGCGCGAACGACAGCCCGGCCGGCGTTTCGAGCACGTCGGGCAGCACGACTGCGACGAGCGCGGCGGCCGGCGCGTAGCGCAGCGCGCGCTGGGCGCGCTCGGGCAGCACGGTGCGTTCGCCGCCGAGCAGGAACAGCGCGCGCGTGACGGCCGTGACGATCGTCATCCCGACGATGACGATCCAGATCTCGGTCGCGCTCATTCGATCTCCTTCTCGTGCACGGTTTCGGTCCGGATGCGCCGCCAGTCGGCCCGTTCGACGAAGAAATCGGCCATGCTGCCCGCCGCGAGCGCGGCCAGCACCGCGATCGGCAGCGCGAGCCGGTACGGCAGGTCGAACGCGACGAGCGACACGATGCCGGCGACCGCGACGGCCGCGAGCGTCGAGCGGTTCGCGACCGCCGACACCATGATCGGGATCAGCGCGAGCGTGCCGGCCAGCTCCAGCCCCCAGCTCGCGGGAACGAAGCTCGCGAGCAGGATGCCGGCGAGCGACGACACCTGCCACGACGCCCAGCTCGCGAGCGCCATCCCCCAGAAATACGCCTCCTTGCCCGGCACGTGGCCGTTCGCGAAGCCCTGTTTCTGGAACAGCAGGTAGATCACGTCGCCGTTGAAATAGCCGATCGCGAGGCGCCGCCACAGCGGCAGGTAGGAAAAATGGGGAGCAAGCCCGGCGCTGAAGATCACGAAGCGCAGGTTGACCATCGTGGCCGTGAGCAGGATCGTCCAGATCGGCAGCTTCGCGACGAGGAGCGGCAGCACCGCGAGCTGCGACGAGCCCGCGTAGACGAAGATCGACATCGCGCTCGCCTGCCCGAGCGTCATCACCGACTTGCTCATCGCGACGCCGGTGACGAGCCCCCAGGACAGGATCGCCATCAGGGTCGGGGAATAGTCGCGCGCGCCCTGGATCAGCGCGAAGCGGTCGGTGGCGGACAATCGAGCGAGCATGGGAAAGCGGGCCGCAGCGGGCGGTTCGTCCGGGCTCCGGCGTCTCCCGCCGGCACGGCCCGTCGTCATTGGAATCGGTGCCGGAGGATTATAGCCCCGGCCCTCGGCCGACCGACCGGCTCGACGCCAAATGACGCTAAAATATGCGTCTTTCCGGCTCAACGCTGCACACAACCCGCAGCACCTCACCGCTTCCAGGAGAATCCTATGTCAATGGCCGACCGCGACGGCAAGATCTGGATGGACGGCAAGCTGATCGACTGGCGCGACGCCAAGATCCACGTCCTGACCCATACGCTGCACTACGGCATGGGCGTCTTCGAGGGCGTGCGTGCGTACCAGACGGCAGACGGCAGCACCGCGATCTTCCGCCTGCGCGAGCACACCAAACGTCTGCTGAATTCGGCGAAGATCTTCCAGATGGACGTGCCGTTCGACCGGGAAACGCTCGAAGCCGCGCAGCTCGAAGTCGTGCGCGAGAACAAGCTCGAGTCGTGCTACCTGCGCCCGATCATCTGGGTCGGCTCGGAAAAGCTCGGCGTGTCGGCGAAGGGCAACACGATCCACGTCGCGATCGCCGCCTGGCCGTGGGGCGCGTACCTCGGCGAGGAAGGCCTCGCGAAGGGCATCCGCGTGAAGACGTCGTCGTTCACGCGCCACCACGTGAACGTGTCGATGGTGCGCGCGAAGGCGTCGGGCTGGTATGTGAACTCGATCCTCGCGAACCAGGAAGCGACCGCCGACGGCTACGACGAAGCGCTGCTGCTCGACGTCGACGGCTACGTGTCGGAAGGCTCCGGCGAGAACTTCTTCCTGGTGAACAACGGCAAGCTGTACACGCCCGACCTGTCGTCGTGCCTCGACGGCATCACGCGCGACACGGTCATCACGCTCGCGAAGGACGCCGGCATCGAGGTGATCGAGAAGCGCATCACGCGCGACGAGGTCTATACGGCCGACGAGGCGTTCTTCACCGGCACGGCCGCCGAAGTCACGCCGATCCGCGAACTCGACAACCGCACGATCGGCAGCGGCGCGCGCGGCCCGGTCACGGAAAAGCTCCAGTCGGCGTTTTTCGATATCGTGTCGGGCAAGAACGCGAAGTACGCGCACTGGCTGACGAAGGTCTGAGCGCGCTGCGCCACCGACCGCCCCACAAAAGAGTGATAAGAGAAAGTCTCATGAGCGAAATCAAGGAAATGCCGCTGGTCGAGCTGACGGCCAAGGATCTCCCCGCCTACTGCCCGAACCCGGCCATGGCGCGCTGGAGCGCGCACCCGCGCGTGTTCATCGACGTGTCGCACGGCGAGGCGCGCTGCCCGTACTGCGGCACGCGCTACAAGCTGCGCGACGGCGAGGTGGTGAAGGGCCACTGAGCCCCGGCCGGCCGGGCCCGCGGGCCCGCCGCACGCAAGGCGGCGCAGCCGGAATCCCGGCGCGCCGCCCTTTTCCTGTTCTGACAACCCGAACGCGGTGCCTGTGCACCGTGCTTCATTACGACATCGGAAGTCGACCTGATGCGTCGAGCGCTGGTTATCGCACCGAACTGGATCGGTGACGCATTGATGGCGCAGCCGCTTTTTGCGCTGCTGAAGAAGCTCCATCCCCGCATCGCGATCGATGCCGTCGCACCCACCTGGGTCGCGCCCGTGCTCGAGCGGATGCCCGAGATCCACGATGTCTACGCGACCGACCTCGCGCACGGCAAGCTGCAGCTGCTGCGCCGCTGGCAGCTCGCGAGCGACCTGCGCGACGTCGGCTACGACGCGGCGTACGTGCTGCCGAATTCGCTGAAGTCCGCGGTGATCCCGTGGCTCGCGAACATCCCGCTGCGGATCGGCTACACGGGCGAGCACCGCTATGGCCTGCTGAACGTGCGGCACGCAAACCCGGACAAGTCGGCCGAACGTCCGCCGATGACGACCCACTACGCGGCGCTCGCGTATGCGCCGGGCGCGAAGCTGCCCGAGTCGATGAAGACGCTGCCCGCGCCGCGCCTCGACGCCGACCTGAACGAGACGGCGCGCGTGTCCGCGCGTTTCAATCTCGATACGCGCAAGCCGCTCGTCGTGTTCTGCCCCGGCGCGGAATACGGCCCGGCCAAGCGCTGGCCGCCCGAGCACTTCGCGACGCTCGCGACGATCGTTCACCAGTCGTTCCCGTACACGCAGATCGTCGCGCTCGGCTCGCAGAAGGACGCCGCCGCCGCGCAGGCGATCGCCGACCACGCGCCGAACGTGCGCAACCTGTGCGGGCAGACGTCGCTGTCCGAGGCATGCGCGCTGATCGCGCGCGCGAACGCGGTCGTGACCAACGATTCGGGGCTGATGCACGTCGCGGCCGCCTTGCGCCGGCCGCTCGTCGCGCTGTACGGATCGACCGATCCGCGCCACACCCCTCCGCTGTCGGACCTGGCGAAGGTACAATGGCTGCATCTCGAATGCAGTCCCTGCTTCGAACGCGAGTGCCCGCTCGGCCATCTGAAGTGCCTGCGCGAACTCGGTCCCGAGCAGGTATTCGGCGATTTGCGCGGCATGCTCGTCGGGCAGCGCTGACCCTGGCCGGCAGCGTCGCACGACGCGCCGGGCAATCCGATTCACCGGTGTACGGCGGCTCCATCCGGGCCGCCGTGCTGAATACGGCGCGCGACGCGCGCGAGAGATAACCCCGATGCCACGTTTTGCCCGCCTTTTCGAAGCCGCTGCCGATACGCTGAACGCCTACTACCAGGCCGTCGCCGATGCCAATCTCGACGCGCTGCTGGGGTTGTGGATCGACGAGGACTTCGCCAGCTGCGTCTGGGCCGACGGCGAGCATCTGCACGGCCTCGACCAGATCCGCAGCGGGCTGGCCAACCGGCTCGCGACGCGCCCGGTGACGATCGAACCGCTCGACATCCGCGTGTACGACAGCCTCGGCACCGTCGTCTACACGATCGCCGAAGCGCATCAGCAGGCCGACCTGACGGCCGATCCCGACATGGTTTTTGCCACGTACGTGATGATTCACGAACGCGGCGAGTGGCGCATCGCGCATATCCACGCGAGCCCGATTCCTGAACAGGCGGCCGGACAATTCGCCGCGAAGATCCGTCACGGGCAGGGTCCGCTGCACTGACGACGTAACGAAGCAACAACGCATTAGCGGGGCGATCATGAGTACGGCTTCTCCGCCCACCTCGCCGCTGACCGGGGCCCCGGCCCCCGACGACGATTCACTGCGCTATCGCGCACCGCGCTGGCTGCCGAACAGCCATGCCCAAACCATCGTGCCCGCGCTGTTCGCACGGCGTCCGGCGGTCGCGTACCGACGCGAGCGATGGGAAACCCCCGACCACGACTTCATCGATCTCGACTGGGTCGCGCATCTCGACAGTGCCGCGCCGCCGCCCGACGCGCCGCTGTTCGTGCTGTTCCACGGCCTCGAAGGCAGTTCCGGCTCGCACTACGCGCTGGCAATGATGGCCGCCGCGCGCGCGAAGGGCTGGCACGCGGTCGTCCCGCACTTTCGCAGCTGCAGCGGCGAGCTCAACCGGCAGCCGCGCTTCTACCATCTCGCCGACAGCGCCGAGGTCGACTGGATCCTGCGCCGGCTCGCCGCGCGGCATCGCGGGCCGATCGTCGCGGCCGGCGTGTCGCTCGGCGGCAACGTGCTGCTGCGCTGGCTCGGCGAGCACCGCAGCGACACGTCGATCGTGCACGCGGCCGCCGCGATCTCGACGCCGATCGACGTGCACGCGGGCGGCCGCGCGCTGTCGCAGGGCTTCGCGATGGTCTATACGCGCAGCTTCCTGAAGACGCTGAAACGCAAGGCGCTCGCGAAGCTCGACCAGTATCCGGGGCTGTTCGATCGCGACGCGATGCTGCGGGCCGTGACGATGCGCGACTTCGACGAAGTCGTGACTGCACCGCTGCACGGCTTCGCCAACGCCGACGACTACTGGACCCAGGCCACGACGCGCCCGCTGCTGCCCGCGATCGACGTGCCCACCTTGATCCTCAACGCCCGCAACGATCCGTTCCTGCCCGAATCCGCGCTGCCGAGCGCCGCCGACGTGTCGCCGGCCGTCGAGCTCGACCAGCCGGCGGACGGCGGCCATGCGGGATTCATGACCGGGCCGTTCCCCGGCCGCCTCGACTGGCTGTCGGCGCGGGTGTTCGGCTATTGCTCGAAATTCGTCGACCATGGATGACATCGTCAGGCAGGCCCTCGCCAAGTGGCCGAACGTACCGCACTGCACCGGCTGGCTGCTGCTCGACCGGCGCGGCGAGTGGCGGCTGCGCGACGACGCCGCGCAGGCCGCCGGCGAGCTCGGCTCGCCAGTCCGGCATGCGGCGCTGAACGCGTTCATCGGGCGCAACTACGAATGCGATGCGCACGGCCAGTGGTTCTTCCAGAACGGGCCGCAACGCGTGTACGTCGAACTCGCCTATACGCCGTGGGTCGTGCGCCTGGCCGAGCGCGACGGGCAGCTCACGCTGGCCGACCAGACCGGCGCGCCGTTCGAGCCGGACGCCGCGTGGCTCGACGATGCGGGCGGCGTGCTGTTTCGCGCGCCCGGCACGCCGCCGCGCATCGCGGCGCTGCACGACCACGACCTCGGCCTGTTCGCCGATCACGCGGACTTCCACGCGACGCCGCCCGTGCTGCGCTGGCGCGACGGGCACACGCTGCCGCTCGGCAGTCTCGCCCGTGCCGACGTGCCGGCGACGTTCGGCTTCGTCGCGAGTCCCGCGCAGCGGGCGCGCCATCCATCGGACGCGTCGGACGATGGTGCCGGCAGTGCCGCAGGCTGACGCGCGCCCACGGCCCTGCCCGCCTGGCGGCGATCATCCGCGGCCGTTCTTCTCGTCCTCGCGCTCTTCCTTGTAGCGCGCCTCGAATTCCAGCAGCCGAGCGCCGATGATCGACTGGTCGTAGAACGACACATCCTTCGCGTCGCGCGCCTCCTTCAGCTGGCGAATCGCCGATGGCCACGCGCCGTCGAGCGCCAGCTTCTCCGCGAGCGCGCGGCGCCGCGCGAGCACGTCGCCACGGCCGTCGCTCGCCTTCGCGAGGTAATCCCACCAGTCCGGCTGCTCGGGGTCCGCCTGAGCCTGGGTGCGCGCGAGCGCCTGCGCGTCGGCGAAGCGGCGCGCGGCGATCAGCGCCTGCAGGTGCGCGACGATCGCCGCATGCGACGCCGGCCAGCGCCGCTGCGCGAGCGCCGCGAGCCGCACCGCGTCGTCGGTCCGTCCCGCGCGGCGGGCGATGTCGGCCGCAAGCACGTCGAGGCTCGGCGAACTCGTCGCCGGATCGTCCGCGCGCCGCTCGCGCGCGTCGAACGCGGCGCGCGCCGACGCGAGCGCCTTGTCGGCCGCATCGTATTGGCCCAGCAGCGTGTTCGCGAGCGCGATCCCGTACGCGTTCGCCGCGACGTTCGGTGCCGTCCGATCGTCGAGCTCGAGCTGCATCCGGCGCGCCTCGGCCGCGATGTCGTTCGGCGCGCGGTTCTGCAGAATGCGCAACCGCGCGCGCACGAAGCCATATTCGGCCGACTGGTGCGGCTGCCGATACGGCGCGCGGCGTGCGCGATCCTCCATGTCGGCGATCCGCTCGCCCGTCAGCGGGTGCGTGCGCGCATAGGCCGGTACGCCCGCGTCGCCCATCGACGTGCGCTCGAGCCGTTCGAAGAAGCCCGGCATCCCGTACGGGTCGTAGCCGGCACCGGCGAGCAGCTGGAACCCGACGCGGTCGGCTTCGCGCTCGGCCGACCGCGAAAAGCGCAGCTGATTGTCGACCGCATAGGCCTGCCCGCCCATCGCGATCGCGCTGCCGAGATCGCCGCTGCGCGCGAGCACGCCTGCCAGCACGCCGAGCAGCATCGTCGCGAGCGCGGTGTAGCCGGTCTTCTCGTTCGCGCCGATCATCCGCGCGATGTGCCGCTGCAGCACGTGGCCCATCTCATGGCCGACCACCGATGCGAGTTCGGATTCCGTCTGCGTCGTGACGACCAGCCCGCTGTTGATGCCGATGAAGCCGCCCGGCATCGAGAACGCGTTGATCTGCGGATCGCGCACCGGGAACAGTTCGAAGTCCGGCATGTAGCCGCCGATGTAGCGCGCCGCCGCCGCGGCCGCGAGCCGCTTCGCGATCGCGTTCAGGTAATCGCGTGCGAGCCAGTCGTCGAGATAGTCCGGATCGCGCCGCACCTCGCGCATCACGCGCTCGCCGAGACGGCGTTCGGCCTGCGGCGTGAGCGAACCGCCGGAACCGTCGCCGAGGTCGGGCAGCTCCAGCGTGCGCAGCGGCGCGCGCAGGCTCGCGCCGGGGGCGGACGCGCCGTCGGCGCCGGCAAACCGGCTTTCCGCGCCGCCGTAGGTGCCGAACACGCCGGTCGCGATGCCCGACGGCAGCGTGGAGATCGACGGCGAGGCGCCGGTCGCCGGCTCGAGCGGCAGCGCGGAGGTGCGCTGTGCATGGCCGCTCGGCGGCAGCACGAGCGCCGCCGACAGCAACACGGCAAGCAACTGTTTGACACGCATGGCAGGATGAAAGCGACGCCGCCCCGCGCGCCGGGCGCGCATTGCGGCGTGTGGTCTGAATATTCGGGTCATTGTACCGGCGACATTGCAACTGTCCCGTGCGGCAAGTGCGCCATCTGCGCGCCCGGTGCCGCGAACGCCACTGCTATGATAGGCGCCCGTTGAAACGTTGGATCGGATCGGGGTGCAGAGAGGGATTCGGCGCCCCGGCCGGTCACGAAGCAGGATCGGGTGACGTGCTCGCGCGCGCACGCCGTTCCACTGGAGCAAGACATGTCAGGACTGACCCATTTCGACGCTGCCGGCCACGCACACATGGTCGACGTCGGCGGCAAGCAGGAAACGCAACGCATCGCGATCGCGCGCGGCACGATCCGGATGCTGCCGGCGACCTTCGCGCTGATCCGCGACGGCAAGGCGAAGAAAGGCGACGTGCTCGGCGTCGCGCGGATCGCCGCGATCCAGGGCGCGAAGCGCACCGCCGACCTCATTCCGCTGTGTCACCCGCTCGCGCTGACGCGCGTGGCCGTCGACTTCGAACTCGACGATGCGCTGCCGGGCGTGCACTGCGTCGCGCAGGTCGAGACGTTCGGGCGGACCGGCGTCGAGATGGAAGCGCTGACGGCCGTGCAGGTCGGGTTGCTCACCGTGTACGACATGTGCAAGGCGGTGGATCGCGGGATGGTGATCACCGAGGTGAGCGTCAGGGAGAAGCGCGGCGGGAAGTCGGGGGACTGGAAGGCGGAGGATGTCGCGGGCTGAGCGGCCCGGGCCTGGTCGATCCGGCCTGAACCACCCACGCCCGACCATTGCCCGACCGGACGACGTGCACGCCCTGCCCCGTCAGGCCGACGCGCCGACCGCATTTGAAATGTCGTTGAAAGGCAAATTCGAGATAGCTGCCGTTTATCTCATACAATTGGCGGATTCCGCACGGGAGAGCGTGCGACCCAGCACAAAAAAAGCGAGCACGGGTGATGAATTCGCAAGCATTGAGAAACGCACTGCTGGCCGGGCCGATCCAGGACGAACGACTCGTCCAGCTAGAGACGCCGCTCGGCCCTGACGTCCTGCTGCCCCATCGCGTCAAGGGACGCTCCCGGCTCGGGCGTCATTTCGAGTTCACCGTCGACGCCGTGTCGGTGTCCGACGACATCGAGCTCAAGAAGCTGATCGCGCAGCCCGTCACGCTGCGGATCCAGCAGGCCGACAAGTCGTACGCGCCGCACCACGGGTATGTGCACGCTGCCCGCCGGCTCGGGTCGGACAGCGGCCTCACGCACTACCAGATCGTCTTCGCGTCGTTCCTGCACTTCCTGAAGTTCCGCCGCGACCAGCGCATCTGGCAGGACAAACCCGCCGACGAGATCATCGCCGACGTCCTGAACCAGCACCCGCAAGCCAGGGGCTGCTTCGACTTCAGGCTCTACCAGCCGCTGCCGTCCCGCTCGTTCTGCATGCAATACGAGGACGACTGGAACTTCGTGCACCGCCTGCTGGAATCGGAAGGCCTGTACGGTTTCTGGGAGCAGGCGCAAGACGGCAAGTCGCACACGCTCGTCGTCGTCGACCGGATCGACGCGCTGCCCGCGCTGTCGCCGCCGACCGTGCGCTTTCATCACGCCGGCGCACGCGACGAGGCCGACACGCTCGTCCAGTTCTCCGGCACGCGCACGCTGCGCAGCGTCGAGCGTACGACGCGCACGTTCGACTACAAGCAGCCGCCCACCGCATCGAATCCGAAGGCGACTCATCTGCCGACGATCGCGAACCAGGGCGACCTGCCGCAGCAGCTCGAAGTCTACGAATACACCGGCGCCTACACGTACCCCGAACAGTCTCGCGGCGACCATCTGTCAAAGCTCTGGATGGAGCAGCAGGAGTCGCTTGCGAAGCGTTTTCACGGCATCGGCGGCGTCCGGCGCATGGACGCGGGACGCACATTCGAGCTCGCCGATCACCCCGAACACGACAAGGACGATGCGGGCCAGCGCCGCTTCGCGGTGATCGAGACGGCCTGGCTGATCGCCAACAACCTGCCGGTCGCCGAACGACAGGCCGGGTTCCCGCACAGCCTGCAGGCCGACATCGGCGAGCTCGTGCGGGCCGGCGGCGCGGACCTGTCGTACGTCCGGCATCCGGACGGCAGCGAGGGTATTTTCCAGGTGAGCATCGAGGCGCAGCGCACGACGGTGCCGTTCCGCAGCCCGTTCGAGCACGCGAAACCGCCGATGCACCTGCAATCCGCGATCGCCGTCGCACCGCAGGGCGAAGAAGTCCACACCGACGCGCTCAACCGGGTCAAAGTCCGATTCCATTGGGACCGCCTGAACGACGGCGACGAGAAGGCGTCGTGCTGGCTGCGTGCCACGGCGTCGGATTCCGGAAACGGCTATGGCGCCGTTCATCCGCATCGCAGTGGCGAGGAAGTGCTGGTCGACTTCCTCGGCGGCGACTGCGATCGTCCGATCATCGTCGGCAAGGTCTACAACGGTGCGACGAGCCCGCAATGGCACAGCAACGGCATCCTGTCAGGTTACCGGTCGAAGGAATATGCGGGTGCCGGCTACAACCAGCTGGTACTCGACGACGCGACGTCGCAGAACCGCGTACACCTGTACAGCAGCCAGGCCAACACGCACCTGCACCTGGGCTACCTGATCGACCACACGGGCAACGATCGCGGCGGCTATCTCGGCAGCGGCTTCGACCTGCGCTCGGATGCATACGGCGCGGTGCGCGCGAGCCGCGGGCTGTACGTCACGACGCACCCGAAGCAGCCGGCAAGCCAGCCGCTCGACGTGAAGGAAACGCAACAGCAGCTCGTCCGCGCGGAGGGCCTGATGGAAACGATGTCGGAGGTCAGCGCGCAGCATCAGGGGGAGTCGCTCGACCCCGGCCACACGGCGCTGAAGCAGTTCAGCGATGCGACGCAAAACAGCGTGAGCGGCAGCACCGCGGGCGGCAGGACCGCCGGCGGCGGCACCGGCACGGCCAACGCGTTCAAGGATCCCGTGATGCTGTTCGGCAGCCCGGCCGGCATCGCGCTGTCGACGCAGCAGTCCGTGCAGTTCGCCGCGGACCGGCACGTCAACCTCGTCAGCGGACAAAGCACGCACGTCGCGGCCGGCAAGTCGCTGATCGCGAGCGTCCTCGACCGGATCAGCCTGTTCGCGCAGAACGCAGGCATGAAGCTGTTCGCCGGCAAGGGCAAGGTGGAAATCCAGGCGCAGGCGGACAACATCGAACTGACCGCGCAGAAGGCGCTGAAACTGGTGGCGGCCACGCAGTCGATCGAAGGCGCGGCAGCGAAGGAAATCCTGCTGACTTCCGGCGGCGCCTACATCCGCATCGCGGACGGCAACATCGAGGTGCACGCGCCCGGCAAGATCGACATCAAGGGTGCGCAGCACCTGTTCAACGGCCCCACGCACCTGTCGCAAACCATGCCGACGCTGCCGAACTCGAGCGGCAACTACGACCAGGCGTTCATCGCGCACTGGGCCGGCACCGACATTCCGGTCGCGAATACGCGATACCAGATGTTCTCGAACGGCACGCTGATCTCGGAAGGCGTCACCAACGCGGCAGGCGAGACCGGGCTCACGCAGAGCCACGTGCCGCACGACGTCGTCGTCAAGTTCTTGGGGAAATCGAATGGCTGACGTGCAACAGAAGGACAACGTGCTGGGTACCGGCGCGGGGATGCTGACGCCGACGGGATACAAGGATCGGCCGAAGGTGGCAATCAATATCTGCGACAAGCATGTGACGCCGGCGGCGGATTCCATCGTTGGTACTTGCCCGTTCTACTACCTGCCGCTTCACGGCGAATACTGGGAAACGGTAGAGAAGGTCAGCGTGTCGAGCGCATGGGAGACCGTGAAGAAATTCGCAACGTCATGGGATCCGTGGAAAGACAAGAAAGTCGTCCATGAACTGCTGCATCGGCGAGAGGAACTGATCAAACCGAAAAGCACCGATTCGGACTGGTCCCGCCACGGTAATTTCATGATGCGCCATATCGGGTGCGGGCATAAGCCGCCCGATTACTATGTGAGTTACGGCTACTACTATTGCTCGGATTACGGCGCCAATCTCTATCCCGCCCTCACGATAAAAGGAAAGAAATGGCTGGATAACGCGCGCTGGTGGCTTCAGAAATACATCGAGATCGGGCTGTATCAGAACATGCAGGGAAACCAGATCGCATTCAATAGCGCGAAACCGGGAAACGGCAAGCTCTCGATGCAGGTGAAGCGATACGAACTGGAACTGGACAAGGGCGGAGATACGTTCAAGACCTTCGCCTTTGTCACTCACCCATTGGCGTATCTGGACGGAGGGCTGGCCGGCCTGCCGGTCTCGGATCTCATCAAGATCGGCAGGCGGCCGAACATCGAGGAATGGGCCGACGGGCGCACGCGCAAACAGGCAATCGACGCGGGCATTCCCGTCGCCAAGGCAAAAGCGCGCGAATGGAGCAAGGACGCGGTCGACAAAGCCCGCGAGTGGGGCTCGGACGCCACCGACAAGGCGCGCGAGTGGGGCTCGGACGCCGCCGACAAGGCACGCGAGTGGGGTTCGGATGCGGCCGACGAAGTTAACCGCGCGCTCGAACGTTTGCTGAAAAAGTGACATGCGAAAACACAAGCGCTGGAAATGGATCGCCGGTGGCCTCGTTGCCCTGGCCATTGCAACATACGGGTACGTGAATATGACGACGGGCTGGGAGACGATTTCGACAAGCTTCATGCGGGACGACGCGCCGTATGGCGGCGGCAACTTCCGCATCAAGGGCAACGACGTGATGAGCGTCAAGCTCGCCAATCCCGAGGTGACGTTCAAGCCGCAGGCCGAATCGAACAAGCCGCAGCGGCCCGAGCCGACCGAAGCATGGATGAACGACACCGGCGAGTTGCTGAACCGCATGACGATCAGCTTCTTCCGCGGCACGATCGACGGCGGGATGAAGCGCCATTTCCAGCAGGTCGGCCAGGAGGCCGCCTGGTGGTACTCGCCGGACTGGACCGTTCAGTTCATCAGCACGTCATGGATGAACTACAAGGCTCCCGAGGCGCACGGCGGCGACGCGCCGCAAACTACCAGGCTGTGGAAATCGAGCAATGGCGGCCAGACATGGTCGCAACTTCAATGGCCCGAAAACCGGAACATCGGCCGCCTGCTCTTTCTCGATCCGCAGCGTGGCTACGCGGCCGGCTGGGGCCCCCGCATATGGCGGACCGCGGACGGCGGAAACACGTGGCAGGCGATCGACGTGCCGGCCGATGCCCAAAGCGGCAGCGACACGCGCCAGGATTTCAATGCAGTCAGCCTCGGCCCGGACGGGGTTCTGCGGATCGCCTACTACGTCGCACAGACTGCCGAAGCACCGGGTCACAGCGTGGTCGATCGGCTCGACTGGGGGCAGCACGCATTCGTGACGGATACCGTGCTGCCAGGCCAGGTCGTCACTGCGCTCGACACCACGCCGCCCACGCCGGGATCAGGATCACGTTATTCGCTGTACACGCTGTCGCATCTCGACAAGCCGCAAAACGGCGAGGGTCCCGACAACGGTCGCCGGACGGGCGCCATTTCCACGTGGACGAACGACCATCCCGAGGCCGTGCAGCAACTGCGCACGTTCGACGAGAAGCTCACGCTCGACAGCATGAGCATCGGTCGCAACGGCCTCCTGCTCGTCTATGCGACCGATCCGAACTCCGGAAACGGCGGCACCGGCGGCGGCGCACCGGTCGACCTGACGTTCAGCAGCACCGACGCCGGCAAATCGTGGAATAAAACGACCGACAAGACCGCACAGGGCGGCTACTTCGACGCGCAGACCAACACGCTGTACTGGCTGCATGCCTATACGCTGAAGAAACGGACCTTCTGAGCGCGCACCGGAAGCCTCGGTGGCCCGCCCTCGCTGCGGCTGCGCGATCGCGAGCCGCAGCGAACTGTCTCGCGTACGACGGCCCTCGCCGCACATGCATCAGCGGCCACGGTGCCTCGCGTCACTCGCCGCGACGCGGCTCGAACACGAACGGTTGCGTGAGCAGGAACGGATTCGCGGTGGCGCCGGTCTGCGCGCAGCTCGCATGCGTCATCGCGTCGACGGCCGCGCGGTCTGCCGCGGCATTGCGGCTGCTCGTCGTCACGGTGACGTTCTGGGCTTCGCCCGAGGTCGTCATCAGCGCACGCACGAGCACGGTGACGGGACGCGTGAGCGGCTTCGCGCCATCCGGGCTGAGGAACAAGGCCGAGGAATGGGACGTCGATGATCCGGTCGGCAAGGCACTCGGAAGACCGCTGGTGAAGTGACATGCGTGACATGCGAAAAAGCAAACGATGGCTTTTGATCGCGGGATGCGTTCTTGTTCTGCCGATCGCTATTTACCGATATACGGGAATGACTTCAGGGTGGGAAACGGTATCGACCGAATTCATGCGCAACGACAAGCCGTACGGCGCAGGCGCATTTCGCGTACAGCGCAACGACTTCATGTCGTTGAAGGTTGCAAGACCGGAACTCACGTTCAAGCCGGAAAGCGAGCAGAAGAACCCGGACGTCGCGGAGTTCGCCGAACCGTGGATGGACGATTCAAACGAGCGGCTGAACCGGTCCACCGTCAGTTTCCTGCGCGGCACGCTGGGCGGTAGCGTCTTGCGCCACTTCCAACAACCGGGCCAGACCGCGTCATGGTGGTACTCGCCCGACTGGCGGGTCCTGTACGTCAGTACCGGCTGGATGGACTACAAGGCACCTCGCCCCGACGACGGCGCGGTCCTTCAGACTACGAGGCTTTGGAAATCGAGCGACGGCGGCCAGCACTGGTCCCAACTCCAATGGCCTGCGGATCACAACATCGGCCGATTGCTGTTCATCGATGCCCAGCGTGGTTACGCGATCGGCTGGGGACCGCGCGTCTGGCGAACGACAGACGGCGGCCAATCGTGGCAGGAAATCAAGGCGCCTCCGGGCGCAATCATCCCAGGCAAGCCGCGCAGATCATTCGATGGAGTCGCCCTCGGCCCGGACGGTACATTGCGCGTCGCCTATCTGGCCAACGAGCCCGGTTATCCGCAACCGACCAGCATCGTCAGCAGGCTCGACTGGGATCAGCCGGACTTCGCCCATGAAGCCGAGCTACCCGGCCACGTCGTCGGCCTCGAAGCACCGCCAGCACCGTATCGAGACTACCCGCTGTATGTGCTGTCACGCGCGGCCAATGCATCCGGCGACAACCGCGATACAGGAGGCATTTCGACCTGGACCAGCGAGCATCCTGATCGCATCCGGCAGTTGCACACGTTCGAGGACCGCTTGACGCTCAACGGGCTGAGTGTCGGGCGCAACGGCGTTCTGCTTGTTCACGCAACCGATCCAAACACCGCAAACGGCGGCGGCTCGCCCATCGACCTGACCATCAGCAGCACCGATGCCGGCAAGACCTGGCAGCAAACCACCGACACGGCCTCGCAGGGCGGCTACTTCGACCCGGAAACGAATACGCTCTATTCGGTGTTCGCCTACACGCTGCGGAAGCGACAATTCTGATCGCCCACTGATGCGCTTGCCGCGGGCCACGTCCGCAGAATCGGACAACGCCCGCGGCATGACCGGCCACGTCGCCCGCCCATCACTCGCCGCGACGCGGCTCGAACACGAACGGTTGCGTGAGCAGGAACGGATTCGCGGTGGCGCCGGTCTGCGCGCAGCTCGCATGCGTCATCGCGTCGACGGCCGCGCGGTCTGCCGCGGCATTGCGGCTGCTCGTGGTCACGGTGACGTTCTGGGCTTCGCCCGAGGTCGTCATCAGCGCGCGCACGAGCACGGTGACGGGACGCGTGAGCGGCTTCGCGCCATCCGGATAGACGGCGCGCGGAATGCGGCAGGTCAGCTTGCTTTCCTGCGACGACGACAGCATCGCGCAGCCGGAAAGCAGCACGGCGACGGCAGGCAGGATCAGGATGGTCGAGCGAAGAGCCATGGTCGAATATCGTTCTTGAGTACTGTTGCGGACGATTGCCGCGCCGGCCGACATCGTCCGGCCGCAGCGCGTGCATCGCCCCGCGCCGCGGCCATCGGACCGGCGCCCCGTTGCGGCCGCACGACCGATGGTTGCCCGGTCGCGATCCTGCTTCGCGGGTTCCCGGAGATCCGGGGGCAGCGTTCGTGCCTGCGGCCCGCTCCGGGCGGCCATGCACGCGAACGCTTTCGCGCATTGTGCACGCGCCGCCTCGCGCGTGGCGGCGATTTGACAATGGTTGACGCGAATCGCGCCATATCCGGCGGGCATCCATTCTTCGCGGGAAGCAATCGCAGCACCGCCCAGGGCCGCCATCGCTCCCCTGCTCCACCGCAATCCGACCGACGCCGGGATTCCCCGCCCGGCGCCGCGCGGCGTCACTCCGAATCGTCGTCCGAGTCGTCGTCGTCCGCGTCGGCGGGGACTTCCCCGTACTTCGCGACCACCGCCGCCTTGAACGCCTTCAGCGCCGGCTGCTGGTCGCACAGCTTGTACAGCAACCCAAGCTGCTGCGGCCAATCCTTCAACTCCTTCGCGAACACGTGCAGGCGCGCGACCGTATCGAGCGCGTCGGCGTCGCGGCCGGCCAGCGCCTGCAGCGCCGCATAGCGGCGCAGCACCGTCTCGCCGGGCAGCAGCGCGATCGCGCGCTCGTGCGCGACGAGCTTGAGCGGCAGGTTGTCCGGCGAAATCGTCAGCAGCGTGGCCGCGCCGTAATCGCCCCACGCGCCGAACAGCCGCGACGGCGCGTCGCGGTACTGCGCGGCCGGTTCGCTGCCGTAGTACAGCACTTCCGCGCGCTGGTAGTCGCGCAGCACGGGCACTGCCGCCAGCACGCCGCCGACCGACAGCACCGCGAACAGCCCGAACGCCACGCGGCCCGGCAGGATACGCAGCGGCTTCACGTCGAGCAGGCCGATCACGAACATCGCCGGCAGCAGGAAGAACATGTATTGCTGCGGATATTCGACGAGCGCATGCATCAGCAGGATGCCGATCAGCGCGAGGCCGAACACACGCGTGCTCGACTGCGGCGCGCGCACCGCGCGCACGAACCACGTCACGAGCGCGACGACGAGCACGCCGAGGCCGACGAGGCCGGACTTCGCGAGCAGGTCGATGAAGATGTCGTGCGAGTTGTTCGCGATCTCGACACCGCCGAGCGTACGCACGAGCGCGAACTGGTGCGACGGGAATTCGCCCCAGCCGACGCCGAGCAACGGATGCTCGCGGAACATCGCAAGCCCGTACTTCCACAGCGCGAGGCGCGGCGCGATCTGCCCCGCGTCGCGCATCCGGTCGGCCGCCGACTCGGCGAGCCCCAGGTGGAAGTGCACGTTGGCCCAGCGCACCGCGACGTTCACCGCGACGAAGATCACCGCGAGCGCGACCGGCATCAGCCATGCGCGGCGATTGCCCGGCGCGCGGCGCGACTCGAGCCATGCCATCCAGAAACCCGCGACGACCAGCACCGCGACCTGCAGCCACGGGCCGCGCGACACCGTCAGCGCGAGCCCGACCGACAGCACGACCGACAGCGCGAACCACGCCCACGCCGCGAGCCGGCGCGTCTGCGCCAGATACAGCGCGCCCGCAAGCGCGAACGCGATGTAGGTCGCCAGGTGGTTCGCCTGCGCCATGTTGCCATACGGACGGCGATCGACCGCGATGTTGTACACCACGACGAACGGCGACACCGCGGACTCGAGATGGAACAACTGCACGATCTGGCTCGCGACCGCGAACACCCCGCCGACGAGCAGCGCGCCGGCCATCATCCGCGCGACGGCTTCGGCGAGCCCCTCGCGCGCGAGCGTGTAGCCGGCCTGCATCGCGACCAGCGCGGCGGCCAGATAGCCGACCGCCAGCCAGTTCATCGACGGCACCTTCAGCGGCATCAGCGCGACCTGCGCGATCAGCACCGCCGCGAACCCGAGCGGCGCGACGAACGCGGCCGGCGCGGCGAACGGCTCGGCCGGGCGGCCCGTGCGCGCGAGCAGGACGACGGAGAGCCCCACCAGCAGATACAGCACCAGCGCGGCAAATTCGGAATAGAAGGTTGGAATCGGATACGTGTGATTCGTGATCGAGTACGGCACGATCAGGGCGACAGCCAGCGCAACGAGCGGCAACGAGCGGGAAAAAGTAGAAGGCATGAGCGAACCGGATGTCAGCAACCGGCGCACTATACAAAACTTTCCCCGCTCTGTGCGGGCCCGTCGCACCGTCACCCGACGCGGCGCGACCGCTGCGACCGGCGCAACCCGCCGGCACGGCGGGCGCCGTGCCGTCCACGCGGCCCCGCACTGGCCGGCATGCCCCCGCCCCTACGCGCGGCATTCCGCCGGCGCATATTTCGCGGGCAACGTCGCGGCCTCCGCCGGTAGCGGGCCCGCTCCCGGCGCCGGGAGCGACGACGCAGCCTTGCCGGCGGCAAAGCACTCCCATGCGATCGCCCCGGCCTGCATCGTGCCCTTTTTCAGCGGTACGCGCGCGGTCGGCGTATCGGCCTTGTCCGGCGCGGACGGCACCAGGACGAGCGTATTCGCGCCGGCCGCGGCGACGCGGGCGGTAAACGCCACCGTGATCTGGCCCGTGTCGCCGTCGATGACGACGGACTCGACGTTGCGGGTGCCGGCCGGCGGGCTGTAGCCGCCGTCGAGGCCCGCGCCGCTCGCGGCATTGTCGGCGACCGCGAGCCGCGCGGACGACGCGAGCGCGAGCCCCTCGCCGACGCGCGAGCGCGCGAGGTAATCCTGGTACGCGGGAATCGCGTAGGCCGCGATCACGCCGACGATCGCGAGCACGATCATCAGCTCGATCAGCGTGAAGCCGGCCGGCCGCCAGCGCGGCGCCGGCCGGCGCGCGCGCCGCAGATCGGCGGCGATGCGACGGAACAGGGAAACGGAAAAGGCTTCGAACATGACTGGCTCCGGAAACGAAAAACGCCTGCCGGATCAGGCAGGCGTTTCGATCGTAGCCAGCGGGCCGCGGCCCCGGCAGTCGGCCGGACGGCCAACATCAATGCGCGCGCGGGACGCCGCGGCGGCGCCGGAGCGCGTAACCCGCGGTGACGACGAACAGCGCGCCGGCGATGCTCGCGCCGTAGATCGCGGCCTGCGTATCGAGTACCGGCCAGCGGTCGCCGACCGGGTCGTGCACCATCAGCCCGCCGGCGATCCAGCCCAGCAGCCCGGCGCCCAGCGCGACGACGACCGGAAAGCGGTCGAGCAGCTTCAGCACGAGCGTGCTGCCCCACACGATGATCGGCACGCTGACGACGAGCCCGAAGATCACCAGCGCCAGCCGGTGCGACGGATCGGCCTGCTCGGCCGCGCCGGCGATCGCGATCACGTTGTCGAGGCTCATCACGGCGTCGGCGATCACGATCGTCTTCACCGCGTCCCACAGCCGGTCGGCCGGCTTCACGTTGTCGTGCGCATCGGCGTCCGGCGCCATCAGCTTGACGCCGATCCACAGCAGCAGCAGGCCGCCGCCGAACTTCAGGAACGGCACGTCGAGCAGCACGACCGCGAATGCGATCAGCGCGACCCGCAGCAGGATCGCGCCGGCCGTGCCCCACACGACGCCGCGCAGCCGCTGGTTGGCGGGCAGGTTGCGGCATGCGAGCGCGATCACGACCGCGTTGTCGCCGCCGAGGAGAATGTCGATGATGACGATCTGAAACACCGCGCCCCAGTGGAGCGACGTCAGGAATTCAAGCATGAGCAGTATCGGGTGATCGGGTGCGGGGCCACGGCTGTCGAACAGGCGGCCCGGGTCAATGCCGGGACATGCATCGCGCAGCCCCGGGGCTTACAAATTCATTGCGCGAGCATAACAAAAAACGCCGGCGAAGCCGGCGTTTTTTGCAGGACAAACCACGCGGAAATTACAGCGCCTTCTTCAGCAGGCGGCCCATTTCCGACGGGTTGCGCGTGACGGTGATGCCGCACGCTTCCATGATTTCCAGCTTCGCTTCGGCCGTATCCGCACCGCCCGAGATCAGCGCGCCGGCGTGGCCCATGCGCTTGCCCGGAGGCGCCGTGACACCCGCGATGAAGCCGACGACCGGCTTCTTCATGTTGTCCTTGATCCACTCGGCGGCATTGGCTTCGTCCGGACCGCCGATTTCGCCGATCATCACGACTGCATCCGTATCCGGATCGTCGTTGAACATCTTCATCACGTCGATGTGCTTCAGACCGTTGATCGGGTCGCCGCCGATACCGACTGCCGACGACTGGCCGAGGCCCAGTGCCGTCAGCTGAGCAACCGCTTCATACGTCAGCGTGCCCGAACGCGACACGACGCCGATGCGGCCCTTGCGGTGGATGTGACCCGGCATGATGCCGATCTTCAGTTCGTCCGGCGTGATCGTGCCCGGGCAGTTCGGCCCGAGCAGCAGCGTCTTGCGGCCTTCGCGACGCATGCGGTCCTTCACTTCGATCATGTCGCGCACGGGGATGCCTTCCGTGATGCAGATCGCGAGATCGAGGTCGGCTTCGACCGCTTCCCAGATCGCAGCGGCAGCACCTGCCGGCGGAACGTAGATGACCGACACGGTCGCGCCGGTTTCGGCCTTCGCTTCCTTGACGCTCGCGTAGATCGGAATGCCTTCGAAATCTTCGCCGGCCTTCTTCGGGTTCACGCCCGCGACGAATGCTTCGCGGCCGTTTGCGTATTCACGGCAGGCGCGCGTGTGGAATTGACCGGTCTTGCCGGTAATGCCCTGCGTGATGACCTTCGTGTCCTTGTTGATCAGAATCGACATGTATTTTGACCTCTGTTCGATTGGCGTCGCGTGCAAACCGCGCCGCCATACCTATTCATTGAGCGCGCTTACTTGCCTGCGGCAGCCGCGACGACCTTCTGCGCAGCCTCTTCCATGCTGTCAGCCGAGATGATCGGCAGGCCCGAATCGGCCAGCATCTTCTTGCCGAGGTCTTCGTTCGTGCCCTTCATGCGCACGACGAGCGGCACGTTCAGGTTCACGGCCTTCGAACCGGCGATCACGCCTTCCGCGATCACGTCGCAGCGCATGATGCCGCCGAAGATGTTCACGAGGATCGCCTTCAGGTCCGGGTTCTTCAGCATCAGCTTGAATGCTTCCGTGACCTTCTCGGTCGTCGCACCGCCGCCGACGTCCAGGAAGTTCGCCGGCTCGCCGCCGAACAGCTTGATCGTGTCCATCGTCGCCATCGCGAGGCCTGCGCCGTTCACGAGACAGCCGATGTTGCCGTCGAGCGAGATGTACGCGAGGTCGAACTTCGACGCTTCGATTTCAGCCGGATCTTCTTCGTCCAGGTCGCGGTACGCGACGATTTCCGGGTGACGGAACAGCGCGTTCGAGTCGAAGTTGAACTTCGCGTCGAGTGCGATGACCTTGCCGTCGCCGGAGACGTTCAGCGGGTTGATTTCAGCCAGCGATGCGTCGGTTTCCCAGAATGCCTTGTACAGGCCTTGCAGGATCGCGCGTGCTTGCGGAATCGAAGCAGCCGGCACGCCGATCTTCGCGGCGAGGTCGTCGGCTTGCGCATCGAGCAGGCCCGTCGACGGCTCGACGATGACCTTGTGGATCAGTTCCGGGTGCTTTTCGGCGACTTCCTCGATGTCCATGCCGCCTTCGCTCGAACCCATCAGCACGATCTTCTGCGAGATGCGGTCGACGACGAGGCTGACATACAGTTCCTGCTTGATGTCGGCGCCTTCTTCGATCATCAGGCGATTGACCTTCTGGCCTTCCGGACCGGTCTGGTGCGTGACGAGCTGCATGCCGAGGATCTGGTTCGCGTATTCGCGGACCTGCTCGATCGACTTCGCCACCTTCACGCCGCCGCCCTTGCCACGGCCACCCGCGTGAATCTGAGCCTTCACGACCCAAACCGGGCCACCGAGCTCTTCTGCCACCTTGACGGCCTCGTCAACCGAGAACGCCGGCTTGCCGCGCGGTACCGCGACTCCGAATTTCCGCAGGATTTCCTTACCCTGGTACTCGTGAATCTTCATGCGTGATTCCCTTCAGTCTGAGAGTTGGATGAAATGTCGCTTAAGACGCTTCTTCGAATGATTTCCGTTCATTCCTTCGTGCTGCCCTCACCGGGCAGATCCGGCCGAAGCGGGCCGTACCACCGCGGGTAGTACTGCCGCACGACCTCGCCGTCGAACCGCAATGCCCGGCAGCGGCCGAGCTGGAAAGGCGGCTCGACGTGCTCGCCGTCATGGTCCGGCCCTTCGCCGCCCTCTTCGCGCACGTTCCACACGTCACCGGCGAACGCCTGGATCGCTGCCGTCGGCAGCACGGCGCACAGTTCGGTCAGATGGGAACAACCCGCGACGCCGGCGAGCAGCCGGTTCGCGTTGCGGCGGAAATTGCGGAAAAGGTTGAGCCCGATGAGGGCCCGATAGGCGGGAGGGGCGGATTGACAGTGACCGGGATAGGGAACCCATTCCGAAGACGCTTCGGCGTCGACGACATTGAGGTCACGATCGATGGTCACGCGCAGCCAGAGTTCGTGGATCGGCAGGCCCTGGGGCCGGATGCCCGACGCAAGCGCGACATCGCGCGGCTTGTGGTCGGTCAGGCAGGCTTCGATGTCCCACAAGCCGTCGTCGCGCTCGTAGGCTTCCGCTCGGATTGCGCGTCGATGTCGCAACTGACGGGGCACGGGCTCGGATAGCGGCATGCTGGAGGTTGAGGCCGAAGAGGAAAACCCGTGGATTTTAGCATATTGGGTATTTGAGGCAGCCGGCCGCGACGGCGGGTATTCCCGCCTGTCCGGAAACGATTGCATTGCAGCAAAATCGCGCGCAGCGCGCGCGACCGAAGCGGTCAGTCGTCGATCGGGAAATCGTCGCCGACCTTCAGCAACTTCACGATGGTCGCGCTCGAAAAGCCGCGCGCGGCAAGGAAGCGCGCCTGCTTCGCGCGCTCGGCGGGCGTTTGCGGCAGTGCACCGAATTTCTTGCGCCAGACGGCCTGCGCGCGGGTCCACTCGGTCTCGCGCAACTGCGCATTCACTTCCTCGACGAGGTTATCGCCGACCGCATGGCGCTTCAGTTCGCTGACGATGCGTGCGACGCCGACGCGCGATGCGCGGCGATGCACGAGGCTCTCGGCAAAGCGTGCATCGGACAGCCAGCCTTCCTGTTCCAGCGCATCGAGCACCGGCTCGACCGATTCGTCCTCGCCGACGTACGGCGCGAGCTTGCGCGCGAGTTCGGCGCGGCTGTATTCGCGCCGTGACAGGTAGCCGAGTGCGCGGCCTTTCAGCGAACGCGGCGGTTTCGACGACTTGCGCCCGGTGGCGCCGGCCTCGTCGCCGGAAGCAGCGCTGCCTGAACCGCCGGTCGCACGGCGTGTGCGACGCGGATGCTGGCTGCTGCGCGTATACACATCTTCCTTGACCGACGCCGCCGCATCGGCTGCACGCTCGCCCGGGAAGCCGACACCGGACACGCGACGGCGCGACCGGTCGTGCGCGTCGAACGATTCGTCGTCGTCGAACGGATCGACCGGTGCGGTGATCTCAAATGAAACGAGGGCATCGTCGGATGCCCTCGTCGCGGTGCGGTGCGCGGACTGACTGCCCGCGCCCCGCCGGTCGGCACCCGAGGATGCGGCTCGCCGGCCGGAGCGGCCCGCCGTGTCGGGCGCGTCGCTCGGGTCCGGTTCGCCAGCGTGACCTCGGCGCCCGACCATCACTCTTCTTCGTCCATCGCCTCGGCTTCGTCGACTACGCCATCGGGCATCGCGGCAACGCCGAGCGACTCGCGAATGCGGTTTTCGATCTCGCGCGCGATTTCCGGATTCTCGCGCAGGAATTCACGCGCGTTGTCCTTGCCCTGGCCGATCTTCTCGCCGTTGTAGCTGTACCAGGCGCCGGCCTTGTCGACAATCTTCGCCTGCACGCCGAGATCGATGATCTCGCCCTGGCGCGAAATGCCTTCGCCGTACAGGATGTCGAAGATCGCTTCGCGGAACGGCGGCGACACCTTGTTCTTGACGACCTTCACGCGGGTTTCGTTGCCGATCACCTCGTCGTTCTTCTTGATCGAGCCGATCCGGCGGATATCCAGACGCACCGACGAGTAGAACTTCAGCGCGTTGCCGCCCGTCGTGGTTTCCGGGTTGCCGAACATCACGCCGATCTTCATCCGGATCTGGTTGATGAAGATCACGAGGCAGTTCGTGCGCTTGATCGTGCCCGTCAGCTTGCGCAGCGCCTGCGACATCAGGCGAGCCTGCAGGCCCGGCAGCGAATCGCCCATCTCGCCTTCGATTTCGGCCTTCGGCACGAGCGCCGCGACCGAGTCGATGACGATCATGTCGATCGAGCCCGAGCGCACCAGCGCGTCGGTGATTTCGAGCGCCTGCTCGCCGGTGTCCGGCTGCGAGATCAGCAGCTCCGGCACGTTCACGCCGAGCTTCGCTGCATATTGGACGTCGAGCGCGTGCTCGGCGTCGATGAACGCTGCGGTGCCGCCCAGCTTCTGCAGCTCGGCGATGACCTGCAGCGTGAGCGTGGTTTTACCCGACGATTCCGGACCGTAGATCTCGACCACCCGGCCGCGCGGCAGACCGCCGACGCCGAGCGCGATATCGAGACCCAGCGAGCCCGTGGAGACGACCTGGATGTCTTCGGCCGCTTCGCCGTCGCCCATCCGCATGATCGACCCTTTGCCGAACTGCTTCTCGATCTGCGCGAGTGCGGCCGCCAGCGCCTTGCTCTTCTCGGCGGTCATCCCGGAGCCCTTCTTGCTATCTTCCATGAATCGTCCTTTGCTATGATGAGCAGCGTCTGTCAGAGGCGCGCCCGCTTTCAAGCGCTGCCCACGAATGCAGACACTGTATAAAAAAACAGTGTTTTATGCAAGCCCGCAATGCAGGCTGCGTTGTACACGGATAACTTCGGAGACAGCCGCGCCGGCGCGCACGCCCCGCCGGCCATCGGTCAGCAACATGCGAATTCTCATCGCCGAAGACGACAGCATACTCGCGGACGGCCTCACCCGGTCACTCCGCCAATCGGGCTATGCGGTCGACCACGTGAAGAACGGTATCGAGGCCGATACCGCGCTGTCGATGCAGTCCTTCGACCTGCTGATCCTCGATCTCGGGCTGCCCAGGATGTCCGGGCTCGACGTGCTGAAGCGCCTGCGCGCGCGCAATTCCAACCTCCCCGTGCTGATCCTGACCGCCGCCGACAGCGTCGACGAGCGCGTGAAGGGGCTCGACCTCGGCGCGGACGACTACATGGCCAAGCCGTTCGCGCTCAACGAGCTCGAGGCGCGCGTGCGCGCGCTGACCCGGCGCGGCGCGGGCGGCGGCCCGACCGTCGTGCGCCACGGCTCGCTCGCGTTCGACCAGGTCGGCCGCATCGCGTATGCGAACGAGCGCGTGCTCGATCTGTCCGCGCGCGAGCTCGGGCTGCTCGAGGTGCTGCTGCAGCGCATCGGCCGGCTCGTGTCGAAGGAGCAGCTCGTCGACCATCTGTGCGAATGGGGCGAGGAAGTCAGCAACAACGCGATCGAAGTGTACGTGCACCGGCTGCGCAAGAAGATCGAGCCGAGCGGCGTGCGGATTTCCACCGTGCGCGGCCTCGGCTACTGCCTCGAGAAAGTCGCGCCCGCGGCGCCAGCCGACCCGGCCGCGCCCCAGCCCGCGGCGGCCGGCACGCCGCTGCGCTGAACCCGGCCGTCGCCGCGATGGCCACGCCGGCCCATTCCCGCCATCCGACCGGCGAGCCATCGTCCGCCGCCGACGCCGTGCGCGACGCGCGCTACGAGAACCCGTTCGCGCCGCCCGACGAAACCGATACGCCCGAGGCCGCGCGCCCGCGCTCCCTGTTCGGCGAAATCCTCGACTGGATGCTCGCGCCGCTCCTGCTGCTGTGGCCGATGAGCATCGCCGTCACCTATCTCGTCGCGAAAACGATCGCGAACGGCCCGTTCGACCGCGCGCTCGAGACCAACGCGTACGTGCTCGCGCGGCAGATCCATCCGGTCAACGGCGTCGCCGAGCTGACGCTGCCGCAGCAGACGCGCGACTTCCTGCGCGCGGACAACGTCGACAGCGTTTACTTCCAGGTGCTCGGCACGCGCGGCGAGCTGGTCGCGGGCGAGGCCGACATGCCGCTGCCGCGCGACGAGGACCGCCCGCCGCCGGGCGTCGTCGTGTTCCGCGACGACCTGCTGCGCGGCAACGACGTGCGCGTCGCGTATACGACCGTCGCGCTGCCGGCGTCGAGCAGCACGCAGCCCGTGCTCGTGCAGGTCGGCGAGACGCTCGACAAGCGCAACGCGCTCGCGAACGACATCATCAAGGGCGTGATCCTGCCGCAGTTCGTGATCCTGCCGCTCGCGATCCTGCTCGTCTGGTTCGGGCTGTCGCGCGGGCTCGCGCCGCTCAACGCGCTGCAGGCGCACATCCGCGCGCGGCGGCCCGACGACCTGTCGCCTGTCGAGGCGCAGCGCGCGCCGCCCGAAATCGAGCCGCTCGTCACGTCGTTCAACGACCTGCTCGCGCGCCTCGAACAGAACATGGCGCTGCAGAAGCGCTTCATCGCCGACGCCGCGCACCAGATGAAGACGCCGCTCGCGGGGCTGCGCACGCAGGCCGAATTCGCGTTGCGCCACCCGGTGCCGCCCGACGTCCAGCGCTCGCTCGAACAGATCGCGACGAGCTCCGAGCAGGCCGCCCGGCTCGTCACGCAGCTGCTCGCGCTCGCGCGCGCCGAGAACCGCGCGAGCGGGCTGACCTTCGAGCCGGTCGAGATCGGGGCGCTCGCGCGCCGCACGGTGCGCGACTGGGTGCAGGCCGCGCTCGCGAAGCGCATGGACCTCGGCTACGAAGGCCCGGAGGACGATACGCCGCTCGACGTCGACGGCAATCCCGTGATGCTGCGCGAGATGCTCGGCAACCTGGTCGACAACGCGATCCGCTACACGCCCGAAGGCGGCCGCATCACGGTGCGCGTGCGGGCCGAGCCCGCGGCGCGGCGCGTGCATCTCGAAGTGGAAGATACGGGCCCCGGCATCCCGGCCGGCGAACGCGAGCGCGTGGTCGAGCGCTTCTACCGGATCCTCGGCCGCGAAGGCGACGGCAGCGGCCTCGGGCTCGCGATCGTGCGCGAGATCGCCGCGCAGCACGGCGGCACGCTGACGCTCGACGATCACGTCTATCAGAGCGCACCGCGCCTCGCTGGCACGCTCGTGCGCGTCAGCCTGCCGTTGTCGGATACCGCCGCGGATCGATCCTGATACGGGCGGATCCGAAGCTCATACCGCCGCATACGCGCCGCGATCGCATCGAAACCGGCGTTTTACCGCCCTGCCGCGACACGATCGGGGCACGAAACGACCGATTCGGCGCGGGTTAACGTGCAGTCGTTTTGCGCCCGCGAGTCAGTGCGCCGTAAGTTTCCGTGCCAATAATCGTCGACAGGCCCGCCCACCCAAGGCGGCCACACATCTATATCAAGGGACTTGGAGACGATTCATGGCAACGTTAGGCGGGCAAATTTCGCACTCGCCGATGACGGGCGAAGAGAAGAAGGTGATCTTCGCGTCGTCGCTCGGCACCGTGTTCGAGTGGTACGACTTTTACCTGGCCGGCTCACTCGCGGCCTACATCAGCAAGAGCTTCTTCTCCGGAGTCAATCCGACCGCGGCATTCATCTTCACGCTGCTCGGCTTCGCGGCCGGGTTCGCCGTGCGTCCGTTCGGCGCGATCGTGTTCGGCCGGCTCGGCGACCTCGTCGGCCGCAAGCACACGTTCCTCGTGACGATCGTGATCATGGGCATCTCGACCTTCGTGGTCGGCTTCCTGCCCGGCTACGCATCCATCGGCATCGCGGCACCCGTGATCTTCATCGCGATGCGGCTGCTGCAGGGCCTCGCGCTCGGCGGCGAATACGGCGGCGCGGCGACCTACGTCGCCGAGCATGCGCCGGCGAACCGCCGCGGCTTCTACACCGCGTGGATCCAGACGACCGCGACGCTCGGCCTGTTCCTGTCGCTGCTCGTGATCCTCGGCGTGCGCACCTTCATCGGCGAGGAAGCGTTCGGCAGCTGGGGCTGGCGCGTGCCGTTCGTCGCATCGATCGCGCTGCTCGCGGTGTCGGTGTGGATCCGGCTGCAGCTGAACGAATCGCCGGTGTTCCTGCGCATCAAGGCGGAAGGCAAGACGTCGAAGGCGCCGCTGACCGAAGCGTTCGGCCAGTGGAAGAACCTGAAGCTCGTGATCCTCGCGCTCGTCGGCCTGACCGCCGGCCAGGCCGTCGTGTGGTACACGGGCCAGTTCTACGCGCTGTTCTTCCTCACGCAGACGCTGAAGGTCGACGGCGCCAGCGCGAACATCCTGATCGCGATCGCCCTCCTGATCGGCACGCCGTTCTTCCTGTTCTTCGGTTCGCTGTCGGACAAGATCGGCCGCAAGCCGATCATCCTCGCGGGCTGCCTGATCGCGGCGCTCACCTACTTCCCGCTGTTCAAGGCGCTCACGCACTACGCGAACCCGCAGCTCGAACTCGCGACGCAGAAGGCCCCGATCACGGTCCTCGCCGATCCGGCCGCCTGCTCGTTCCAGTTCAACCCGGTGGGCACGTCGAAGTTCACGAACTCGTGCGACATCGCGAAGAGCGCGCTCGCGAAGGCCGGCCTGAACTACGAGAACGTCGCGGCACCGGCTGGCACGACCGCGCAGATCAAGGTCGGCGATACGGTGATCCCCGCGTATGACGGCAAGGCGGCCGACGCGAAGGCGCAAGGCACGGCGTTCGACAAGACGCTCGCGTCGACGCTGAAGGCGGCCGGCTACCCGGCGAAGGCCGACCCGGCGCAGCTCAACTGGCCGATGACGATCGTGATCCTGACGATCCTCGTGATCTACGTGACGATGGTCTACGGCCCGATCGCGGCGATGCTGGTCGAGATGTTCCCGACGCGGATCCGCTATACGTCGATGTCGCTGCCGTATCACATCGGCAACGGCTGGTTCGGCGGCTTCCTGCCGGCGACCGCATTCGCGATCGTCGCGGCAAAGGGCAACATCTACTCGGGGCTCTGGTATCCGATCGTGATCGCGCTGGCCACGTTCGTGATCGGTGTGCTGTTCGTCAAGGAGACGAAGGACTCCAATATCTACGCGCAGGATTGAGGTCGGATAGCGGGCGGCCACCGCGCCCGCTACCCTGCCCGAACGGGCCGCCGGCAACTTTTTTCAGGGAAGATGAAAAAAGGTGTTGACAGCCCGGCAGCACATCAGCATAATTCAAGTCTTCGGCGAATTAGCTCAGTCGGTTAGAGCGACGGAATCATAATCCGCAGGTCCGGGGTTCGAGTCCCTGATTCGCCACCAAATGCGAAAAGCCGCTGTTCCGCAAGGATCAGCGGCTTTTTTCATTGCTCCGCGATCCGCGCGCGGCATCCATCGCCCTCCAGCCGACCACGCGGCGCCACGCACGCGACATCCAGCATCCGGTTCGCCCGAGTCGCGCATAGGCACGAGCGACCTCCGTCCTCCTCCTGCCAACCGAAATCCAGCGCCATTCATCACGCCGGGCCCATCCGTTCGGCCTCGCGAATCATCGTCGTCGACTACGTGCGTTACAGTGCGGTTCGAACGCCGAGCACCGACGGGCTCGCGGCCATCCCGATTTGATTCGAACCGAGGCAATCGGATCCGGTCGGCAACACAGATAACAACAATCCCATGACTGAACACAACGAATCGAAGCACGACCAGTCCGTTCGACGTACGCGAAAACCGTGGCTGGTGGCGGGCGTCGCGATCGCGGTCGCCGCATTTTTCGGCGCGCGCTTCATGACGACGCGAGACGATCTGGACAAGCGCACGATCGACGACATCCTGAAAGTCGCGCTCGCGGACAAGAACACCGCGCCAACGGACGCCTGCGTCGGCCTGGCCGGCGCCGAACTACCCGCGGACGTGAACGCGAAGGAATTGCTGAGAGTCGACGGTGTGGTGAGAAAGGACGTGCAGGCGTTGATCAACCGTGGCCTGATTACCGTGAAATTCAACGCGGGCCGGGGCAAGCCGACGATCAGAAATCCGGACTACGAGCCGCATGACACGAATGTCCCGCTGAGCCATATCGAGCTCACGCCGGCCGGCAAGGCGTTCTATCGGTACAGGGAATTCGAGAGCAAGGACGCGTCCGCTCCCGGCGGGAGTGTCCTGTACATGATCAATTTGTTCTGCGCGCACGTGACCTACGGCGGCGTCGAGAAATTCATCGAGCCGATGAAGAATCCGTTCGACGACAATCCGCACCTGGTTTCGTGGGTCAACTTCCTGTGGAAACCGGATCAGCATGCCACGCCGTGGCTGGCAGACCCGGACCTCATGGACTCCCTGTCGTTCTACCCCGAAAAGGATGGCTGGGCGCACAAGGGGATTCTCATCGAACGGGACGACAACGGACACTGGGCGCTCGGCGACAATCCGTACGCGATCCGCTGGTAGACGCGCCATTGCGCGGCACGGCTCACCAGCCTGACGACCGATGAAGACGAGACGAGGCGTTCACGACCTCACTCATCTTCATCGTCAACGCCCGGCAGCGTACCGCCGCCCTAAGCGACCACCGCCCCGCGCTGGGCGTCGGGCACCTCCGCCCGCACCTTCCCCCGCCAGTTCTCCCCACCCTCCAGCGCCGGCGTCGACTCGAACAGCTCCGCGATCCAGTCCGCGAACACGCGAACCTTCTGCGACAGATGCCGGTTGTGCGGATACACGATCGAGATCGGCTTGGGCTTCGGATTGCAATCGGGCAGCACCTCGACCAGCGTGCCGTCGCGCAGGTTCGGCAGCACCATGAACAGCGTCGGCTGGATCATCCCGAACCCTTCGAGCCCGCACGTCACGTACGCATCCGAATCGTTCACGGTGACACTGCCGTTCATCCGCACCTCGACCGGCTTGCCCTCGATCATGAACACCCACGGAATCGCCCGCGCGCCGTGGCTCGCGCGGAAATTCACCGCATGATGGTCGGCCAGGTCGGCGATCTCCTGCGGCTCGCCGTGACGCGCGAGATAGTCGGGCGACGCGCAGGTCACGCGCTTGAGCATGCCGATCCGCCGCGCGACCATCGACGAATCTTCGAGCGGCCCGACCCGGATCATGCAGTCGATGCCCTCCTCGACCGGATCCACGTAGCGGTCCGCCAGGCCGAGGTCGAGCGTGATGTCCGGATAGCGCTGCCGGAAGATCGACAGCGCCGGCAGCACGACGCGCCGCCCGAGCGAACTCGGCATGTGGACGCGCAGCACGCCGCTCGGCTTGCGGTTGCCGGTCTGGAAGCTCGCGTCGGCTTCCGCGATCTCCGAGATGATCTTCATGCAGTGCTCGTAATACGCGGCACCCTCCGGCGTCAGCGACAGCCGGCGCGTCGTCCGGTGCATCAGGCGCACGCCGAGCAGCGCCTCGAGATTCTGGATGATGGTCGTGACCGACGCGCGCGGCATCGCGAGCGTGTCGGCCGCGCGCGTGAAGCTGTTCGCGTCGACCACGCGGGTGAAAACTTCCATTGCCTGGATGCGGTCCATGCTGCGCCCCCTTCGAATCGCCAACGGAACAGAATAGAGCGCGCAACGCGCGCGGCACAAGCCCCCGCCCATTGTTCTCCACGCCCGAACAGTCACGGCGTTTCGGATTGGAAAGTGATCGCGATTCGCGCAGTTCCGAACGTCAACGGCTCCGTCCCCGGTTGCCACGCGCGGCACGCCCGCCGCGCACCGGCACGTTACCGCACGAACCGCTCGCGATAGCCCTGCGGCGACACGCCGAGCACGCGCACGAAACTGCGCCGCAGCGTCTCTTCCGAACCGAAGCCGCACCGCGTGGCGATCCGTTTGACGGGCCACGCGGTTTCGCCGAGCAAGCGCTGCGCGGCCTCGACGCGAATCTGTTCGACCGCGCGCGCGGGCGTGCGGCCGGTGCCCGCGCGGTAGTGCCGCACGAAGCTGCGTTCGCTCATGCTGACGCGCTCGGCGAGCGCCGGCACCGACAGGTCGGCCGTCAGGTGCTCGGCGATCCACGCATGCAGTTCGCCGAAGCGGTCGTCGGTGCGCTGCATCGACAGCATCGCGCTGAACTGCGCCTGCCCGCCCGGCCGCTTCAGGAACACGACGAGTTCGCGCGCGGCATCGAGCGCGATCGCCCGCCCGAGATCCTCCTCGACCAGCGCGAGCGCGAGATCGATGCCGGCCGTCACGCCGGCCGACGTCCACAGCGCGCCTTCGCGGATGAAGATCGGATCGGGCTCGACGCGCACGTTCGGATAGCGCGCGGCGAATTCGTCGCAGCGCGCCCAGTGCGTGACCGCGCGGCGCCCGTCGAGCAGGCCGGCCTCGGCGAGCAGGAACGCGCCGGTGCAGACCGACGCGACACGTCGCGCGCGCTGCGCCTGCTGCCGGACCCAGCGCACCGTGCGCGCATCGCGCGACGCGGCGTGCACGCCCTTGCCGCCGGCCACGATCACCGTGTCGGGCCGCCCGGCCGAGCGCAGCGAATCGGCCATCACGACGAGCCCCGACGACGTCTCGACCGGCCCCGCCTCGGCGGCCACGACGCGCGGCGCATACGGCGCGGGCCGGCCGCGCTCCTGCGCGAGTTCGTTGACGGAGGCGAACACCTGCAGCGGCCCGGTCACGTCGAGCAACTGCGCACGGGGGAACGCGAGGATCAGGATCGAGCGCGGAGCGGCTGGCATGGCGATTGGCTGAAAACGTGGGCGATCTGGCAATTTCGCCAAACACTACGCGCCTAGAATCGATCTGTCCATCGTGCGCCGGCCGCGGCGCCGCCCCTTCCCTTCGGAGTGTTCGCATGACCCTGCATATCGGCTTTCTCGTGTTTCCGGGCGTCCAGCAACTCGATCTCACCGGCCCGCACGACGTGCTCGCATCGCTGCCCGACGCGGCGGTTCATCTGGTCTGGAAATCGCGCGACACCGTCGCGTCGAGCAGCGGCCTCGCGCTCGCGCCGACCTGCACGTTCGACGACTGCCCGCCGCTCGACGTCATCTGCGTGCCCGGCGGAATCGGGATCAACGAACTGCTGCTCGATGCCGAAACGATCGCGTTCGTGCAGCAGCGCGCGGCCGCCGCGCGCTACGTGACGTCGGTCTGCACGGGCGCGCTGCTGCTCGGCGTGGCCGGCCTGCTGCGCGGCCGCCGCGCGACGACGCACTGGGCGTTTCATGCGCTGCTCGCGCCGCTCGGTGCGGTGCCCGTGCACGAACGCGTGGTGCGCGACGGCAACCTGATCACCGGCGGCGGCGTGACGGCCGGCATCGACTTCGCGTTGACGATCGCCGCCGAACTGGTCGGCGACGAAGAGGCGCAGGCGATCCAACTCGCGCTCGAATATGCGCCCGCGCCGCCGTTCGATGCAGGCTCGCCGGATACCGCGCCGGCGTCGGTCCTGAAGCGCGTGACCGAGCGTTCGGCTGCGGGGCTGGAGAAGCGCAAGCAGACGATCGACGCAGCCTTGCGCGCGATGTCGCGCTGATCCCCGGTACACGGAAACCGGCGCACGGCCGTGCAGCCTGCCCGCGCTCCGCAGCCTTCACATTCACGGACCGAACCTACCGATGAACATCATCCGCAGCACCGCGTTCACCGCACAGCGCGCATGGGGCGCGCTGGACATCGCGAACCTGAACGGCATCACGGTCCGCCTGCACTGGACCGATCAGCCGTACCGGTGGCACGTAAACGACGGCGAGGAAGTCTTTGCGGTGCTCGACGGCCGCGTCGAGATGCGTTACCGCGAAGCAGGCATCGAGCACGCGACGGTGCTCGAAACGGGAGACATCTTCCATGCGACGGTCGGCACCGAACATGTCGCGCATCCGCTCGGAGAAGCGCGCATTCTGGTGATCGAGACCGCAGGCAGCGTCTGACGACGGGCGGCGCGCCGCGCGCGTCGCACCGAGTCGACGGGCATCAGCCCGAGATGGTGCCCGTCCCCTGCGACGGGATCAGCTTCGGTTGCGGCGCGCACAGGCACTGGCACAAGTCGTGTTCGAGCGCGACGACCTTGCCCATCACGGTCATCGTCCGCTCGCCGCCATCGGAGACGATCACGCCCTGGGTCTTGCACGCGGCGCAGAACACCGGCGCGCCGAGATAGGCGAGTTCGCGGCCGTCGAACGACGAATTGGCGATCCCGTCGAGCACGACGCCGCCGTGATCGGTCGTGTCGCCCTTCAGAATGAATTTGCGGCTCATGGTTCGGCTCTCCCTCGGAAACGCCGCGCAGCACGGCGTCGGGCCGCGTGCGGGCAGTCGGTATCCGCCCGTCGGTCGCGGGCGTTTCGCGAGGATATCACCGCGCGGCCGTTCGTCGCATGCACCTCGTTCAGCCCGGCGTTCTCGTTGTCGGCGCACACCGACACCGTGTCGTGCGTGCCGAAGCATTTCATGGAAGTCGACTGCTTCGTCGAGGCCGTGCGGCGGCACGATCCCGCGAAGCTGCTGTGGCGATAGCGACGCGTCTGATTCGACTCGGTCTGCATTGATCATATCGATCGTCTTATACGAAAACTTTTCACTTATTTTCGTACATTTACTAAATACAGACCGATAAAATAAGTTTATATCGACTTGAATACGAACACAAATCCGCTGAATTCCAATCCGCCAAACTGCTTATTCTGAAGCCAATTCAGCACCCAATCAACACATCATTTCATAATAATTATTCGTTAAAACAAGCCGCTCAAGTCCAACCATCGAAGAATAAAATTCAATAAACCAATTCCTGTTCTTCGATAAAAAAATGGACGAATTCCTCCCAATGCGGCTATTCATCAAGGTCGCCGAACTTCATAGTTTCGCGCGCGCGGCGACGGAACTGAACATCTCCAACTCGTCGGCCACGCGCCTCGTGATGGGCATCGAGGACCGGCTCGGCGCACGCCTGCTGAACCGCACGACGCGCAGCCTGTCGCTGACCGACGCCGGTCATCTGTACCTCGCCCAGATCCGTCACGTGATCGAGGAAATCGACCGCGTCGAGGAAACGATCGCGTCGATGCACCACGAGCCGATCGGGTCGCTGAAGATCGCCGCGCCGGTGATGTTCGGCATGCACGTGCTCGCCCCTGCGATCGACGCGTTCAAGGCGCAGCATCCGGCCATCGTGCCGGAAGTCACGATGCTGGACCGCCATGTCGACCTCGTATCGGAGGGCTTCGACGTCGGGCTGCTGCTGTCGCAGCACATCGGCAACAACACGCTGGTGAAACGCCCGCTCACGCGCCTGAAGCGGATCGTCTGCGCGGCGCCGTCGTATATCGAACGGCACGGCGCGCCGGCCCATCCTCACGACCTGGCATCCCACGCGTGCCTCGCGTTCCATGCCGACTTCGCGGGCGAGCATCTGACGTTCGACCCGGGTTCCGCGTGTGTGACCGTGCGCCCGAACAAGTCCGCGTCGTCGAACAACATCGGGCTGATCCGCAACTGGGCACTGGCGGGCATGGGCATCGCGGTGCTGCCGGACTTCCTCGCCGCACCGGATCTCGCCGCCGGCCGGCTGCGCGAACTGCTCGCCGACTATCGGCTCGAGGAACTCGAGATGAACATCGTATACCCGAGCCGGCGCCATTTTCCCCGCAAGGCGCGGCTTTTCATCGATCACCTGATCGATCATTTCGCAAGATGAATGAAAGGCCGTAATCGCGCGCCGTTTCCACCGGCGCCGGCGACGCCATACGACCCGCGCCTCGGCGATTCGATGCCTCCCGCGTTCCAGCAGCAGCAACTTGCGCGCGGCTTCGTCATCAGCAAGCAGGCGCGCGATTCGGGCGTGCGACTACCTGACCCACTGCTTCGTCGAGGCCGTGCGGCGGCACGATCCCGCGAAGCTGCCATCGCGATAGCGACCTGCTCAGACGAACAGCGCGACGCACAGCGCGGCGCCGCACAGATACGTGCCGAGCGCGCCGATGAAACGCAGGGGATTCGGCCTGGCCATGGTCGGCCACGCGAGCAATCCGATCACGAGCAGGCAGCGGCACGCGGTTGCCGCGACGATCAACGAGACGATCGCGCGCGATGGGTCGTGTGCGCCGAAATAGAGAAACAGCACCGCGAGAAACGGTGCGTATTCGGCCGTGTTGCCATGCGCGCGCACGATCTTGTGCAATCCGTCGCTCGGATCGGACGCACACCCGGAATTGGTGGTGCGCCGGAAGCGCGTGACGGACACGACCAGGCCGAGCCCGAACAGCATCAACCCAAGGATCGCCGTGCAAACGAGCGCGACGGGATGAATCGACATGGAACCCCCGGGCGAAAACGGACATGCGCCGCATATCCGGCGATCGTACCTCCGGCCCGTGCATCCGGCTATCGCGGAAACGCGTAGCCTCGTCGCGCATCGCGCCATGACGTCCGCAATACGATCGGACCCGATTTGTCGCGATTTCGCGATGCACAAGGCCGGTGCGTAAAAAGATCAACGCGATCGGCACGGCCACCCTCCGTCGCCCTTGAGACTCGCCCGCATGCACGCGGAACGCGCAAACGTTGCTTCACGGCCGGACACGCGCCACCGCACCGCAAGCCGGTTCCCGCATGTCACAGGCATGTGCGTTGCGTCGGCGCATCTCGGTAGTGAACCGCCTTGGCAGCCCGCTGCGGAGGACTACACTAATCCTTAATGGGGTGCGGCCGGAGCCTGCGCCTTCAGGGAGACGCCGCCATGAATCGGCCGCTGAATCGCATCCTGCCGCGCGTGACCGGGAGTGCATCGGTCTGGACGTGGATCAAGTGGTCCTTGCTCGCCGCGCTGGTGATCGCGGTGGCGATCATTGCCCGGCTCGTGATGACCGAGTTCGAGACGTCGCGCCTGCAGGCGCGCTATCTGTCCGAGCTCACCCGCGACATCGGCTACACCGTCGAGGCGGGCGCGAGCGATCACATCCGGTTCCCCGTCAACGGGCCGTACGACCAGCGCCTCGGCTATTCGCTGCTTCCCGCGTTCCAGCAGCATCTGCTCGCGCGCGGCTTCGTCATCGGCAAGCAGGCGCGCGATTCGGAACGGATGCTGTCGCTCGCCGATCGCGGCCTGTTCCTGCCTTATGAAGAGAAAGACCAGGCCGGGCTGATGCTGTTCGACTCGACCGGCTCGCCGCTGTTCGCGACCGTGTTCCCGCAACGCGTGTACGCCGACTTCGACACGGTGCCGCGCGTGGTCGCCGATTCGCTGCTGTTCATCGAGGATCGCTACCTGCTCGACGCGAACCAGCCGAACCGCAACCCGGCGATCGACTGGGGCCGCTTCGGCCGCGCGCTCGCCGACCAGGCGCTGCACGTCGTCAACCGTCATCAGGCACGCCCGGGCGGCAGCACGCTCGCGACGCAGATCGAGAAGTTCCGCCATTCGCCGGACGGCCGCACCGCGACGCCGCCGGAGAAACTGCGGCAGATCGCGTCCGCGTCGGTCCTCGCCTACATGAACGGCCCGCAGACGATGCTCGCGCGCCGCGCGATCGTCGTGCGCTACCTGAACTCGGTTCCGCTCGCCGCGCGGCCGCACGTGGGTGAAATCACCGGCATCGGCGACGGTCTCGCCGCGTGGTACGGCCGCGACTTCAACGACGTGAACCGCATCCTGTCCGCGCCGACGACCGGCGACAACGTCGACGAGCAGGGCAAGACGTTCCGCGAAGTGCTGTCGCTGATGATCGCGCAGCGCGCGCCGTCGTACTTCCTGAATCGCGGCTATCCGGCGCTGCAGAAGCTGACCGACAGCTACCTGCGGCTCCTGTCGAACGGCGGCGTGATCTCGCCCGCGCTGCGCGATGCGGCGCTTGCCGCGCAGATCGAGCGCAGCGCACCGCCGGCCGCCGCGCACGTGCAGTCGTTCGTGTCGCGCAAGGCCGTGTCGTCCGCGCGCGCGTCGCTGCTGTCGGCACTCGGGATCAGCGACCTGTACCAGCTCGACCAGCTCGACCTGGAAGCCACCAGCACGCTCGACAACGGCGTGCAGCAGGCGGTCGCCGAACGGCTCGCGAAGGCGTCGACCCGCGACGGCGCGCAGGCCGCCGGCCTGTACGGCTTCGAGATGCTCGCGCCGAGGGACGACCCGTCGCACCTCACGTACAGCTTCACGCTGTACGAGCATCGCAACGGCGCGAACATGCTGCGCGTGCAGACCGACAGCGTAAACCAGCCGTTCGACGTGAACCGCGGCGCCCGCATCAACCTCGGCTCGACCGCGAAGCTGCGCACGCTGATCACCTACCTGCAGATCGTCTCCGACCTGCATGCGCGCTACGGCAACCTGTCGAACGCGCAACTCGCGAAGGTGAAGCCCGACCCGCTCGAAGGGCTGTCGCACTGGGCGCTCGACTACCTGTCGCACACGCGCGACCGCTCGCTGCAGGCGATGCTCGACGCGTCGGTCGAACGCAAGTACTCGGCGAGCCCCGACGTGTTCTACACGGGCGGCGGCGCGCAGGTGTTCTCGAACTTCGAGAAGTCGGACAACGGCCGCATCCTGACGCTGCATACGGCGTTCGAGCACTCCGTCAACCTCGTGTTCGTGCGGCTGATGCGCGACATCGTCCATTACGAGATGCTGCAAGCGGCCGGCCCGTCGTCGTCGTGGCTCGACGATCCGGCGCAGCGCAAGCATTACCTCGAGCAGTTCGTCGACGGCGAAAGCCAGGTCTACGTGAAGCGCTACTACACGCGCTATGCGGGCAAGGCGCCCGACGATGCGCTCGCGCTGCTGCTGCAGAACGTGCGCAAGTCGCCGCCGAAGATCGCGACGGTGCTGCGCAGCGTCGCGCCGAACGAATCGCTCGCGTGGTTCGATGCGCAGATGCGCGCGCAGCTGAAAGGCACGCCGGCCGCGACGCTGTCGGACGACGATCTCGCCGCGCTCTACGCGAAGTACGCGATCGACCGCTTCAACCTCAACGATCGCGGCTATATCGCGAGCGTCCACCCGCTCGCGCTGTGGACGCTCAACTACCTGCGCGCCCACCCGAACGCGTCGCTCGCCGAGGTCCGGCGCGACAGCCGCGATGCGCGCTTCTACACGTACTCGTGGCTGTACAAGACGCGCTACCACGCGACCCAGGACCGGCGCATCCGCCGCATGGTCGAGCTGCGCGCGTATGCGGAAATCACGAAGGCGTGGCGCGCGCTCGGCTACCCGTTCGAGGAAGTCACGCCGTCGTACGCGGCCGCGATCGGCGCATCGGGCGACCAGCCCGACGCGCTCGCGAAACTGATCGGCCTGATCGCGACCGGCGGCCGGAAGGCGCCGACCGAGACGATCACGCGCCTCGACTTCGCGAAGGGCACGCCGTACGAAACGCGCTTCGTGCGCGCGGCCGCGCAGCCGCAGCCGATGCTGTCGCCGGAGATCGTCAACGTGGCGCGCACGCTGCTGCGCGACGTCGTGCTGAACGGCACGGCGCGGCGCCTGTCGGGCGGCTTCACGCTGCCCGACGGCAAGACGCTGCAGGTCTACGGCAAGACCGGGACGGGCGACCAGCGCTTCAATGTCTACGCGCGCGGCGCGCGGCTGATCGAGTCGCGCAAGGTCAATCGCAGCGGCACGTTCGTGTTCGTGCTCGGCGACCGCTTCTTCGGCGTGCTGACGGCGACCGCGCACGAGCCTTACGCGGCGCGCTACGACTTCACGAGCGCGATGGCCGTGCAGTTGCTGAAGTCGATGGCGCCGGCGCTGGCGCCGCTGATCGAACGCCCGGCCGAGGCCGGCACGCGCACGACGGGCCCCGCGCCGCAGGCGGAAACCCCGGCGCCGCAGGTCGAGCAGGTCGAGCCGTCCTGACGACGGCCCGCTCGCTCATGCCACGACGCGCCGCTCAGTGCGAGCGGCCGTCGTAGTGCGTGACGGGCAGCGCATCGAAATCGACATCCTCGAGGCATCGCACGTTGATCGCGGCCATCGCGGTGCCGTCCGGATGGGTCCCCTCGCCGAACGTGTGGATCCCGCAGCGCTTGCAGAAGCGATGGCGGATCACGTGCTTGTTGAACATGTAGGTGGCGAGTTTGTCGTCGGGCGTGAGCAGTGTCATGTGATCGCGCGGCACGAACCACATCAGCGCGCCCTTGCGCCGGCAGATCGAGCAGTTGCAGGCCATCACGCCCTGCAGGTCGCCTTCCGCCTCGAACTTCACGTCGCCGCAATGACAGCTTCCGTGATAAAGCATGGTCGTCTCCCGGGGCGGCCCGTGCGCGTCGACGGTAATCCGGGCGGACACCGTTGGCCAGGCCGGTCCAAACGCGTACAGTAGCGCTCGCATGCGCCGCACGCAACGTCCGGCGGCGCCCGTCCCGCCCCTCTCCGACCAAGGAAAACCGTCATGCTCGAACTGCGCCCCGGCTGCGAATGCTGCGACAAGGACCTGCCGCCCGATTCGGCGGAGGCGCGCATCTGTACGTTCGAATGCACGTTCTGCGCGACCTGCGCCGACGACGTGCTGAAGGGCCGCTGCCCGAACTGCGGCGGCGACCTGGTCGCGCGCCCGCGGCGGCCGGCGAGCCTGCTCGCGAAGTACCCGCCATCGACGCAACGCATCGTCAAGCCGGGCGGCTGCGCGAACGCCTGACGGCGCCGCACCGCCCGTCCGTTTCCGTCACGACATCTCGATCCGCGCGCGCGTCACCGCGAGCAGCGACGCCATCGCGCGGCGCGCGCCGTCCTCGTCACGCACGCGGATCGCATCGCTGACGGCCACGTGCTCGGCGAGCGATGCGTTGTAGACGTGCGCCCGGCGCGCGTTCAGATGCAGCTGCGCCTCGAGCGTGCGATCGATCAGCGCGCCGAGCGGCACCAGCAGTTCGTTGCCGCCGGCCTCCAGCACGCTCAGGTGAAAACGCAGGTCCGCACGCACCCACTCGTCGACGTTGCGCGCGGCGGCCATCGCGCGCGCCGCGCCATCGATCGCGTCGAACGCTTCGGGCGTATGCGTGCGAGCAGCCAGCGCGGCCGCATGCGGCTCGATCATCTCGCGCATTTCCTGCAGCTTCAGCGCGAACGCGAGCGGCGGCGCGACGCGCGCGTACCAGTCGAGCAGGTCGGCGTCGAGCAGGTTCCATGCGCGGCGCGGCCGCACGCGCGTGCCGACCTTCGGCCGCGATTCGACCAGTCCCTTCGACGTCAGCGTGCGCAGCGCCTCGCGCAGCACCGTGCGGCTCACGCCGAACATCGCCATCAGGTCCGGCTCGCGCGGCAGCAGCGACTCGGGCGGATAGTCGCCACGCAGGATCGCCGTCGCCAGCCGGAAGGCCGTCTGTCCATGCAGGTCGCGTTGAATGATCGTTCTCCGTTGGACGGGCATCCCGCGGCTGCCCACTATCTGCGCAATAGTGCTATTAATACTATTTTTTAACGGGCTACGCTAGGATAACCGTGAAAGCACGCGACCGTGCGCCGCGCCCGAGCGGGCGCGCCGGTCCACCCTGGAGACAAGCGACATGAAAATCACCCGCCTCGAAACCTTCGTCGTCCCGCCGCGCTGGCTGTTCCTCAAGATCGAGACCGACGACGGGATCGTCGGCTGGGGCGAGCCGATCGTCGAGGGCCGCGCGCACACCGTCGAGGCCGCGGTGCAGGAGCTCGCCGACTACCTGGTCGGCCGCGACCCGCTGCTGATCGAGGATCACTGGCAGGTGATGTACCGCGCCGGCTTCTACCGCGGCGGCCCGATCACGATGAGCGCGATCGCGGGCGTCGACCAGGCGTTGTGGGACATCAAGGGCAAGCATCACGGCGTGCCCGTGCATGCACTGCTCGGCGGCCAGGTGCGCGAGCGCATCAAGGTGTATTCGTGGATCGGCGGCGACCGGCCGAGCGACGTCGCGAACAATGCACGCGCAGTGGTCGAGCGCGGCTTCAAGGCGGTGAAGATGAACGGCTCCGAAGAGCTGCAGATCGTCGACACCTACGACAAGGTCGAGCAGGTGATCGCGAACGTCGCGGCGGTGCGCGACGCGGTCGGCCCGCACGTCGGGATCGGCGTCGACTTCCACGGCCGCGTGCACAAGCCGATGGCGAAGGTGCTCGCGAAGGAGCTCGATCCGTACAAGCTGATGTTCATCGAGGAGCCGGTGCTGTCGGAGAACGCCGAGGCGCTGCGCGACATCGTCAACCAGACCAACACGCCGATCGCGCTCGGCGAGCGGCTCTACTCGCGCTGGGACTTCAAGCACATCCTCGCGGGCGGCTATGTCGACATCATCCAGCCCGATGCGTCGCACGCGGGCGGCATCACCGAGTGCCGCAAGATCGCGACGCTCGCGGAAAGCTACGACGTCGCGCTCGCGCTGCACTGCCCGCTCGGCCCGATCGCGCTGGCCGCATGCCTGCAACTCGACGCGGTCAGCTACAACGCGTTCATCCAGGAACAGAGCCTCGGCATCCACTACAACCAGGGCAACGACCTGCTCGACTACCTGCGCAATCCCGAGGTGTTCCGCTACGAGGACGGCTTCGTCGCGATCCCGCAGGGCCCGGGGCTCGGCATCGACGTCAACGAGGAGAAGGTGCGCGAGATGGCGAAGACGGGCCACCGCTGGCGCAATCCGGTGTGGCGCCACGCGGACGGCAGCGTCGCCGAGTGGTGATGCCGTGGTGAGATGAGATGCGTTGCGCGGCGGGCATGCCGCGCATCGGCTTCGAGACGGCCGCCCGACAGGCGGCCGTTCCTGCATCCGCAGCACGCGGCGCGCGGGCACCCGGCCCGGCGCCGCGCCGAGCCGGCCGTCAGCCGAGCGCCGCGAACCCCGGCACGCAGGACGCCAGCACGGCGGCCGCGACGAACACGCCGATCATCGTCAGCGCCTCGAGGTGCAGGATGTTGCGGAACGTGTGCGCATCCTCGGTCGACGCGGTACGGCGCAGGCGCGGCAGCGCGGAGAAGCGGTTCAACCCGCCGAGCACGAGCGCGAGCGCGACGAGCAGCAGCTTGAGCAGCAGCACGCGCCCCCACGTGCTGCCGTCGAGCGGCGCGACCGAGCCGCCGAGCCCGCGCAGTGCATTGAGCACGCCGGTGCCGAGCACGAAGACGACCGCGATCACCGACGTACGCGACAGGTGCTGGCCGATCCGGATCAGCGCGCCGCGCGCGACCGACGAGCCGAGCACCGGCAGCACCGCGAGCCCGCCCGCGAGCACGAGGCCGCCCCACACCGCGGTGGCGAGCAGGTGCAGCGTCTGCACGCCGACCGCCGCGGACAGCAGGCCGGTATCGGCCGCATGGCCGAGCGACGCCTTGCCGCCCGCGACCACGATCACCGCGAGCCACAGCACCGCGTGCGCGAGCGGGCCGTCCGGCTTCGCGAGCGCGACGATCGCGAGCACCACGGCGCCGGCGAACGCGACGCTCCACGCGAAGCCCGCGTGGGTCTGCGCGAGCATGACCGGAATCGCGGCGAACGCACCGCCGAGCCCCGCGCCGCTCATCGCCGCGGCTTCGTACACGAGCCAGCCGAGATCGGCGAGCACGAGCGCGAGCGCCGCCGCGACCAGCGAATGTTGCGCGCGCAGCCATGCGGGATGCGACGGCGCGACGACCGGCCGCGCGCCGTCCTTGCCGAGCCACGCCTTGAGCAGCGCCGAGCCGACCGCCATCGCGAACGTCGCGTCCATCAATGCCGCCAGCGCGACCTGCCCGATCCACAAGCTGTCGATCCTCATCGCGCGCACCCTCCCGGGAACGGCCGGCCGGCGGCGCGGCGGCAAGTGGAACGACAGCGGGAAGACGGCAACGGCACGGTAAGGAACGTCATCGATGAATCCGGAAACGGGAGAAATGACTGGATCTGCGGCGGAGGCGGCGCCGCGCGACCCGCGAGTGTACGGTCTTCGATGGTCAAAGCGCACGCCGGTTCACACGACGCGTGCAGATAGCGCGTCAAATTGTCGCAAGTCGTAAACAGGCAGGAACCGATGACCTTTTGCCAAATAGCCGTCATTACCCATCGATGATAGAATGCCGCGTCGCAGCAGCCCGGCTGCCCTGCCATCCATGCGCCGAGCCGATCGTAGCCCGGACAGGTCCCCGACGAATAAACATGGAGTCTCGTGTGTCTTCAAGACGCCTCTTCCGTCCGTTGCTTGCCGTTCTCCTGATCGGTGGCGCGGGCCTTATGAGCGCTGCCCAAGCGCAGACCAAGCCCACGGAGCAAGCGCACGCCCAGCAGGCGCCGCTCAAGGCACCCGATACGATGGCCGAGCGTGTGCGCGGCTGTACCGCATGTCACGGCGTTCACGGCCAGGGCACGGACAACGACTATTTCCCGCGGCTTGCCGGCAAGCCGGCAGAGTACCTGTACAACCAGCTCGTCAACTTCCGCGATGGCCGGCGCAAGTACCCGCCGATGAACTATCTGCTGACCTACCTGAACGACGATTACCTGAAGGAAATCGCCGAGCACTTCTCGGCCGAGCGTCCGCCGTACCCGACGCCGGCCAAGCCGACGCTGCCGGCTGCCACGCTCGCGCGCGGCAAGCAGCTCGTCACGCAAGGCGATCCGTCGCGCAAGCTGCCGGCCTGCGTGGCCTGCCACGGCGCAGGGCTGACCGGCATGCAGCCGGCGATCCCGGGCCTCGTCGGCCTGCACGCCGATTACCTGAGCGCACAGCTCGGCGCCTGGCGCTCGGGCAACCGCCACGCGAAGGCACCGGATTGCATGCACGACATCGCCGCGAAGCTTTCCGACGAAGACGTGACGGCCGTGACCGCGTGGCTCGCCGCGCAACCGGCGCCCGCCAACCCCGTGCCGGCCCCGGCGCGTTCGATGAAGACTCCGCTCGCCTGCGGCAGCGAACCGCAATAAGGCAAGGGAGACAGACACAATGAAACGCAAGTCCCTGTTTGCACTCTCGGCTGTCGCGATCGTCGCGGCCGCCGCCCTCGTGCCGGTCCTGTGGCCGGGCAACGACACGCTGCACGGCGCTGCCGCCGTCGCGGCCACGCCGGCCGACCAGGCCGCGCTGATCAAGAAGGGCGAATACCTCGCGCGCGTCGGCGACTGTATCGCGTGCCACACCGTGCGCGGCGGCAAGTCGTTCGCGGGCGGCCTGCCGATGGCGACGCCGTTCGGCACGATGTACACGCCGAACATCACGCCGGACGACAAGGACGGCATCGGCAAGTGGACGTCGGACGACTTCTACCGCGCGATGCACACCGGCCGTTCGAAGGACGGCAGCCTGCTCTACCCGGGCTTCCCGTTCGCGAGCTACACGAAGGTCACGCGCGCCGACTCGGACGCGATCTACGCGTACCTGCGTTCGGTCCCGCCGGTCTCGGTGCCGAGCCGTCCGCACGAACTGAAGTTCCCGTTCAACAACCGCAACCTGCTGATCGGCTGGCGCACGCTGTTCTTCAAGGAAGGCGAGTACAAGCCGGATCCGACCAAGTCGGTCGAATGGAACCGCGGCGCGTACCTCGTCGAAGGCCTCGGCCACTGCTCGATGTGCCACACGTCGATCAACATGATGGGCGGCCCGGTGAACTCGGCAGCCTTCGCGGGCGGCCTGATCCCGCTGCAGAACTGGTATGCGCCGTCGCTGACGAACGACAAGGAACTCGGCCTCGGCGACTGGCACGTGCAGGAGCTGTCGGACCTGCTGCAGGCCGGCGTGTCGAACAAGGGCGCGGTGTTCGGCCCGATGGCCGACGTCGTGCACAACAGCCTGCAGTACATGAGCGACGAAGATACGCGCGCGATGTCGACGTACCTGAAGTCGATCCCGCAGAAGGCTGAAGCGCCGAAGAACATGCAGTACGAGCCGTCGAAGCAGTTCGGCAACACGCTGTTCGACCAGGGCAAGAAGATCTATGCGGACAACTGCGCGACCTGCCACGCCGAAACCGGCGCGGGCAAGCCGCCGGCGTATCCGCCGCTCGCGGGCAACCATTCGATCGTGATGGAATCGGCGGTCAACCCGATCCGCATGGTGCTGAATGGCGGCTATCCGCCGAGCACGTTCAAGAATCCGCGTCCGTACGGGATGCCGCCGTTCGCACAGTCGCTGTCGAACCAGGAAGTCGCGGCAGTCGTCACGTATATCCGGATGTCGTGGGGCAACAACGGTACGCCGATCTCGCCGCAACAGGTGAGCGACCTGCGTTCCGCGCCGCTTGACTAACTAGCGCGCGACACAAACGGGGGCGCGGCTGCGGGAAACCGCAGCCGCGCCCCTTTGCTTTTTTGCGACGCCGTTCCCCGCGCTGGCCGCGCGAGGCGTCGCCGATCATAAAACTCAAGAGTGGTATCTATGTCTTTCGAATCTCTCGGCCTGGCCGAACCGCTCGTCAAGGCGGTCAACGAGCTCGGCTACACGTCGCCGACACCCATCCAGCAGCAGGCGATCCCTGCCGTCCTCGGCGGCGGCGACCTGCTCGCCGGCGCGCAGACCGGCACCGGCAAGACCGCCGGCTTCACGCTGCCGATCCTGCAGCGCCTGCACACGTTCTACGCCGAGCATCGCGGCGCGAAGCGCGCGGTGCGTGCGCTGATCCTCACGCCGACGCGCGAACTCGCCGCCCAGGTCGAGGAAAGCGTGCGCGCGTACAGCAAGTACCTGAAGCTGCGCTCGACCGTGATGTTCGGCGGCGTCAGCATCAATCCGCAGATCGATGCGCTCAAGCGCGGCGTCGACATCGTCGTCGCGACGCCGGGGCGCCTGCTCGATCACATGCAGCAGAAGACGATCGACCTGTCGGATCTCGACATCCTCGTGCTCGACGAAGCCGACCGGATGCTCGACATGGGCTTCATCCACGACATCAAGCGCGTGCTCGCGAAGCTGCCGCCGCAGCGCCAGAACCTGCTGTTCTCGGCGACCTTCTCCGACGAGATCAAGTCGCTCGCCGACAACCTGCTCGATTCGCCGGCGCTGATCGAAGTCGCGCGCCGCAACACCACCGCGGAAAGCGTCGCGCAGAAGATCCACCCGGTCGACCGCGATCGCAAGCGCGAGCTGCTCACGCACCTGATCCGCGAGCACAACTGGTTCCAGGTGCTCGTGTTCACGCGCACCAAGCACGGCGCGAACCGGCTCGCCGAGCAGCTGACGAAGGACGGCATCAGCGCGATGGCGATCCACGGCAACAAGAGCCAGTCGGCCCGCACGCGCGCGCTCGCGGAATTCAAGAACAGCACGCTGCAGGTGCTGGTCGCGACCGACATCGCCGCGCGCGGGATCGACATCGACCAGTTGCCGCACGTCGTCAACTTCGACCTGCCGAACGTGCCGGAAGATTACGTGCACCGGATCGGCCGCACGGGCCGTGCCGGCGCGACCGGCGAAGCCGTGTCGCTCGTGTGCGTCGACGAGAAGCAGCTGCTGCGCGACATCGAGCGGCTGATCAAGCGCGAGATTCCGCAGGAAGTGATCGCGGGCTTCGAACCCGATCCGACCGCGAAGCCTGAGCCGATCCAGCAACGCCGCGGCCAGCAGCCGCGTGGCGGTAACGGTGGCGGCGGCGGCAATCGCCAGCCGCGTGCCGGCGGCTCGGGCCAGCCGGCCGCGAAGCGCGACGGCAATGCGCAGCCGAAGGCCGCGAAGGCGGCCAAGCCGCGCGCGGCCGGCGGCGCGAGCGGCAACGCCAGCGGTGGCGGCCGCCCGTCAGGCGGCAACGGCGCGCGCCCCGCGAACGGCAACGCCGCGCACGCGAACCGCAACCGTTCGTCGCGCAGCGGCCAGCGCGGTCACTGAAGCCGCGCGGCCGCGCGCCGCAGGTGCTCGACCTGGCGCTGCCAGCGCGCGAGCACCTCGGCGCGCGCCTCCCCTTCCAGCGCGAACGTGACGCCGGTCGCGAGACGCGCATAGCCGACCCGCTGCGCATCGCCGTGCGCGATCGTCGCAGCGAATCCGGCAAGGCCCCCGAAGTCCCCTTCGAGCGGCTCGATCCTCAGTTGTGCCTGAAAGAATGCGCCGTCCGCGACGAGCGTCAACGCGGCCGCGCGCCGTTGCGTCAGCGCGCGCGCCGCGCGCGATTGCGGCCAGAGCGCGAGCAGCAGCGTATGTGCGTCGCGCGCGTGGAGCTCGCCGACACTGAGCAGCGTCGTGCGCAGCTGGCCGTCGTCGGTCGCGACGATCAGCGATGCGGCGAAGTCGGCATGGCGTTCGAGCGCGGTGCCGTCGAACAGCGCAACGACGGCCGGCGGCCACGCGTCGAACGTCCATTGTTCGAGCGCGTGGCGATGGGAATCGGTCATGATGGCGGCCCCGGTGAAAAGCAGATGATGATCGCGCAGCATACGCGCGCCGGACCGCGCGGTGACGATCAGCGCATGAACACGTGCCGCGTGATCTTCGTCAGCGGATAGTGGACGCTCGGCTGGATCTTCGCGGGCAGGTCGAGCGGCTTGAGCAGCATCTTCACGCACATGTCGGCCGACAGGTTGCGCCGCACGAGCGAGCTGATGCGCGCGGCACGCTCGCGGTTGTATTGACTGTCGCCGACACGATCCGGGTAGCGGACGGCGAACACGTGGCGCAGCGCGATCTCGGAATCCTCGTTCTTGATTTCCATCACGCGGCGCATCAGCGCGCCGAGCACCGCGAGACGGCCGTTGCCTTCGAGCTTGTTGTACTTCTTGAAGAACTTGAAGAAGTGCTTGTAGTGACGCACTTCGTCCGAGCGGATGTTGTCGGTGATTTCCTTCAGCACCGGCTCGTCCGAGCATTCGTTGATCGCGCGATAGAGCGTGGCCGTGCCCGTCTCGACGACGCAGCGTGCGACCATCTCGAGCGCGCGGGTCTTCTCGAACGCGTCGACCGAGCAGGTCTTCGAATACTCGGCGAAGAAATTCGCGAACGCGGTGTCCCAGTCGAACTCCGGCCATACGTGCGCGATATACGCCTTCAGCGCGCGCCCGTGCTGCAGTTCCTCGTGCTCCCACGCGTTGTTGAGCCACGCGGACACTTCCGGATCGTCGTTGAAGAACTCGCTCAGGTTGCTCGTATAGAGATCCGAGCCGCTTTCGATGAACGACGACGCGCACAGCAACAGCAGCAGATCCTCGTTCGCGGCCGCGCGCTGACGATCGATCCGGTTCAGGTCGATGTCCTCGATACGCCACGGCATGACATGCGTCGTTTCAGTAGGCATGGTGGTGCGCTCCCAGTCGTCGCGCGGCCGGCCGGCCCCTCTCTTCGCACAGGCCCGGCGTGCCCGCAGGCGACGTTTTGCTTGCATTTATTAGTGGATTGGTCCGGCCGAACCATGCTGGCATCTTAGCCGGACTTTTATGTTCGTGCTTCAAAGCACTGACCATGCCCGCCGCGCGCAGTTCCGCCGCGCATGGTGCGGTTCGTTAGATGAGTTGTTCGAACCGGTGGCGCGCGTGCGACGGCACGCGCGGCATCCAGGCAAAACGGGCGGCCGTCCGGCCGCCCGTCGGGCACAACACTGGAAGCGTTCCGTCAGAAACCGGCCGCAAGACCGTCGCGACGGCTGTCGCTCGCGGCCACGTAGCCGCGGTCGGGATCGTCGCGATCGAGACGCCATACGAACTGCCCCGAACCGAAATCCATGTAAGGATCGTCGATCGACTTGATCGTATGGCCGCGCGCGGCGAGCCCGTCGACCGTCTCGCGCTTCATCGTCGATTCGACGTCGAGCGTGAAGTCGCGATTGACCTTCCAGCGCGGCGCGTCGCAGGCGGCCTGCGGCTGCTGCCCGTAGCCAAGCATGCGCACGACGGTCTGCAGGTGGCCCTGCGGCTGCATGTCGCCGCCCATCACGCCGAAGCTCATCACGGCCTCGCTGCGGCCGTCGACTTCCTCGGTGACGAACGCGGGGATGATCGTATGGAACGGCCGCTTGCCGCCCGCGACGACGTTCGGCGACGCCGGATCCATCGAGAAGCCGTGCCCGCGGTTCTGCAGGGCAATGCCGGTACCGGGCACGACGAGCCCCGAACCGAAACCCATGTAGTTCGACTGAATGAAGCTCACCATCATCCCGCGTTCGTCCGCCGCGGACAGGTAGATCGTGCCGCCCGAATGCGGGCGGCCGGCAGCGAAGTGCGTCGCGCGCGCGCGATCGATCAGCTTCGCGCGTTCCGCGAGATACGCATCGTCGAGCATCTGCGCGGGCGTCAGGTCCATCGCGCGCGGATCGGCGACGTAGCGATAGACGTCCGCGAACGCGAGCTTCATCGCCTCGATCTGCAGGTGCTGCGAGTCGACCGAATCGACCGGCCATTCGCTCAGGCCCGCCCGCTCGGCGATCCCGAGCGCGATCAGCGCGGCGATGCCCTGCCCGTTCGGCGGGATCTCGTGAATCGTATGACGGCCGAAGCGCTTGCCGATTGGCTCGACCCATTCCGGCCGGTACGCGCGCAGGTCGGCTTCGGTCAGCGCGCCGCCGCCTTCGCGCGCGAACGCCGCGAGCTGCGCGGCGAGCGCGCCTTCGTAGAACGCGCGCGGGCCGTCCTTCGCGAGCGTGCGCAGCGTCTGCGCGTGGCCCGGCAGGCAGATGCGCTCGCCGACGTGCGGCGCGCGCCCGCGCGGCATGAAGGTGTCGGCGAAACCCGGCAGTCCCTGCAGCTCGGGCACCGCGGCCGCCCATTTGTGCGCGACGATCGGCGACACCGCATAGCCGCGCTCGGCGATCTCGATCGCCGGCTCGAGCAGGTCCGCGAACGGCAGCGAGCCGAACTTCGCATGCAGCGCTTCCCAGCCCGCGATCACGCCCGGCACCGTGACGGTGTCCCAGCCGCGCGCCGGCTTGTTCGCGATGCCGTGCGCGTCCTCGCCGTGGCGCTTGCGGAAATAGTCGGGACTCCATGCGGCCGGCGCGACGCCCGACGCATTCAGCCCGGACAGCCGGCCGCCGTCCCACACGAGCGCGAACGCATCGCCGCCGAGCCCGCACGACACGGGCTCGACCACCGTGATCGCGGCCGCGGCGGCCAGCGCCGCATCGACGGCATTGCCGCCCTTCCACAGCATCCGCAGCCCGGCCTGCGCGGCGAGCGGGTGCGACGTCGACACGACGTTGCGTGCGAACACCGGGATGCGGGTCGTCGGATACGGGTTGTGCCAGTTGAAGCCAGTCATCGGTTCCACCTCGTCGAAAGCTGAATGAACGCGCCGGACGCACGACCGGCGTGCGCGGACAGTCCGCCATTGCAGCGCGATCCGCGCGATCGCACAAATTCATTTGTCACATGAATCCATATACTTTCCGCATGAATTCCGGTCGGTGATACGCCGCAGGCCGGCCGAACGCCCTTCCCGCCCTTACAATACCGGCTCCGCCTCACGATCCGACCGCCGAGCCATGACCCGAGATCCCCGCCTCACCCTCAACGCGCGCCAGCAGGAACTGCTCGAATGGGTGCAGCGCGACGGCTTCGTGACCGTCGACGATCTCGCCGCGCACTTCGCGGTCACGCCGCAGACGATCCGCCGCGACGTGAACTGGCTCGCCGACCTGAACCTGCTGCGCCGCTACCACGGCGGCGCGAGCCTGCCGACCAGCTCGGAGAACGTGTCGTACACCGCGCGCCAGCGGATGTTCCATGACGAGAAGCGGCGCATCGCGGCGCTCGCCGCGTCGCACATCCCCGACCAGGCGTCGCTGTTCATCAATCTCGGCACCACGACCGAGGAAGTTGCGCGCGCACTGAATCGTCATCACGGGCTGCACGTGATCACGAACAACCTGAACGTCGCGTCGATGATGAGCGGCTATCCCGACTGCGAGGTGCTGATCACGGGCGGCATCGTGCGGCCGTGGGACAAGGGCATCGTCGGCGAACTCGCGATCGACTTCATCCGCCAGTTCAAGGTCGACTACGCGATCATCGGCACGTCGGCGATCGAGGCCGACGGCACGCTGCGCGACTTCGACACGCGCGAGGTGCGCGTGGCCGAGGCGATCATGCAGCATGCGCGCACGGTCTACCTCGTCGCCGATCATTCGAAGGTCGGCCGTCCGGCGCTGGTGCGCCAGGGCCACCTGAGCCAGGTTCATGCACTCTTCACCGACAAGCCGCTGCCGCCGGAGATGGCCGACGCAGTGGCGAACGCGGGCACCCAGGTGTACGTCGCGGAATGACCGCGCGGAATGACCCGCGCGATGCTGCACCGCACCTGAAACTTCAAGTGAAATCAAGAAGTTGGCGCGCCCGCTGAACCGCTAGCGGTTTGCGTGCCTGTCAAACTGAAAATTAACGGGGCACGATTTGTCGTTGCCCGCGCGCTCGACTAGACTCCAGTTCCCCGGCCCGTTCGCGCGATCCGCCCGTGCCAAGGCGTGTGCGAATCCGAAGGCCGGCGAATACAGCTTTCCCCCCAAGCCATACCCCGCCGGGTATCGCGCAGCGGCGTTTGCGCCGGCTGCGCGGGCAAACCGATTGCCATGGAGAGAACGATGCTGAGTCCGCATGAATTCGCCACGCTACTGCTAGTGAAGGATGCCCCCGATCACGGGGACATGGATCGCGATGAACTCGACGCGCTGCTCGAACAGCAGCTCGTGCGGCTGGAAGGGCTGGGATCGGGACGCAAATACTGCGTGACCGAAACCGGCGACGCCGCGTTGCGATCCATCAAATGCCGCTATTCCTGAAGTCCCGCTGTTCCTGACTTGAGCGCGCCGGCCGGATTTCCGGCCGCGCCGCTTTTCCCGCGCTTTTCTCGCTTTCCCGCCTCCCGCAGCGTTCCGGTGTCAGCCGCCGCGCAGCGTCGGATCGACCGCAGCCCGCCAGCTGACGGCCTGCGCGCGTGCGCCGTTGAAATACGCGACCCATCCGGCGCGCCCCGCCGCGTCGGGCGCCGCATAGTGCGCCGAAAGTTCGTTTACGAACGCGCAATAGTTCGCCTGCGTCAGCCCGCGATACCGTTTCGCCACATACGCGTCGTACAGCGTCGAATAGACCGGCTGCGCGTCCGCGCCCCACTCGCGCGCGGTGCCGCCGCACGACGTCTGCAGATCGACGAACGACGGCGCCCGCCAGTTGCCGGCAAGCGGCGGCGTGCCGGCGCTGCACCCTGCCAGGACGACGGCGCACGCGCCGGCCCACATCCCAATACGCATGATTCACCTCGCGAAGCGGTCGATTGCGCCAGTATCGTCCGGGATCGCGCCACGCGCTACTGGCCCCGCTTTTTCGAACTTTACTTTTTCGATTTCGTTCGTTAAATTTCGAATTCGAACATTTCATGTTCGCCCATTTCCATCAGACGATAAGGACAGCAGGTGACCCAACCGAATCGCTACGATCTGCTCGTCGTCGGCGGCGGCATCAACGGCGCCGGCATCGCGCGCGATGCGGCCGGCCGCGGCCTGTCGGTCATGCTCTGCGAGCAGGACGACCTCGCGTCGCACACGTCGTCGTCCAGCACGAAGCTGATTCACGGCGGCCTGCGCTACCTCGAGTACAACGAATTCGGACTCGTCCGCAAAGCGCTGCAGGAGCGTGAGACGCTGCTGCGCGCGGCGCCGCACATCATGTGGCCGCTGCGCTTCGTGATGCCGCACATGCCGAACCTGCGGCCGGCCTGGCTGATCCGCATCGGCCTGTTCCTCTACGATCACCTCGCGAAGCGCGAACTGCTGCCCGGCTCGCGCGGCATCGACATGCGCCGCCATGCGGCCGGCGCGCCGCTGATCGACTCGATCAAGCGCGGCTTCGTGTATTCGGACGGCTGGGTCGACGACGCGCGCCTCGTCGTGCTGAACGCGCTCGATGCGAAGGAGCGCGGCGCCGAGATCCTCACGCGCACGAAACTCGTGTCGGCGGAACGCCGCGGCGACGAATGGGAAGCGCGGCTGCGGCACGCGGACGGCTCGATCCGCGTCGTGCGTGCGCGCGCGGTCGCGAACGCGGCCGGCCCGTGGGTCGGCGAAGTGCTGCACGGCGCGCTCGGTCGCGGCGCGCAGCACAGCGTGCGGCTCGTGAAGGGCAGCCACATCATCACGCGGCGCCTGTTCGATCACGACCACGCCTACATCTTCCAGAACCCGGACAAGCGGATCATCTTCGCGATTCCGTACGAGCACGACTTCACGCTGATCGGCACGACCGACGTCGAATACACGAACGATCCGGCGAAGGTCGCGATCGATCGCGACGAGACGCAGTATCTGTGCGATTCGATCAACCGCTACTTCAAGCGCAAGATCTCGCCGGCCGACGTGCACTGGACCTATTCGGGCGTGCGCCCGCTGCTGGAAGACGAAAACGCGGCGAACGCGTCGGCTGTCACGCGCGACTATCGCCTCGAGATGGACGACGGCGCCGGCGCGCCGCTGCTGTCGGTGTTCGGCGGCAAGATCACGACGTTCCGCAAGCTCGCGGAGGAAGCCGCCGACCTGCTGTGCCGCGCGCTCGGCCGCGACGCGAAGACCTGGACGGCCGGCGCGCCGCTGCCGGGCGGCGACATCGCGAACGCGAAGTTCGACGTGTTCGCCGACGCATTCGCGAAACGCCATCCGTGGCTGCCCGCCGCGCTTGCCCGCCGCTATGCGCGCGCGTACGGCACGCGCGCGGAATGCGTGGTCGACGGCGCGACGTCGCTCGCCGACCTCGGCGCCGAGATCGCACCGGGCATCCACGACGCCGAACTGCGCTACCTGCGCGACGTCGAATGGGCGACCTGCGCGCAGGACGTGCTGTGGCGCCGCTCGAAGCTCGGCCTGCACGTGGCGCCCGGCACGCTCGACGCGGTGACGGCCGCGGTCGATGCGTGGTTCGCCGCCGCGCACGCGCCGCACGCATGATCCGTTTGCAGTTGCAGTTGCCTGACCGACGTTGATTCACCGACGCGCCGCGTAACATGCGGCGCGCATCACAACTACGCCAATCCACGGATGGAGATGAGAGACATGCAGGACCAGTACATCCTCGCGCTTGACCAGGGCACGACGAGCTCCCGCGCAATGCTGTTCGATCGCCAGGGCAACATCGTTTCGATCGCCCAGAAGGAATTCGAACAGATCTACCCGCAACCCGGCTGGGTCGAGCACGACCCGCAGGAAATCTGGTCGACGCAGGCGGGTGTCGCCGCCGAGGCGGTCACGCGCACCGGCCTGAACGGCACGTCGATCGCCGCGATCGGCATCACCAACCAGCGCGAGACGACGATCGTCTGGGATCGCGAGACGGGCCAGCCCGTCTACAACGCGATCGTATGGCAGGATCGCCGCACCGCCGACTTCTGCGATTCGCTGAAAGCACAGGGCCTCGAGGCGAAGGTGCGCGCGAAGACCGGCCTGCCGATCGACTCGTACTTCTCCGCGACCAAGATCCGCTGGATCCTCGACAACGTGCCGGGCGCGCGCGACAAGGCGCTCCAGGGCAAGCTCGCGTTCGGCACCGTCGACAGCTGGCTCGTGTGGAACTTCACGAAGCACGAGCTGCACGTGACCGACGTGACGAACGCGTCGCGCACGATGCTGTTCAACATCCACACGCGCGAGTGGGACAGCGAGCTGCTCGAACTGCTCGACATCCCACGCAGCATGCTGCCGGAAGTGAAGGCGTCGTCGGAAATCTACGGCCATACGAAAACCACGGTGTTCGCGTCGAAGATCCCGCTCGCGGGGATCGCCGGCGACCAGCACGCGGCGCTGTTCGGCCAGATGTGCACGACGTCGGGCATGGTGAAGAACACCTACGGCACCGGCTGCTTCCTGATGATGAATACCGGCGACAAGCCGATCGAGTCGAAGAACAACCTCGTCACGACGATCGCGTGGCAGATCGGCGACGACGTTCAGTACGCGCTCGAAGGCAGCATCTTCATCGCGGGCGCGGTCGTGCAGTGGCTGCGCGACGGTGTCGGCATCATCAAGACGGCCGCCGAGATCGAGGCGCTCGCCGCGAGCGTGCCGCATACCGACGGCGTCTATCTCGTGCCGGCGTTCGCGGGCCTCGGCGCGCCGCACTGGAACGCACGGGCGCGCGGTTCGGTGTTCGGCGTCACGCGCGGCACGACCTCCGCGCACCTCGCGCGCGCGGCGCTCGACGCGATCGCGTACCAGTCGCTCGACGTGCTGGCCGCGATGGAAGCCGACTCGGGCATCAGCATCGGCGAGCTGCGCGTCGACGGCGGCGCGAGCGCGAACGACCTGCTGATGCAGTTCCAGGCCGACCTGCTCGGCGTCGACGCGGTGCGTCCGCAGATCACCGAGACGACCGCGCTCGGCGCAGCCTACCTCGCGGGCCTCGCGATCGGCTACTGGAAGAACCTCGACGAAGTGCGCAGCCAGTGGCAGCTCGACTGCCGCTTCTCGCCGTCGATGCCGAAGGAGCAGGTCGAGCGCTGCATGGCCGGCTGGCAACGCGCGGTGCGCGCCGCGAAGGCGTGGGCCGACGACGCGCAGTAAGCACCGCGGCAGCAATCACAAGAACTCCGAACGAAATACAACAACACCGGCGGACCGCGCAACGCGCGAGTCCGCCGCGACCTACGAGAGACAAACATGTCACCTTATATTGCAGAATTCATCGGCACCGCCATTCTCGTGCTGCTCGGCAACGGCGCGGTCGCCAACGTGCTGCTGGCGAAGACCAAGGGCAAGGGCGCGGACCTGATCGTGATCGTGATGGGCTGGGCGATGGCCGTGTTCGTCGCCGTCTACGTGACCGCATCGTTCAGCGGCGCGCACCTGAACCCGATCGTCACGATCAGCCTCGCGCTCGCGGGCAAGTTCGCGTGGTCGAAGGTCGGCGGCTACATCCTCGCGCAGATGCTCGGCGGGATGGCGGGCGCCTTGCTCGTGTGGCTCGCGTATCGCCAGCACTTCGCGAAGGAAGTCGATGCGGACCTGAAGCTCGCGGTGTTCTGCACGGCGCCCGCGATCCGCAGCACCACGCACAATGTGCTGACCGAAGCGATCTGCACATTCGTGCTGATCCTCGGCGTGCTCTATCTCGCGTCGCCGCAGGTCGGCCTCGGCGCGCTCGACGCGCTGCCGGTCGGCCTGCTCGTGCTCGGCATCGGCATCTCGCTCGGCGGGCCGACCGGTTATGCGATGAGCCCGGCGCGCGACCTGTCGCCGCGCCTGATGCATGCGCTGCTGCCGATCCCCGGCAAGCGCGACAGCGACTGGCGCTATGCGTGGGTGCCGGTGATCGGCCCGCTGCTCGGCGGCGCCGCGGCGGCCGGCCTGTATCTGCGCCTGCACGCGATGGCCTGAGCGCGGGCTTGTTCATTCGGGCTCGGGTTCGAGCCCGAGTCCGGGCCCGAGTCCGAGTCCGAGTCCGAGCCCGAGTCCGAGCCCGAGCCCGAGTCCGGGCCCGAACCCGAACCCGAGCGCGCGGCAGTCGCTGCCGCGCGCCTCCCCTTCTCCTTCGCCCACCGCCGCTAGCGTTCGCCCGCGGCCGACACCAGCGACTTCAGCTTCACCCCCGCATCCGCGACCGCTTCCGGCGTCGCGCCGATCCCGCGCTCGACCAGCATGCGCGCAACGCGCATCTCCTTCACGAACCCCGACGCACGACCGAAGCCGCTCGCCGCGACGAGCCGTGCGCCGGCATCGAAGTGGAAATGGATTTCCGCATCGTCGCCGAGCACGCGCGCGACCGTGCGCACGCCGAGCGCCGGTTCGCCGGCCACCTGCAGCTGCGCGTCGTATTGATCGGACCAGAACCACGGCATCTCGCGATACGGTTCGTCGGCGCCGAGCATGTTGCGTGCGGCGACGCGCGCCTGCGTTTCCGCGCCGTGCCAGGTTTCCTGACGCACGAGCCGCCCTGACGCCCCGCTCGGGAACACCGCGACATCGCCGGCCGCGTAGATGCCGCGTGCCGAGGTCTCGAGCCGCGCGTTCACGACGATCCCGCGCTCGGTGACGAGCCCCGCGTCGCGCGCCAGTTCGTCGGCCGGTTCGATCCCGATGCCGGCCACCACCGTATCGGCGAGCAGCGTGTCGCCGTCGTCGAGCACGACGGCCAGTGCGCCGCCCTGCGTGCGCTCGATCGCGACGGGCCGTCGGTTCAGGCCGATCGCGACGCCCCGCGCCGCATGCAGCGCATGCACGCGTGCCGCGATCGGCTCCGGCACCGCACGCCCGAGCAGGCGCGGTGCCGCGTCGAGCACGGTCACGCGACAGCCGCGCAACCGCGCCGACGCCGCGACCTCGAGACCAATGAAGCCGCCGCCGATCAGCACGACGCGCGCGTCGGGCACAAGCCGCGCACCGAGCGCCGCCGCGTCGTCGAGCGTGCGCAACGCGAATACGCCGGCGAGCTCCGCACCCGGAATCGCGAGGCGGCGCGCACGGCCGCCGGTCGCGAGCAGCAGCGCTTCGCAAGCGAAGCCGCGGCCATCCGACACATGCACCTCGCGCGCCACCGGATCGATCCGCTCGACCGTCGCGACGATCGGCTCGATGCCGTCCGCGCGCCACGCATCCGGATCGCGCAGCCCGCATTGCGCGGCGCTGCGCTCGCCGGTCAGCACGCCCTTCGACAGCGGCGGCCGCTCGTACGGCAAGTGCGCCTCCGCGCCGATCAGCACGATGCGCCCGCGCCAGCCGCCCTCGCGCAACACCTGCGCCGCCCGGCCGCCCGCATGGCCCGCGCCGACGATCGCCATCACCCGGTCGTTCGCCATCGCGTCACACCTCGATCAGGATGCGGCCGTTCTCGATCTTCGCGCGGTAGGTGCGCAGCTTCTCGCAGGCGGGCGCCGACAGTGCCCGGCCGTCGCGCACGTCGAAGCGTCCGTTGTGCTTCGGGCATTCGATCACGTGATCGATCACGAGCCCGTCCGCGAGATGCACGTGCTCGTGCGTGCACAGCCCGTCGCTCGCATACACGTTCCCGTCGATCCGGTAGATCGCGTATGTGCGGCCGTCGTGGTCGAAGCGCGCGACGTCTTCGTCGTCGATGTCGTCGAGGGCGCCGGTGTCGATCCATTGCGTCATGTTGCGTGTCTCCTTCGTTGGAATGTTCGATGCGCGGTCATGCGCGCGCCGCGTCGGGCACCGGCCGCACGACGTAATGCGACGGGTCGCGCGTCTGCCGGACGAGCGCCGGCACGATCTCCGCATACGCGGCCAGCGTGCTGCGGTAAGGCGGCGGCATGTCAGCCTTCACGGCTTCATGCAGTTTCGGCAGCGCGTGGAACGGCACCATCGGGAACATGTGGTGTTCGACGTGATAGTTCATGTTCCAGTACAGGAAGCGGAATACCGGATTCATCCTCACGGTCCGGCAGTTGCGCCGGTGATCGAGCACGTTCTCCGGCAGGCCCGCGTGCTGCGTGAGGCCGAAGTACAGGTACAGCCACGCGCCGTAGAGGCTCGGCAAGCCGATGTAGAGCAGCGGCAGGATCGTGTGCCAATACAACGCCGCACCGATCACGCACGCATAAACGGTCAGATGAATCCGCGCCTCGCGCACGGCCTTTCGCCACTCCGATTCGGGCACGTAGGTGCGCTCCTCGGCGTCGAGCCGGCCGGCGAGCGCGAGCACGATCATCTTGCGCAGCTCGCTCGCCACGTGCTTGAGCGCGACCACGTTCAGCGCAAGCCCGAGCCAGTCGGTCGGCTTCGGCGCGGCGATTTCCGGATCGCGCCCGACGACCAGCGTGTCGGTGTGATGGCGCGCGTGGCTCCAGCGCCAGACCGTCGCGCGGCGGAACACCTGGAACGACGCGACCTGGTACAGCACGTCGTTCATCCAGCGCGTGCGGAACGCGGTGCCGTGTCCGCACTCGTGCCAGCGCGAATCGGCCGGGCTGCAGTAGAGCGTGCCGTACACGAAGAACGCGAGGATCGCCCACCCGGAGTGCGCACGCCAGGCGAGCCACGCGAGCACGCCGCTCGCGACGATCGCCGCGTACCAGATCAGCGTGTCGCGGATCGCGCGCGCATCGTCGCGCTGCATCAGCTGCTTCATCAGCGGCCGCGGCACCGGGCACCGGTACCACGCGGCATTGACGAGGCCCGCGGCACGCGCACGCTCGCCGGCACCGCCGATCATTCGGTAATCCTGACGGCGTGCCGCCGCGTTGCGGTCGTGCGCCTGATCGTTCGTGTGGGCCACGCGTGTCTCCTGATTGTTCGTTTGCGGGAAGCGCGGCGCGCGCTTCGCATGCATTCAAAATTAGGCGACGGCCATGCCCCGCTCAATCGAAACGTTGACGAAATTTCGCCATCGCTTTAGCGTTCCGGACAGCGCCACACCCCGCTGGCGACGACAGACGAACACGGAGACGACCATGGCCGACCCGACCGGTCCGCGCTGGCGCAAGCGCACCGCGCGCTTCGACGAGATCGCGGCGCTCGCCGGGGTCAGCACGACCACCGTCGACCGCGTGCTGAACGAGCGCGGCAGCGTGTCCGCGCAGGCACGCGAGCGCGTGGTCGCGGCCGCGCGCCAGCTCGGCGTGCCGCGCCAGTTGCCCGACACGCGGCACGGGCTGCTTCACGTCGACGTGCTGCTGCCCGACACCGATGCCCCGTTCTTCCGGCGGCTGCAGCAGGCGGTGCAACGCTCGCTGCAGATGCTCGACCGGCGCGTGGTCGTGCACCGGACCATCCTGCCCGCCGCGGACGACGAGCGCGCGGCCGCGCTGATCGAACGGCCCGCGTACCGGCGCGCGGCGCTGATCGTCACCGCGCGCGACACGCCGCGCGTGCGCGACGCCCTGGCCGGCGCGATCGCGCGCGGCGAGACCGTCGTCACGATGGTCACCGACATCGGCGGCGTCGGCCGCGTGCACTACGCGGGCATCGACAACTACCGCGCCGGACGCACGGCCGGCTACTACATCGGCCGCCTCGCCGCGCGCCCCGGCCGCGTGCTGCTGCTCGCCGGACGGATGGGCTACCGCGCGCACGCCGACCGGATGGCCGGCTGCATCGACCAGTTGCGGGAAGCCTTTCCCGACCTCCGCTGCGACGACGCGCCGATCGAAACGCTCGACCAGGACGACCGCTGCTACCGCGCGGTGACGAACGCGCTGCACGCGCACGACGACATCGTCGGGATCTACAACAGCGGCGCGGGCTCGGCCGGCATCGAGGCCGCGCTGCGCAAGGCGGGTGCGGCCGGGCGCGTCGTCTGGATCGGCCACGAGATGATCGACCTGCACCGCACCTACATCGAGGCCGGTTCGATGGACATCGCGATCGACCAGGATCCTGACGGCCAGGCGATTTCCGCGCTGCAGCACGTGCTGCACGCGTGCGGGATCGTCGAACAGCCGCCGCCGGGCGACCCGGTCGAATTCCGCGTGTTCTGCTCGGCCAACGTGCGCACCAGCGCGTACCTGCCGGCCTGACGCCCGCCGCGCATCGCGCGGACGCGCGCCGCAAAAAAATCGACCGCCGCATGGGCGATTTTTCGTCAACGTTTGTCATGCAGCCCGCTCGGCACGTCCGTACATTTGGCAGCCATCCAGAACCGGAACGGACGGAGACAATGGCTGAAGCGATACTCATCGGCGTGAACCTCGACGGCGTGCTCGAACACGACGGCCTGCCGCTGCCCACGCCTGCCGAGCGGTTCCAGATGATCGCGAACGCCGGCGTGTTCGACTACGTCGAGAAGAACCCGGTGCACGGCGAGGACCTGTCGCCGTACTTCGCGCTCGTCGACCGGCATGCGCTGCCGATCCGCGTGATCGGCGGCATCTGGTGCGCCGGCCGCGACGAAGCGCACGTCGCCGAGATCGTCGATGCCGGCGCGCGGTTCGGCAGCACGGTACTCAATTGCCAGTTGTACGCGCACCATGCGGACGGCCATCCGCTGTCGGACCGCGAAGTCGCCGACTTCTACCTGCGCGCATACGAACGCGGCGAGCCGGTTGGCTGCCTGCCGAGCCTCGAAGTGCACGTCGACATGTGGAGCGAGGATTTCCCGCGGATCGCACGCGTCGCGCAATGCGTCGAGCAAACAGGCGTGCCGTTCCGGATCACGCTCGACCATTCGCACCTGCTGTTCAAGCTCGGCAATCGCCCCGAACTCGATGCATCGGGCCTGCGCGAGCCGGTCGAGCGCGTGCGACAGCTGCTCGCCCCGGACTCGCCGTCGGCCGTCTACGCCGACTGGATCGCACGCGGCTGGGTCCGCCACGCGCATGCGCGCAGCGTGATTCCGAACAATCCGGAGAACCGCTGGATGCGCCGCGCGGATGGACGGCCCGGCCGCGGGATCCAGTACCCGTTCGTCGAACCGGCGCCGGGCGCGTATCACGGCGAATGGCGCGCCGCACCGCTCGACACGTGGAAGACGGCGCTGCGGCGCCTGCTGGAGTGGCAGGTGCATACGCGGCCGACACCGCTCGAGCAGATCAGCTGCGAGTTCATCCCGTTTCCGGACTACGGCGGCGGCGCCCGCTATTCGATCTTCGACAACAACGTCGCGTGCGCGCAATGGCTGCGCGCCACGTGGCACGCGCTCGCCGCGGAACCGGCGGATGTGCCGGCCGGCACCGGCGCACGCAGCTTCACCTGATTCGCCCCGCCCCATTCGACACCTGAGGACCGAACGATGACGCAACCCGCCTTTCACTTTTCGCTGAACCGGATGAGCGCGCCGCGCCTGCCGCTCGACCGCTATGTCGCGCTGTGCCGGCGGCTCGGCATCGACTCGATCGAGATCCGCAACGATCTCGACGGCGTCGAGATCACCGACGGCACGCCGGCTTCGGCCGTGCGCGCGACGGCCGAAGCCGGCGGCGTGACGATCCTGACGATCAACGCGCTGCAGCGCTTCGACCAATGGAACGCCGAGCGCGCGGACGAAGCGACCGTGCTCGCCGACTACGCCGCGCAATGCGGCGCACGCGCGCTGGTGCTGTGCCCGACCAACAATCGCGGCGACACGCGCGAGCCCGCCGCGCGGCACGCCGATCTCGTGAAGGCGCTCAAGGCGCTCGAGCCGATCCTCGACGCGCGCGGCCTGCTCGGCTTCATCGAGCCGCTCGGCTTCGAGGAATGCGCGCTGCGCCGCAAGTCGGACGCGGTGAAGGGCATCTACGCCGCGGCCGGCGAGCGGGTATTCCGGCTCGTGCACGACACGTTCCACCATCATCTGTCGGGCGAGGACATCTTCTTCCCGAACCTGACAGGCCTCGTGCACATCTCGGGCGTCGAAGAAGGCGACCTGCCGGTCGACCGGATGCGCGACGGCCATCGCGTGCTGGTCGGCGGCGCCGACCGGCTCGGCAATGTCCGGCAGCTGCGCGAGCTGCTCGCGCGCGGCTACCGCGGCGCATTCTCGTTCGAGCCGTTCGCGAACGAAATCGCGGAAGCGGGTGACATCGAAGAGCGGCTGCGCGCCAGCATCGACTACATCCGCGGCGAGCTGGCGGCTCGCTGAGCGTCGCAGCGGCGCACGCCGCCGCGGCAATCGCCGCGCTGCGCGTCGCGTCGCGCATCCTGCCGCGCACGAAACGGCATGCGATGCGGTACACGACGTGACGTACGCGCGAGACACGCGCGACACGACGCAGGCAAGCAGGCAATCCACAACAAAACGACGACAGGTCTGGAGACGACATGAAACGAGTTTCGCCAACGGCACTCATCTGCTCAGGATTCCTCTGTTATTCGAGCGCTTTCGCGCAAACATCGGTCACGCTATACGGCGTCGCCGACGCCGGCCTCGACTACGTGAGCCAGGTGCAGGCCGGCAACGGCACCACCGCGTCGCGGCTGCGCACGCAAAGCAGCGACTGGGGCGCGAGCCGGTTCGGGCTGCTCGGCCAGGAAGACATCGGCGGCGGCTATCGCGTGATCTTCAATCTCGAATCGGGCATCAACCTGATGTCGGGCACCGCGGGCGACGGCAACGGCAGCCTGTTCAGCCGCAAGGCGCTCGTCGGCGTGCGCCACGACCGGCTCGGCACGCTGACGTTCGGCCGCAACCTGTTCATCGCGAACGACCAGTGGGACATGGATCCGCTGCTGCAGCAAGCCTATTCCGCGACCGCGCTGGTGCGCAGCCGCAACGTGCCGATCACCAGCAACAACGTCGAATACCGGTCACCGTCGTGGAACGGCTTCAGCGTGCACGCGCAGTACGCGCTCGGCAACCAGGCAGGCGGCTTCAATCTCGGCGCGGCGCACGAGTACGGCCGCAGCGACGGCATTCAGCTCACGTACCGCAACGACTTCGTGATGCTGCGCGCGATGTACGACGAGCTGCGCGACGCGAACGGCCGGATGAGCAACGTGTTCACGAGCTCGCGCGAGGTCTTCGCCGGTGCGAACCTCTATTGGCGCGCGCTGACGTTGCAGGCCGCGTACACGCACCTGAACGCGCCCGACACGCCTGCCGGCCTCGCGCGCAATGCCGATCACTACTGGATCGGCGCGCAGTATCGCGTGACGCCCGCGCTGTCGCTGGGCGGCGCCGCGTACTACGTGCACGTCGGATCGGGGGCCGGCGACGCGACGCACGATCCGTCCGGCCACGCGTCGATGTTCGCGCTCGGCGGCGCCTACAGCCTGTCGAAGCGCACGCTGCTCTACGCGACCGTCGCGCACGCGCGCAACGCGAGCGGCTCGAATTTCTCGGTCGCGAACAACAACCCCGGCACGGACAACGACAACCTCGCGAATCCGCTGCCGGGCCGTTCGCAGACCGGCGTGAACATCGGCATCAATCACTCGTTCTGACGAGCGCGACGGTGCGCGGCCGACGTGAGCCACGCAGCGTCCCACACAACGGAATCACCAGGAGAAAGGAGCACACCATGATCGAATTCGCGTTGTTCGGTGCGGGAAGAATCGGGAAGATCCACGCGGCGAATCTGGCGCGCCACCCGGGCGCGAAACTCAAGTACGTGATCGACCACCATGCGCCATCGGCCGAAGCACTCGCGCAGGCGCACGGCGCGCAGGTCGCCGACCTCGAACGCGCGCTCGGCGACCCGTCCGTGCAGGCCGTCGTGATCGCATCGAGCACCGATACGCACGCGGACCTGATCGTCGCGGCGGCGAACGCGGGCAAGGCCGTGTTCTGCGAGAAGCCGGTCGACCTGAGCGTCGCACGCTCGCGCGAATGCGCGGAGCTCGTGCGCCGCCGCGGCGTCACCTGCATGATCGGCTTCCAGCGCCGCTTCGATCCGACCTTCGCCGCGCTGAAGGCGCGCGTCGAGCGCGGCGAGATCGGCACCCCGGAAATGCTGGTCGTCACGAGCCGCGACCCCGGCGCGCCGCCCGTCGAGTACCTCCGCAGCTCGGGCGGCATCTTCAAGGACATGCTGATCCACGACTTCGACGTGTTCCGCTGGATCCTCGGCGACGAAGCGCAGACGCTGCACGCGACCGGCAGTTGCCTGACCGACCCGGCCGTGCGCGAGGCCGGCGACATCGATTCGACCGCCGTGACGATCCGCACGCGGCGCGGCCTGCTGTGCCAGATCAACACGTCGCGCCGCGCGGCTTACGGCTACGACCAGCGCTTCGAGCTGCTCGGCAGCAACGGGATGCTGCAGGCCGGCAACGTACGGCCGACCGAAGTGACCGCATGGTCGGCGAACGGCATCGCCACCGACGTGCCGGAGCCGTTCTTCCTCGAGCGCTATCGGCACGCGTACGCGGCCGAGATCGCGCACTTCGTCGACGCGCTGCGCGACGGCACGCCGGTCAGGACGACGATCGACGACGGGCTCGCCGCGCTCGAGCTGGCGGAAGCCGCGATGACGTCGTGGCAGACGGGGCGCGTGGTCGAGGTGTGACGCACGCGACGGCGGCGGGCGGCAGCACGCCGCCGCCGCGCGGCGGGTGCCGGGCCGGATCCGCTACGCCGGATCGGCCCGGCCGCAGCGGCGGCGACAGCGCGCCGAACGGCGCACGGCGCAGCCGTGAAAGCACGTATCATGGCGGCATGATCGGCGTCGCCGACACCCCGCTTCTTCACCACCATGCTCGATCACCTTATCTGCGACTGCGACGGCGTGCTCGTCGACAGCGAAGTCATTGCCGACCGCGTGCTGCTCGAAACGCTGTCCGCCACCTTCCCGCACCTCGATTTCGAAGCCGCCGCGAAGTCCGCGTTCGGCCAGCAGACGTCGCGCTTTCTCGCGGGGCTCGAAGCGCATTTCGGCATCCGGATGCCGGACAACTTCATCGAGACCGTCGAGCGCAACATCGAAACCGGTCTCGCGCAATCGCTCGCGCCGATCACCGGCGTGCGCGACGCGTTGTTGAAGGTCGGCCTGCCGGCCGCGGTGGTGTCGAACAGCCGGCTCGTGCGCGTGCGCAGCTCGCTGAAGCGCGCGTCGCTCACCGAAATCTTCGGCGAGCGCGTGTTCAGCTCCGAGCAGGTCGCGCGGCCGAAGCCCTACCCCGACGTGTACCTGCATGCGGCGCGCACGCTCGGCGTCGCGCCGGCGCGCTGCATCGTCGTCGAGGACAGCGTGTCGGGCCTGAACGCCGCGCGCGCGGCGGGCATGAAGACGATCGCGTTCGTCGGCGCGAGCCACATCCCCGACAACTACGCGGACGCGCTGCGCGCGATGGGCATCACGCGGATCATGCGCAGGATGGATGAACTGCCGGCGCTCGTCGCGGCCGGCCTGCGCGGCGAATTCGGCGACGTGCAGTCCTGACGGACGGCCGCGCCGAAGCGACATCACCGGCGTGCGGCTCGCTGCGCACGCCGTACCGCGGGCGCCACGGTGCGCCCGCCACGCCGGCCGTCAGGCCGGCTCGCAGCAACGCTCGCGCGCGGCCGCCAGCGCTTCGCGGAATTCGACGAGCTCCGCGATCGTCAGCATCGGCAGCCCGTGCTGCTGCGCGAAACGCTCGACGTCGTCGCCGCGCGTCATCGTGCCGTCGGGATTCATCAGCTCGCACAGCACGCCCGCCGGCTTCAGCCCCGCGAGGATCGACAGGTCGACCGTGCCTTCGGTGTGGCCGCGGCGCGCCAGCACGCCACCCGGTTGCGCGCGCAACGGAAACACGTGGCCGGGGCGCACGATGTCGTACGGCTTCGCATCGTCGGCGATCGCCGCGCGGATCGTCGTCACGCGGTCGCCCGCGGACACGCCGGTATGCACGCCTTCGCGCGCCTCGATCGACACGGTGAACGCGGTGCCGTTGCGGCTCTCGTTGGTCTGCACCATCGGCGGCAGTTCGAGCGCGCGGACCTTGTCGTCGGTCAGGCACAGGCACACGATGCCGCTGCACTCGCGGATCAGGAGCGCCATCGTCTCGGGCGTGATGCGTTCGGCGGCGACGATCAGGTCGGCCTCGTTTTCACGGTCGTGATCGTCCTGCAACACGACCGCGCGGCCCGCGCGCAACGCGTCGAGCGCGGCGGCGATGCGCGGCGGCACCGGTTCGGAATCCAGCAACGGGAGATCGGCAAAGGCGTCGGCGGGTGCCGACGAAACGGACTTGAAGGACATGTGAAACGCTCCTCGCGATTACGATTTGGGCGAAAAACGTTTCAGGGCATTGCAAACAGACAGAACGACAACCCGCTTCGCACGGACGGCAAAGCGGCCCTGACGGACATGACTATCTGCACATCTTCTCTCATCCGGACTATGACCGTCGGCTCTGGCATTCGACCAGATCTGCTGACCCCGCGCGGATGCGCGGGCGCTCGCGGGCTCGCCGGCTTTCGCCAGCCTACCGCCGGTGGGGAATTTCGCCCCGCCCTGAAGACGCACTGATTACCGGCCCGGGGGTCTCCCCGTGGAACGGCCGGCCAAGCATACATCAGCTGCGCGCACCGCGCAGCGAACCACAGCCAAAACCTTACTGACGACCTCGTCTAACGGCATCGTCCGAATGGCCGACACCGGGCGTGCGCGCCCGTCCCGATGGAACCGGCGCCGGCCCGGCGACCCGCCCGCGCGCTCAGCCGGCCGCGTGCGCGGCGTCGGGCACGAGCCAGCGCGGCGGCACCTCGGGGCTCACCGTCACGCGGAACGCGCGCGCCTCGCTGTCGCCGGGATTGCGCAGGCTGTACGGCTGGTCGGCGTCGAACACGATCGCGTCGCCGGTCGCAAGCAACTGGCGGCGATCGTGCACGCTGACTTCGAGCGTGCCCTCGCTGACGACCAGGTTGACCGTCGTGCCGGGCGCGCGGCGCGTGCCGGGCTCCGTGTGCAGCGGCGCGATCCGCAGCTCGTGGAACTCGGCCGCGGCCGGTTCGCCTTCCGGATACAGCGCGCGCGCCGAGAAGCGTCCGTTCGAGCTGACGACGCGCGCCGCGCGCTCGGCCGCCAGATGTTCGAAGCCGTTCACCGCGTGGCGGCGCAGGAATGCGGCGACCGAAACCTTGAGCGCCGCGGCGATCTTGCAGAGCACCTTGATCGACGGCACGCTGCGCGCGGATTCGATCTGCGCGAGCATCGCGCGCGACACGCCGGACAGCCGCGCGAGCGCATCGAGCGACAGCTGCCGCTCGGCGCGCAGGCGCGCGAGGTTCACGCCGACGACCTGCTCGAGGACGTCGAGCGACGCGGACGTCCGCGCGTCGACGGCATTGCCGGATTCGAAGGAAGACACGTCGCGCACCAGCGCAAGGGGTGAAGACATAGCATGGCCTCCGGGCCGCCGCGCGGCCCTGCGAATGGGGTAAGCCTGAATCGGAATCGGGTTGCGCCACGAACGGCGCGTATCGAGACGCTATCACCCGGCCCCAACCGGGCAAACGAAGTTATCTTCACACCGTTATCAGCATCGCGGAGGAATGCGTTTCTCGCGAACCTTTTCCTGTCGCCATAGCGCCGGCACACCGCCGCCCGATGCACCGTCAATGCGCGGCCGGTGCAGCACCGCGCGCCGGCGCGCGCGCATCGAGCCGCATCGCGAGCCACGTGACGACAAGCGCCGCGAACGTCACCGCGACGGCGACCCACGGCAGCGCGTCGAGCGCGAAGCCGTGCCCCAGCGCGAGGCCGCCGAGCCACGCGCCGGCCGCATTGCCGACGTTGAACGCGCCGATGTTCAGCGTCGACGCGAGATGCGGCGCGCTCGCGGCCTTCTCGACGACGCGCGCCTGCAGCGGCGGCACCGTCGCGAACGCGGCGATCCCCCACACGAACACGGTCACCGCGGCCGCGACCGGCAGGTGGCTCGTCTTCGCGAACACGGCCATCACGGCCATCAGCGCGACCAGGATCGCGATCAGCGACGGCATCAGCGCGCGATCGGCGAGCTTGCCGCCGAGCGTGTTGCCGACCGTCAGCCCCGCGCCGAACAGCACGAGGATCAACGCGACCGCGCGCGGCGAATAACCGGTGACGGTTTCGAGGATCGGCGCGATATACGTGAACACGACGAACACGCCGCCGAAGCCGAGCACGGTCATCAGCAGCGCGAGCCAGACCTGCGGCTCCTTCAGCACGCGCACTTCGTGGCCGAGGCCGACGGGCCCGCTGTCGTGGCGGTTCGGCACCAGCAGCGCGACGCCGCCGAGCGACAGCACGCCGAGCGCGGCGACGATCCAGAACGACGCGCGCCAGCCGAGCAGCTGGCCGACGAACGTGCCGAACGGCACGCCGAGCACGTTCGACAGCGTGAGGCCCGTGAACATCAGCGCGATCGCGCTCGCGCGCTTGTCGGCCGGCACGAGCGACGCGGCGACCACCGCGCCGATCCCGAAGAACGAGCCATGTGCGAACGACGTGACGACACGCGCGACCATCAGCATCGCGTAGCCGGACGCGGTCGCGCACAGCACGTTGCCGACGATGAAGATCGCCATCAGCAGCTGCAGCGCGGCCTTGCGCGGCATGCGGCTCGTCAGCACCGCGAGCAGCGGCGCGCCGATTGCGACGCCGAGCGCGTAGCCGGTGACCAGCAGGCCGGCCGACGGCAATGACACGGCGAGGTCGTGCGCGACTTCGGGCAACAGGCCCATGATGATGAATTCGGTGGTGCCGATGGCGAAGGCGCTGATCGCGAGCGCCAGGAGCGGAATGGGCATGACGTTCTCCGAAAGGCGGCGGACGCGGCGCCCGGTCGGTGCCGCACCGCACAAAAGGCGGGATGTGCGCGCATTGTCCCGAATACGCCTATCTTTGATAATTGGCGTGGCATTTGAACCATTTTCAAAAATTTCTGGAAAATCCGATGGATCGACTGGGCGACATCCGGCTGTTCGTCGAGGCGGCGGAACTCGGCAGCCTGTCCGCGGCCGGACGCAAGCTGAACCTCACGCCGGCCGCCGCGAGCGCACGTCTCGCAAAGCTCGAGGCGAAGGTCGCGACGCGCCTGTTCGAGCGCTCCACGCGGCAACTGCGGCTCACCGACGAAGGCCGGCTCTACCTGAACTGCTGCCGGCAGGCGCTGCAGGCGCTCGACGACGCGCACGCGCTGCTGCAGGAAGGCCGCAACGTGGTGGCCGGCAAGGTGCGGCTGTCGTCGACGTCCGATTTCGGCCGCAACCAGCTGCTCGACTGGCTCGACGAATTCACCACGCTGCATCCGGGCGTCACGTTCTCGCTGACGGCGTCCGATTCGGCGTCGAACCTGTGGCAGGACGAGATCGACCTCGCGATCCGCTTCGCCGCCCCGCCCGACGGCGCGCTGATCGCGCGCCGGCTCGCCGCGAACCGGCGCGTGCTGTGCGCCGCGCCGTCGTTCGTCGAGCGCCACGGCGTGCCGGCCGACCCGCACGATCTGGCCCGCTTTCCCTGCAACGTGATCACGATCGCGTCGGGCCCGATGAACACGTGGCGCTTCACGCGCGGCGACGAGGTGCAGACCCACACGGTGCCGGTGTCGACCGCGTTCGAGACCAACGATGGCGGCTTGACCCGCGAATGGACGCTGCGCGGCCACGGCATCGCGCTGAAGTCGCTGTGGGACATTGCCGACGACGTGCGCGCCGGCCGGCTGCGTGTGCTGCTGCCCGACTGGCGCCATCAGGACGCGCCGCTGCACGCGATCTATCACAGCAAGCGCTACATGGCGCCGCGCGTGCGCGTGCTGCTCGACTTCCTCGCCGAACGCTTCGCGCGCGAGGAAGCGGCGCTCGACGACCTGCTGAATGCGTGCCGCTGACGGCTGCCGCGCCGTCATATCAGGGTCGGAATGCAACGAAAGGCGTCGCGCGGCCGCAACCCGCCGCCCGCCCGGTACAGCGCGTAAAGCTATAATGGAAAGCTTTCCCGACGGCTTTTCATGCGTTCACGCGTTGCGCGAGAGGCTCGCTCGACGCGCGCTGCGCGCCCCGGTCCGCCACGCGGCACCGGCACGCGCCGCTGCATCGGCAGCAGCCGTCCCGATTCACCCTTGACGACGCCCCCAGGTCAACCACTGCGAACGGCGAATCCCCATGACCAAGAAAGTTTACGTAAAGACCTTCGGCTGCCAGATGAACGAGTACGACTCGGACAAGATGGTGGACGTGCTCAATGCGGCCGAAGGCCTCGAAAAGACCGATACCCCGGAAGACGCGGACATCATCCTGTTCAACACGTGCTCGGTGCGTGAGAAGGCGCAGGAAAAGGTGTTCTCCGATCTCGGCCGCGTGCGCGAGCTGAAGGAAGCGAAGCCGGGCCTGCTGATCGGCGTCGGCGGCTGCGTCGCCAGCCAGGAAGGCGCGTCGATCGTGTCGCGCGCGCCGTACGTCGACCTCGTGTTCGGCCCGCAAACCCTGCACCGCCTGCCGCAGATGATCGACGCGCGCCGTGCGAGCGGCCGCGCGCAGGTCGACATCACGTTCCCCGAGATCGAGAAGTTCGACCACCTGCCGCCCGCGCGCGTCGAGGGGCCGAGCGCGTTCGTGTCGATCATGGAAGGCTGCTCGAAGTACTGCAGCTACTGCGTCGTGCCGTACACGCGCGGCGATGAAGTGTCGCGCCCGCTCGACGACGTGCTGACCGAAGTGGCCGGCCTCGCCGACCAGGGCGTGCGCGAAGTCACGCTGCTCGGCCAGAACGTGAACGCCTACCGCGGCGCGCTGGCGGCCGGCTCGTCCGAGATCGCCGATTTCGCGACGCTGATCGAATACGTCGCCGACATCCCCGGCATCGAGCGGATCCGCTACACGACGTCGCATCCGAAGGAATTCACGCAGCGCCTGATCGATACTTACGCGAAGGTGCCGAAGCTCGTGAGCCACCTGCACCTGCCGGTCCAGCACGGCTCCGACCGCATCCTGATGGCGATGAAGCGCGGCTACACGGTGCTCGAATACAAGTCGGTGATCCGCAAGCTGCGCGCGATCCGCCCGGACCTGTCGCTGTCGACCGACATGATCGTCGGCTTCCCCGGCGAGACCGAAGAGGATTTCGACAAGATGATGGCGCTCGTGCACGAGATGAGCTACGACACCAGCTTCTCGTTCATCTACAGCCCGCGCCCCGGCACGCCGGCCGCGAACCTGCACGACGATACGCCGCGCGAGGTCAAGCTCAAACGCCTGCAACATCTGCAGGCGACCATCGAGGAAAACGTCGCGCGCATCAGCCAGTCGATGGTCGGGAAGGTCGAGCGGATCCTCGTCGAGGGCCCGTCGCGCAAGGACCCGAACGAACTGTCGGGCCGCACCGAGAACAACCGGGTCGTGAATTTCCCGGCGCCGCTCGCGTCGCACCCGCGCCTGATCGGCCAGATGATCGACGTGAAGATCAACCATGCGTACCCGCACTCGCTGCGCGGCGAGCTGCTGCTCGTGAGCGACGACGCGAGCGCGGCCACCCACTGACCGACTGACGTTCCACAGGAGCCCGACGCTACTTTGAAGACCGTCCAAGCACTGGAATTCACCGCGCCGCGCGACGACAACGCGCGCCTCGCCAACCTCTGCGGCCCGCTCGACGAGAACCTGCGGCAGATCGAACAGGCGCTCGACGTCACGCTCGCGCGGCGCGGCCACCGGATCACGATCCGCGGCCGCGGCGCGAAGCTCGCGCTCGCGGCGCTCGAGAACTTCTACAACCGCGCGCGCGATCCGCTGTCGGTCGACGATATCCAGCTCGCGCTGGTCGAAGTGCGCCACACGTCCGGCAACGGCCGCCAGGACACGCTCGACGTGCGCTTTCGCGGCGATCCGGACCATCCGTTCGACGAGCCCGTCGTGCAGCTCGACGATGAAATGCCGGACGAAGAACCCGCGCCGAAGCTCTACACGCGGCGCGCCGACCTGCGCGGCCGCACGCCCGCGCAGCGCGAATACCTGAAGCAGATCCTGCAGCACGACGTGACGTTCGGCATCGGGCCGGCCGGCACCGGCAAGACCTACCTCGCGGTCGCGTGCGCGGTCGACGCGCTCGAGCGCGACCAGGTCAAGCGGATCGTGCTGACGCGCCCGGCCGTCGAGGCCGGCGAGCGGCTCGGCTTCCTGCCGGGCGATCTCGCGCAGAAGGTCGACCCGTACCTGCGGCCGCTGTACGACGCGCTGTACGACCTGCTCGGCTTCGACAAGACCGCGAAGATGTTCGAGCGCCAGATGATCGAGATCGCGCCGCTCGCGTACATGCGCGGCCGCACGCTGAACCACGCGTTCATCATCCTCGACGAGGCGCAGAACACGACGCCCGAGCAGATGAAGATGTTCCTCACGCGGATCGGTTTCGGCTCGAAGGCCGTCGTCACCGGCGACACGAGCCAGGTCGACCTGCCGCGCGGGCACAAGAGCGGCCTCGTCGAGGCGCAGCAGGTGCTCGGCGGCGTGCGCGGCATCGCGCTCACGCGCTTCACGAGCGCCGACGTCGTGCGGCATCCGCTCGTCGCGCGCATCGTCGAGGCGTACGACGACTTCCACGCGCAGCACAAGGACGCGTAGGCAGCCGGCGGCGCCCGTGCGGTGCCTGCGCGCCGCACCGGCCAATGGCTCAAGCCCGGCCCGCCCGACGGCGCGCCGGGCATTTTTTCGCCCGCACGCGGCCGGTTCGAATTCGGGAGCGATCGGCCGTTTGGTGTATCCTCAACGCGTTCCAATCGCCGCACCCGTCATGAAATCTTCCCGTTCTCGCAAGTCCGGGCGCGACCAGTCCGCCGCGCCCGATTCCCCCCGTCTTTCGCTGTTCGATGCGAAGGGCAAGGCCCGGACCGTCAACGCGCAAGGGCTTCGAATCGACTTCCCGGACGGCCGCAGCCTGATGTTCGACCTGTCGGGCAGCTCGGGCGAGGCGGCCGTCGCGATCGTCGCGCAGCACAACGATCCGGCGATGCGCGCGAAGCTCGCGCTGCAGCCCGAGCACTACGACAGCGTGACGCTGCACGTCGGTGCCGAACCCGCGCCGCGCGACGAGGAAATCGCGGAAATGGCGGACGAGCTGCGCGAGCTGGAGCTCGACCTGTCCGTGCAGTACGGTGACGAGATCACCGCCGACATCCGCAAGACGCTGCCGAAGCGCAAGCTGATCGCCGAATGGCTCGAGCCGGCGCTGTTCGCGAGCGCTCAGCTCACCGTGCGCTTCGTCGGCAACGAAGAAGGCCAAACGCTGAACGCCGGCTACCGCCACAAGGACTACCCGACCAACGTGCTGACCTTCGCGTACGATCCGGCGCCCGACGGCACCGTGATCGGCGACCTCGTGCTGTGCTGCCCGGTCGTCGAGAAGGAAGCGCACGAACAGGGCAAGCCGCTCATCGCTCACTACGCGCACCTGCTGGTGCACGGCGCGCTGCACGCGCAGGGCTACGATCACGAGACGAGCGACGAGGACGCCGCCGAAATGGAAGCGCTCGAAGTCGACATCCTCGCGAAGCTGGGCTTCCCGAACCCGTACCAGTAAAAGCCGTGCGCACCATGCAACACGCCGCGATGCTGCCGCCCGCCTACCCGCCGTCGATCGGCGAGGGACGGCTGCTGACGGAAGACGAGCTCGCGGCGTCGCTCGCGCACACGATGCGCGACTGGGACGGCCGGCAGGATCTCTGGCTGTTCGGCTATGGCTCGCTGATCTGGAACCCCGGGCTGCCGACCGTCGCCGCCGTGCGCGGCAAGGTGCACGGCTACCATCGCGGGCTCTACCTGTGGTCGCGCGTGAACCGCGGCACGCCCGAACGTCCGGGCCTCGTGCTCGCGCTCGATCGCGGCGGCTCGTGCTCGGGCATCGCGTTCCGGCTCGCGGGCCCGACCGCGCAGCCGCATCTCGAGACGTTGTGGAAACGCGAGATGCCGATGGGGTCGTACCGGCCCGCATGGCTGCCGTGCTCGCTCGAGACCGGCGAACGCGTGAACGCGCTCGCATTCGTGATGCGCCGCGACGTGCCCACCTACACCGGCAAGCTGACCGACCCGGTCGTGAAGGAAGTATTCAGCAGCGCGGCCGGCCGCTACGGCACGACGCTCGACTACGTGAGCCGCACCGTGGACGCGCTGCGCGCGAGCGGCATCCCCGACCGCGCGCTGGAAGGGCTGCTCGCGCGATGCCGGTGATGCCCGACCGGCCGGCTTGCGCGACACCGGCCGCCGCCCCCGTGCATTCGAAGGAGAATCCGCGCCGATGAACCCGTCACGCAGATCGCGCGTCATGCTGGCCGCGCTGCTCGTCGCCACGGGCGTCGCGCTGTCTGGCTGCGGCATGTTCGGTTGCGGCGGCGCCGCGACCAACGGCGCGGCCGCCGGCGGCTGTTCCGCCGGCATGCGCTTCTGAGGGTCCGAGCGCCCGCCCGGCCCGCCCTGCCCGCGACGAAATGCCGACGCCGACCGGCCGGCCGGTCGCCTCCGCTTTTTTTGCCGCCGTGCCCCGCCGCCCCTTTCTGAGATAGGATGGATACACAGGACGGCGTCGCGCCCGGCGCGGCCGTTCCCGAGCGGGGCTCGCGCGCGCCGCCTGCCCCTGGCCGGACGGCCGGTGTGACACGGCCGCGCCATGCCCTTGGTGTATCCTTGCCTACTCCGTGACCGCGCGCCCCGGCATGACCCGGGCGCACCACCATGAACGATTCGTATCCCAGTCGTAAGCTCACCGACAAACCGCAAGAAAAGCGCTCGCTGCTCGAGCGCCTGACCGACTTCATCTCGCCCGAGCCGGAATCCCGGTCCGAGCTGCTGGAAATCCTCCAGGACGCCCACGAACGCAACCTGATCGACGCCGATTCGCTGTCGATGATCGAAGGCGTGTTCCAGGTGTCCGACCTGTGCGCCCGCGACATCATGGTGCCGCGCGCGCAGATGGACGCGATCAACATCGCCGACAAGCCTGAAGACTTCATCCCGTTCGTCCTCGAGAAGGCGCACTCGCGCTACCCCGTGTACGAGGAGAACCGCGACAACGTGATCGGCGTGCTGCTCGCGAAGGACCTGCTGCGCTTCTACGCCGAAGAGGAATTCGACGTGCGCGGGATGCTGCGCCCCGCCGTGTTCATTCCCGAATCGAAGCGCCTGAACGTGCTGCTGCACGACTTCCGCGTGAACCGCAACCACCTCGCGATCGTCGTCGACGAATACGGCGGCGTCGCGGGCCTGATCACGATCGAGGACGTGCTCGAACAGATCGTCGGCGACATCGAGGACGAATACGACTTCGACGAGGAAGCCGGCAACATCATCTCGGGGCCGGACGGCCGCTTCCGCGTGCGCGCGCTCACCGAGATCGAACAGTTCAACGAGGCGTTCGGCACCGACTTCCCCGACGACGAGGTCGACACGATCGGCGGGCTGATCACCCATCATTTCGGCCGCGTGCCGCACCGCGGCGAGAAGCTGCAGCTCGGCAACCTCGTGTTCGAGATCCAGCGCGGCGATGCGCGCCAGGTCCACGTGCTGCTGGTGCGCCGCAACCCCCTCGCGAGCCGCCGCGCCGAAACCTCGCACGAGGACTGACCGTCTCGCGCCGGTCGCGTCTCCTTCAACCGCTCGCCCTCTTTCGCTTCACATGGACGATCCGATCCCGTCCCGCCCGGCTGGCGGTCTTCTCGCGCCGGCGCCCGGCCGCACGCTGCCGCGCTGGCACTATCCGGCCGCGCTGCTCGCCGGCGCGGCCAATACGCTCAGCTTCGCACCGACCCCGCACGGCGGCTGGCTGCAGCTCGTCGTATTCGTCTGGTTTTTCGCGCAGCTGACGCGCACGTCGAGCTGGCGCGGCGCCGCGCTCACCGGCGGCGCGTTCGGCTTCGGCAACTTCATCAGCGGCGTCTGGTGGCTCTACATCAGCATGCACGTGTACGGCGAGATGGCCGCACCGCTCGCGGGCGGCGCGCTGGTGCTGTTCTCGCTCTACCTGTCGCTGTACCCGGCGTTCTCGGCGGGGCTCTGGTCGTTCTGCGCGGGTCATGCATGGCATCGCCGCGAACCCGATCCGCGGCCGTTCTCGCCGACCTGGCACGGCGCGTTTGCGTTCGCGAGCGCCTGGGCGCTCGGCGAATGGCTGCGCGGCACCGTATTCACCGGCTTCCCGTGGCTCGCGAGCGGCTATCCGCAGGTCGACGGCCCGTTCGCGGGCTTCGCGCCGGTCGTCGGCGTGTACGGCATCGCCTGGGTGCTCGCGCTGTTCGCCGCGCTGGTCGTGCAGGCGCTCGTCGCCGCGCGCCGGGCGCCCGCATCCGAACGCGGCGCCGCCGGCAACGCGCGCGTGCGCATCGCCGCGCCGGCCGGCATCGCCGTCGCGCTCGTCGCGGCCGGCATCGCGCTGTCGCAGGCCGCGTGGACCGTGCCCGCGAACGCGCCGCTCACGGTGCGGCTGCTGCAGGGCAACGTGAAGCAGGACATCAAGTTCGAGCAGGAAGGCATCGACGCGGCGATCAAGATGTACACGCAGATGATCGTCGAGAAACCGGCCGACCTGATCGTCACGCCGGAGACCGCGATCGCGGTGATGATCCAGGAGCTGCCCGAACCGTTCGCCGTCGCGATCCGCAAGTTCAGCGACACGACCGGCTCGGCCGTGCTGTTCGGCGCGGTCGGCGCATCGGTCACGCCGGACGGCCATTACGTCGACTACACGAACAGCCTGTACGGCGTGACGCCGCACTCGCGCGACATCTATCACTACGACAAGCACCATCTCGTGCCCTTCGGCGAGTTCATCCCGTGGGGCTTCCGGTGGTTCGTCGACCTGATGAAGATGCCGCTCGGCGACTTCGCGCGCGGCGCGCCGGTGCAGAAGCCGTTCCTCGTGCACAACCAGCCGGTGATGGCCGACATCTGCTACGAGGACTTGTTCGGCGAGGAAATCGCCGCGACGATCCGCGACAATCCGCAGCCGCCCGGCGTGCTCGTCAACGTGACGAACCTCGCGTGGTTCGGCGACACGATCGCGCTCGACCAGCACCTGCAGATCGCGCGGATGCGCGCGCTCGAAACGGGCCGGCCGATGCTGCGCTCGACCAATACCGGGATGACCGCCGCGATCGACGCGCGCGGCCGCGTGCTCGGCCAGCTCAAGCCGTTTACGATCGGCTCGCTCGACGTGCGGATCGAAGGCACGAGCGGCTTCACGCCGTACGTGACGAGCGGCAACAACATCGTGCTCGCGGTGTCGCTGGTGCTGCTCGCGTTCGGCTTCACGTTCGGGCCGGGCCTGCGCCGCCGCAACGGCGCGAAGGCCGGCGGCGACCGGAACGCCTGACGCATCGGGCGGCCGGCGCGCGCGGCGCGGCGGCCGCCGATGCGGCATGCGGACCGCCCCGCCCGCCGACGTTCGGCGCACGAGGCTGCGTCCGCACGACACCCCGGCAAGCCGAGTGCGGGAAGCAACGACGCGCGACATCGCGCCGGCCAGCCGTTCAGGCCGGCCGCTGCGCGTCCGCGGCCAGGCCGCGCAGATCCCGCCCGAGCGCTTCCATCACCGGCGCCCATGCGCCGAACGTCGGCTGCCGGTACAGCGTCGCGGTCGGATACCACGGGCTGTCGGTGCGCTCGAGCAGCCAGGGCCAGTGCGGATTCACGTCGAGCAGCACCCAGGTGCGTGCGCCGAGCGCGCCCGACAGGTGCGCGACCGACGTGCACACCGTGATCACCAGATCCAGCGCGCCGATGAACGCGGCCGTATCGTCGAAACTCTCGAGTTCGCCGGTGAAGTCCTCGATCGCGAAACCGGCCGCGCGCGCCGCGGCGACATCCGCGTCCGCGCCCGGCTGCAGCGAGTAAAACGCGACGCCGTCGACATCGCGCAACGCATCGGCATAGCGCTCGAGCCCGACGCGCCGCAACGGATTGCGCTGGTGCCCCGCGCTGCCCGTCCACACGAGCCCGACCTTCAGCCGGCCGTCACCCGCGAGCCGCGCTCGCCATGCGTCGCGCGCGCGCGGATCGGCATGCAGGTACGGCACCGCCGCGCCGAGCGTCGACGTCTCCATCCCGAGCATCAACGGCAGGCCGATCAGCGGCACTTCGTAGTCGAATGCCGGCAGCGCGTCGACGCCGCCGCCCGCGCTGAACGCATCCGCGTGTGCGCCGAGGCTGCGCCGCATCAGCGTGCCCACCTGCGGAAACGTGTTCCACGCGAGCCGGCCGCCCTCGCGGTGCACGCGCTCGGCGAGCGGCGCGACGAAGCGCGCGAACTGCAGCACGTCGCCGAGCCCCTGCTCGCCCCAGACGAGCAGCGTCTTGCCCGCGAGCGGCTCGCCGTGCCAGCGCGGGCCGGGCAGCACCGGCCGGCGGCCGCGCAGCTCGCCGGCGCCGTCCCAGCGCGCCTCGTGGCCGCGCCAGCCGGCCGCATAATTGCCGCGCACGAGCTGGATGATCGCGAGGTTGAAGCGGAACGACGCGTCGTCGGGCGCCAGCTCGCACGCGCGCGCCGCATGGCGCTCGGCGTCGTCCCAGCGCTGCGCCTCCTTCATCGCCATCGCGATGTTGTTCTGCGCGAGCGCGTTGTCGGGCGCGATCTCCGCGAGCCGCGCCGCGCACGCGAGCGCGCCGTCGAGGTCCTGTGTCGCGAGCCGCGCGACGACCAGGTTGATCCACGCCTGCACGTCGTGCGGGTCGGCCGCCACGGCCGCGTCGAGCAGCGCGATTTCTTCGTGGCGGTCGCCGCCCGACAGCCGCAGCGCGATCGCCAGGTTGTTGCGCAGCGACGGCCAGCCCGGATCGAGCGCATAGGCGGCGCGGTACGACGCGACGGCGTCGGCGTGACGGCCGAGCATCTGCAGCGCATAGCCATGATTGAAACTCGCGCCGGCGCCCGGATGCACGCGCAGCGCGCATTCGGCCAGCGCGAGCGCGTCGGCGCCACGCTGCCGTGCGACGAGCGCCGCGGTAAGCTGCGCGAGCGCGGCCATGTCGACGGCGTGCAGATGGCCGGCGGCGGCGAGCCAGAGCGCATGCGCGTCGCGCTCGCCGCGCGCGTGCGCGTCGGCGGCCTGCCCGAGCAGCGCAAGCAGCGGCGGCATCAGTGGAATGAGGAGGTCGTTCGAATCGTCCATGCGGTACGGAGTGGGCAATCGGTCGCGCGGCAGGCGTCGCGCGCGCCGCAATACGCGCATCTTAACGCCCGCGCAAAGCGGCGCGGCAGGCGGAGCGAGCAGCGCATCGCGACACCGCACGCGAGCGCACCGCGCGCATCGACGACCCGCGCACAGGCCGCGCACGGCTCGCCCGGAACACCGCCGACGCCCCCTTCGTCCGCGTTCCGGCCGCATCCGGCCGCCGATCCGGTAAAATTGCACGTTTCAGCACACTAACAAGCCGCGCCGCCGCGCGAGCCGACCCTCCGGGCCCCGCCCGGAGCGCCGCCCGCAACGGAGCGCCAGCGCCACGAAGGCTCTTCATGCTTACGTTTCAGCAAATCATCCTGACGCTGCAGTCCTACTGGGACAAGCAGGGTTGCGCCCTGCTCCAGCCCATCGACATGGAAGTCGGCGCGGGCACGTCGCACGTCCACACGTTCCTGCGCGCGGTCGGCCCCGAGCCGTGGCGCGCCGCCTACGTGCAGCCGTCGCGCCGCCCGAAGGACGGCCGCTACGGCGAGAACCCGAACCGCCTGCAGCATTACTACCAGTACCAGGTCGTGCTCAAGCCGGCGCCGGAAAACATCCTCGACCTGTATCTCGGTTCGCTGGAAGCGCTCGGCTTCGACCTGAAGCAGAACGACGTGCGCTTCGTGGAAGACGACTGGGAGAACCCGACGCTCGGCGCGTGGGGCCTCGGCTGGGAAGTGTGGCTGAACGGCATGGAAGTCACGCAGTTCACGTATTTCCAGGAAGTCGGCGGCCTCGAATGCAAGCCGGTGCTCGGCGAGATCACGTACGGCCTCGAGCGCCTCGCGATGTACCTGCAGAAGGTCGAGAACGTGTACGACCTCGTGTGGACCGAGTGGGAAGAGCAAGGCCCGAACGGCCCCGAGCTGCGCCGCCTGTCGTACGGCGACGTCTACCACCAGAACGAGGTCGAGCAGTCGACCTACAACTTCGAGCACGCGAACGTCGACCTGCTGTTCACGTTCTTCAACAGCTACGAAGCGGAAGCAAAGAAGATGATCGACGCGCAGCTCGCGCTGCCCGCGTACGAGCTCGTGCTGAAGGCCGGCCACACGTTCAACCTGCTCGACGCGCGCGGCGCGATCTCGGTCACGGAACGCGCGGCGTACATCGGCCGCATCCGCGCGCTGTCGCGTCTCGTCGCGCAGGCTTACTACGACTCGCGCGAGAAGCTCGGCTTCCCGATGCTCGGCAACCCGCCGGGCGTGCCGGGCCTCACCACCGACGCCCAGGACGCCGCCCAGCCGGCATGGGCGCCGCCGCTCAAGGTCGAACGCAAGATCGATCAGGACTGACGAGACGAGATTCAATCCACACATGACGCACAATCATCCCGCCCCCCTGCTCGTCGAACTGCTGACCGAAGAGCTGCCGCCGAAGGCCCTCGCGCGCCTCGGCGACGCATTCGCCGAAGGCCTCGCGCAACGCCTCGCGGCGCGCGACCTGATCGAAGGCGAACTCGTATTCGAACGCTACGCCACGCCGCGCCGCCTCGCGGTCGTCGTGCAGAACGTGCGCGCCGTCGCGCCTGAAAAGCAGGTCCGCGAAAAGGTCCTGCCGGTGTCCGTCGCGCTCGACGCCGAAGGCCGGCCGACCGCCCCGCTCGCGAAGAAGCTCGCGGCGCTCGGCCATCCGAACCTGTCGATCGCCGATCTCGAGCGCGCGCAGGACGGCAAGGCCGAAGCGTTCTTCGTCAACTACTCGGCGGCCGGCGCGACGCTCGCCGACGGGCTGCAGGCCGCGCTCGACGAAGCGCTCGCGAAGCTGCCGATCCCAAAGTTCATGACCTATCAGCGCCCGGACGGCTCCGACGTGAAGTTCGTGCGTCCGGTGCACCGCCTGACCGTGCTGCACGACGACCGCATCGTGCCCGTCACCGCGTTCGGCGTCGATGCCGGCGACACCACGCTCGGCCACCGCTTCCTGTCCGACGGCCTCGTCGCGATCCAGCATGCGCGCGCGTATGCCGACACGCTGCGCGACAAGGGTCGCGTGATCGCGCACTTCGCCGATCGCCGCGAAACGATCCGCACGCAGCTGAACGAACACGCGAACGGCGACACGGTCGTGATGCCCGAGTCGCTGCTCGACGAAGTGACGTCGCTGGTCGAATGGCCGGTCGTCTATCCGTGCCGCTTCGAGGACGAATTCCTGCAGGTTCCGCAGGAATGCCTGATCCTCACGATGCAGACGAACCAGAAGTACTTCGCGCTCACCGACGTCGCCGGCAAGCTGCGCTCGCGCTTCCTGATCGTGTCGAACATCGAGACGAAGACGCCGGGCGAGATCATCGAAGGCAACGAGCGCGTCGTGCGCCCGCGCCTCGCCGACGCGAAGTTCTTCTTCGAGCAGGACAAGAAGAAGCCGCTGGCCGAGCGCGTGCCGCTGCTCGCGAACGTCGTCTATCACAACAAGCTCGGCTCGGCGCTCGCACGCGTCGAGCGCCTCGAGGCGCTCGCCGGCGAGATCGCGCCCGCGATCGGTGCCGACGCCGCGCACGCGAAGCGCGCCGCGCGCCTCGCGAAGGCCGACCTGCTGACCGACATGGTCGGCGAGTTCCCGGAACTGCAGGGCACGATGGGCACGTACTACGCGCGCCACGACGGTGAGCCCGACGACGTCGCGCTCGCCTGCGCCGAGCATTACCAGCCGCGCTTCTCCGGCGACGCGCTGCCGACCACGCCGGTGTCGACCGCCGTCGCGCTGGCCGACAAGCTCGAGACGATCGTCGGCATCTGGGGCATCGGCCTCGCGCCGACCGGCGAGAAGGATCCGTTCGCGCTGCGCCGTCACGCGCTCGGCGTGCTGCGCCTGCTGCTCGAGAAACAGCTGCCGCTCGATCTCGTGTCGCTGCTGCGCACGGCCCATGCGCGCTTCGAAGGCGTGCCGGGCGTCGCCGAATCGACCGACGCGATCTTCGCGTTCTTCATCGACCGCCTGCGCGGCCTGTTGCGCGAGCGCGGCTACTCGGCCGGCGAAGTCGACGCGGTGCTGAGCCTGAACCCGACGCGCGTCGACGATCTCGTCGCGCGCCTCGACGCGGTGCGCGAATTCACGCGCCTCGCGGAAGCCGAAGCGCTCGCGGCCGCGAACAAGCGGATCTCGAACATCCTGAAGAAGTCGGACGGCGGCGCGAACGGCACGGTGCAGCCGACGCTGCTCGTCGAGGCCGCCGAGAAGGCGCTGCACGAGCAGCTCGCGGCCGTGACGCCGCACGTGCAGTCGCAGCTCGAGGCGCGTGCGTACACGGGCGCGCTGTCGGCGCTCGCCGCGCTGCGCGCGCCGGTCGACACGTTCTTCAACGACGTGATGGTCAACGCCGAGGATCCCGCGCTGCGCGCGAACCGTCTCGCGCTGCTGTCGGCGCTGCATCAGCAGATGAACTGCGTCGCCGACATCTCGAAGCTCGCCGCGTAAAGGCCGAACGATGCCGACCAGCCCCAACCGCAAGCTCGTCGTCCTCGACCGGGACGGCGTGATCAACGTCGATTCGGACGCGTTCATCAAGACGCCCGACGAGTGGATCGCGCTGCCCGGCAGCCTCGAGGCGATCGCACGACTCAACCACGCCGGCTATCGCGTGGTCGTCGCGACCAACCAGTCCGGCATCGGTCGCGGGCTGTTCGACATGGCCACGCTCAACGCGATGCATCTGAAGATGCATCGCGCGGCGGCCGCGGTCGGCGCGCGCATCGACGCGGTGTTCTTCTGCCCGCATACGTCGGAAGACCACTGCGACTGCCGCAAGCCGAAACCCGGCATGATGCAGATGATCGCCGAGCGCTTCGAGATCGATCCCGGTCACACGCCGGCCGTCGGCGATTCGCTGCGCGACCTGCAGGCTGGCGTCGCGGTCGGCTTCCGACCGCACCTCGTGCTGACCGGCAAGGGCAAGAAGACGCTCGCCGCGGGCAACCTGCCGGACGGCACGCAGGTCCATGACGACCTGCGCGCGTTCGCACTCGACTTCCTTTCACACGAACACGAGTGATGCGGCCGCCGCGCGCATCCTCCCTACTGTCAGACCCACGCCGATGCGCTTCGTCCGCTCCCTGCTGCTGCTGATCTACTTCGTCCTGTACACGGTGCCGTACGCCACCGCGTGCTTCATCGCCTTTCCGTTCATGCGCCCCGACGCGCGCTACTGGATGGCGGCCGGCTGGTGCAAGTCCACGCTGTGGGTCGTGCGCTGGCTGAACGGCATCCGCTACCGGATCGAAGGCTACGAGAACCTGCCCGACGGCCCGGCCGTGCTGCTGTCGAAGCACCAGTCCGCGTGGGAGACGCTCGCGTTTCCGGCGCTGATGCCGAAGCCGCTCTGCTACGTGTTCAAGCGCGAGCTGCTGTACGTGCCGTTCTTCGGCTGGGCGCTCGGGCTGCTGCACATGGTCAACATCAACCGCAAGGAAGGCAAGAATGCCTTCGTGTCGGTGATCCGCCAGGGCAAGAAGCGCCTGTCGGAAGGCGCGTGGATGATCATGTTCCCGGAAGGCACGCGCACGCCGGTCGGCAAGCAGGGCAAGTACAAGACGGGCGGCGCGCGCTTCGCGATCGAAACCGGCGCGCCGGTCGTGCCGATCGCGCACAATGCAGGTCGGGTGTGGCCGCGCAACTCGTTCACGAAGTTCCCGGGCGTCGTCACCGTGTCGATCGGCAAGCCGATTCCGGTCGAAGGCAAGACGCCCGACGTATTGAACTCGCAGGTCGAAGCATGGATCGAAGCGGAAATGCGCCGCATCGATCCCGATGCGTATCGCCAGCCGGGCAATGCCGGCACGCGCGATGCCGCACGCGTCTGAATCACCCGGATTGCAGCCGTTGCGCACGACAAAACGAAGCGAACTGATGAAAAAGCGTCCGCGGCCACGGCCTGCCATCGTGGCACTCGATCATCGCCAGATGGACCTGCCGCTCTTCGACGGGCCGGCAGCATCGCCGGCACCGTCGGCGCCCGCCGCGCTGCCGTCGCCGCCTGAAGCGGCTGCGGCTCCCGCGGTGCCCACGGCGCCGCTCGATCCGGGTCCCGCACCCGATCGCTCCCGCATCCGCACGTTCGCACTCGACAGCCGCGTGCTCGAATATCGGTTGAAGCGCTCCGCGCGCCGCACGATCGGCTTCACGATCGACGGCAGCGGGCTGTCGATCACCGCGCCGCGCTGGGTCACGCTCGCCGACATCGAAGCGGCGATCGCCGAGAAGCAGCGCTGGATCTTCGCGAAGCTCGCGGAGTGGAAGACCCGCACCGAGCAGCGCGCGCTGCCGCAGATCGACTGGCGCGACGGCGCGCAACTCCCTTATCTCGGCAAGACGATCACGGTCGCGCTCGGCGCGGGCGCCGTCGCATTCGACGCCGATGCGCAACGGCTGTCGCTGCCGCTGCCCGTGCAAGCCGACATGCAGCAGATCAAGGATCGCGTGCAGGGCTGGCTGCAGGGCGAAGCGAAGCGGATCTTCGGCGAACGCCTGGCGGTCTACGCGGAACGGCTCGGCGTCACGTATTCGATGTATGCGCTGTCGTCGGCGGCGACGCGCTGGGGCAGCTGCTCGAGCGACGGCAAGATCCGGCTGAACTGGCGGCTGATCCACTTCCCGATGTCGATCGTCGACTACGTCGTCGCGCACGAGCTGTCGCACCTGCGCGAGATGAACCACAGTCCGGCCTTCTGGCAGACCGTCGAATCGATCTTCCCGGAATTCCGCGAAGCGCGGCACACGCTCAAGCATCACCCGCCCGAGCTGCTGCCGGCGCTTTGACGCGATCGGCCGCACCAAAATACAAACGGGCGATGCGGATTCCTCCACATCGCCCGTTTTTCCTGCCCGCGACGCACATCGTGCGCCGCGCGCCCGGCGCTCAGTGCGCCTTCTTCTGAATGAACTCGATCTTGTAGCCGTCCGGATCCTCGACGAACGCGATCACGGTCGTGCCGTGCTTCATCGGGCCGGCTTCGCGGGTCACCTTGCCGCCTTGCGCCTTGATCTTGTCGCAGGCCGCGTAGGCATCGTCGACTTCCACCGCCAGATGGCCGAAGCCGTTGCCGAGATCGTAGGACGGCGTATCCCAGTTGTGGGTCAGCTCGAGCACGGTGCCCGCGCTTTCCGCTTCGTAGCCGACGAACGCGAGCGTGAACTTGCCTTCCGGATAATCCTCGCGACGCAGCAGCTTCATGCCGAGCAATTCGGTGTAGAACTTGATCGAGCGGTCGAGATCGCCGACTCGCAGCATCGTATGCAGCAAACGCATGTGTTGTACTCCTGTGGGGACTTTCCAGAAGCGGAAATTCTACCGGAGTCGGGTCAATCCCGCCGCCGGCGCCCCGTGCGCCACCGGCCGATACCAGGCATCCGCACGGCGAGCGCGAAGCCCGTGCGGCGGTGGAGATCACCGCGCCCGACGGCCCCGGCAAGTCCATCGATCGGGTAACATCCTCCCACTTCGCACCAAAAACGGGCATGCCGCCCGCAGCCAGAACGCGACCACCGCCTCATTCCAGCCACACAGCCTGCCGTGAGAAATCGCCGATTCGAGCGCGCCGGACGCGCCGTCCGTCCGCCGCTGCCCATGTCTTTGCCCAGGTCTCTCCCCATGCCCCAGCCCGCTTCCCGCCGCATCGGCGAGGTGCGCCGATGACCACGCTCGCCGGCACGCCCGTGCGCCGCGCGCTCGACACGCGTGCCGTCGGCGTGATGCTGCTGCTGTGCGCGATCTGGGGCTTCCAGCAGGTCGCGATCAAGAGCACCAACGCGGCGATCCCGCCGATGTTCCAGGCCGGGCTGCGCTCGGTGATCGCCGCGCTCCTGCTGTGGGGCTGGGCACGCTCGCGCGGCACGCCGCTGTTCCGCGCGGACGGCACGCTCGGCGCGGGCATCGCGGCCGGTGCGCTGTTCGCCGGCGAGTTCATCTGCGTGTTCTTCGGGCTCACGCTGACGAGCGCGTCGCACATGGCGATCTTCCTGTACACGGCACCGTGCTTCACGGCGCTCGGCCTGCACCTGTTCGCGCCGGGCGAACGGCTGCAGCGCGTCCAGTGGGCCGGCGTCGGCCTCGCGTTCGCCGGCATCGCGCTCGCGTTCGCGGACGGCTTCCTGACGCCGCGCGCGCCCGGCGCATCGGTGCTGGCCGGGCTCGCCGGCGACGCGCTCGGGATCCTCGGCGGCGCGATGTGGGCCGCGACGACGGTCGTCGTGCGCTCGACGTCGCTCGCGCGCGCCAGCGCGAGCAAGACGCTGTTCTACCAGCTCGCGGTGTCGGCCGTCGTGCTGGTCGCGCTCGCCGCGCTGCTCGGCCAGACGTCGTTCGCGCGGGTCACGCCGATCGCGCTCGCGAGCCTCGCGTACCAGTCGGTGATCGTCGCGTTCGTCAGCTACCTGTCGTGGTTCTGGCTGCTGACGCGCTACAGCGCGTCGCGGCTGTCGGTATTCACGTTCCTGTCGCCGCTGTTCGGCGTCGCGTTCGGCGTGCTGCTGCTCGGCGAATCGGTCGGCTGGCGCTTCATGTCCGCCGCCGCGCTGGTGCTGACGGGAATCGCGCTCGTCAACGCGCCGCCGCGCCGGCGCGCGTAGCGCGATGCGGACGCGGTCCGGCAGCGACGAAAGCGACGCGGAAAAAAAAGCTGCCCGCTCAGGGCAGCCTCGTCGATCGCGCTCGGGCAGGCGCCAGGTGCGACGCCCGCATGCCGCTACTCCGCGGCCTTGCGCACCGCTGCCAGCGCCTGCGCGACGCCGACATATTCGGCCACGCTGACATCCTCCGCGCGTCGCGCGAGATCGAAGCCGAGCCCGTCGAAATCGATCGTCTCGCGGTAGTCGCCGAGCGTATTGCGCAGCATCTTGCGGCGCTGCGAGAACGCGGCGGTGACGACTTCGCCGAGCAGCGCGGGATCGACGTCCGGCAGTTCGTGCGGCTCGTACGGAATCATCCGGACGATCGCCGAATCGACCTTCGGCGGCGGCTGGAACGATTCCGGCGGCACGTCGAGCATCTTCTCCATCACATAGCGGTACTGCAGCATCACCGACAGTCGCGAGAACGCCTTCGTGCCCGGCTCCGCGACCATCCGTTCGACCACTTCGTTCTGCAGCATGAAATGCTGGTCGATGACCGCGTCGGCGAACGTCATCAGGTGAAACAGCAGCGGACTGGAAATGTTGTACGGCAGGTTGCCGACGATCCGCAGCGACGGCTTGTCGCCGGGTGCCGCGAGCGAGCGGAAGTCGAACGCGAGCGCGTCGCCCGCGTGCAGCTCCAGCAGCGCGCCGAAGCGCTGCTGCAGGCGCCCGATCAGGTCGCGGTCGAGCTCGACCGCATGCAGCGGCGACTCGGGCGTCGCGAGACGCGCGATCAGCGGCTCGGTCAGCGCGCCGAGGCCGGGGCCGATCTCGACCATCCGCTGGCCGCGCGCGGGGCCGATCGTCGCGACGATCGAGTCGATCACGCCGTGATCGACGAGGAAGTTCTGCCCGAAGCGCTTGCGCGCGAAGTGGCCTTGGTGCTGTCTGCTGTTCGACATCGACTGAGAAAAACGAAAAATACGACGAATGAGGTCAGGCTCGTGCGTGTCAGGCCGCGCGGCGATGGCGCGCCATCGTGACGGCCGTGTCGAGCGCGGCGACCATGCTGCCCGGATCCGCGCGGCCCGTGCCGGCCAGATCCAGCGCCGTGCCGTGATCGACCGACGTGCGGATGATCGGCAGCCCGAGCGTGACGTTGATGCCCTCGCCGAAGGTCGCATACTTCAGCACGGGCAAGCCCTGATCGTGGAACATCGCGAGCACGCAATCGGCATCCTCGAGATGGCGCGGCTGGAACAGCGTGTCGGCCGGATACGGGCCGCGCGCGTCGATGCCCTGCGCTTGCGCGCGTGCGAGCGCCGGCGAGATCACGTCGATCTCCTCGCGCCCGAGATAGCCGTTCTCGCCCGCGTGCGGGTTCAGCCCCGTCACGAGGATGCGCGGCGCCGCGAGACCGAAGTCGCGCCGCAGGTCGCGGTCGACGATCGCCAGCGTCTCGACGAGCCCGTCGATCGTCAGCGCGGCCGACACGTCCTTCAGCGGCAGGTGCGTGGTCGCGAGCGCGACGCGCAGCGGCCGCTCGCCCGTGCCTGCCAGCATCATCACGACGCGCGGCGTGTGCGTGCGTTCCGCAAGGTATTCGGTATGGCCGGTAAACGGCACGCCGGCATCGTTGATCGTGCTCTTCTGCAGCGGTGCGGTGACGATCGCGTCGAACCGGCCCGCCACCGCGCCGTCGATCGCGGCATCGAGCAGCCCGAGCACGTAGCGGCCGTTGGCCGCGTCGAGCTTGCCCGCCTGCGCGGACACGGCGAGCGGATGATGCTCGACCGACACCGGCCCGCCGCCGGCGAGCACCGCCCGGTCGGCACCGACGGCCGCCGCGCGTGCGTCGAGCAGCGCGGCGTCACCGAGCACGGTGAAATGCGCACCGGGCCAGCGCCGCGCGGCATCCTGCAACGCCTGCACGGTCAGCTCCGGGCCGACACCCGCAGGTTCACCGGTCGTGATCGCGATCTGCAGCGCGGATGCCGTCATGCGAAGCTCGCTCAGTTCGCCGGGCCGACGCCGCCGATCTTGTACTGCACGTACGACGAATCGCGCAGTTCACGCAGCCAGTCGGCGTACGCCTGCTCGGCCTTGCGCTGGCCGATCGCCTGGCGCGCGATATCCATCTGCTGCTGCACCGAGCCTTCCGCCTCGCGGCGCTCGACCACCTGGATCAGGTGGTAGCCGTACTCGGTACGAATCGGCTGGCTGATCTGGCCGTCCGGCAGGTTGTTCATCGCGCGCTCGAATTCCGGCACGGTCTCGCCCGGGCTGATCCAGCCGAGATCGCCGCCCTGCGACGCCGAACCGTCCTGCGAGTAGGTGCGCGCGAACTTCGCGAAATCGCCACCGGCTTCGACCTGCTTGCGGATGTCCTGCAGCTGCTGGCGCGCCTGGCCTTCCGACTTGCCTTCGCCGACGCGCAGCAGGATGTGGCGCACGTGCGTCTGGACGATCTTCGGTGCCGCGGCGGTCGCGCCCTGGCTCTGGCGGCGGTCGACGAGACGCACGATCTCGAAGCCGTCCGGCACGCGGATCAGCGTCGGGTTGACCTGGCCGGGGCGGAGCTTCGACGCGGCTTCGACGACGTCGGCCGGCAGCGCGGCCGGCGCCTTGAAGCCGAGGTCGCCGCCCTTCTTCGCGTCGTTCGCTTCCGAGTTGTTCTTCGCGAGCTTCTCGAAATCGGCGCCCGACGTGGCCTGCTGCAGCAGCGCGTCGGCCTTCTTCTGCGCGGCTTCGATGTCGGCTTGCGGCGCGTTGGTCGGCGCCTTGATGAAGATGTGCTGGAAGCGCAGGTCCTGCTGCTGCGATGCGTTCGGCCCGCGCTGGCTCGCGATGTAGTTCGCGACTTCGGCATCCGACACGGTGATCTTGCCGTCGACCTCGCGCTCGCGCAGCTTCGACAGCATCAGCTCGGTGCGGGCGTCGCTCGTGAACACGCTCCAGGGCACGCCTTGCGCGACGATGCGCGCGCGATACTGGTCGAGCGTCATCCCGTTCGCCTGCGCGAGGCGCTGCAGCGTGGACTGCACGGTGGCATCGTCGATGCGGATCCCGTCGTCCTTGGCCTTCTGCACCTGGATGCGTTCGAGCACCATCTGGTTCAGCACCTGCGCGCGCAGCTGGTCGGCCGGCGGCACGGGCGCGTTCTGCTGCTGCAGCCGGCGCGAGATCAGGCCGACGCGCTGGTCGAGTTCGCGACCCGTGATCACGTCGTTGTTGACGACCGCGACGACTTCGTCGGCAAGCTGCGCGCCATGCGAACCAAGCGCCTGCGCCGCGGCCGGCGCAGCGGCGAGCAGCGCGGCGGCGGCGGCGAGGCTGGACACGACTGCCGCGAAACGAAGGGTTTTCTTCATTGCCACTGATACTCCATTGAAATCGTGCTGACCGGTGCAGACAAGCCGGCGTTACTCGTAGTTGCTGAAGCGGGACATCGGCGGCGGCGCGGACGGCAGCGGCGTATAGCCCGGCACCCCGGCGCGGAATGCGGCCACGAGACCGTTGTCGACGCTCGACAGCCCCTTCAACGTCAGCTGCATCATGAAGCGCGTCGACGAATTCTGCTGCCCCGACGTGTTCACGCCGTTCGCGTACCGCTGGACCCCGACCCCGAGCGCCCAGCAATCCGCGTCGTATTGTAAGCCGAGCAGACCATCGACGACCCGGTCGGCGGCCAGGTCGTAGTTGAAGCGGCCGATCGCATACAGGCGGCGCGTGAGCGGCCATTGCGCGGACACCAGGAACTGGTTGATCGGCTGGTTGTCGAGCGTCGTGTTCGCACGCGTATAGCGGTAGCCGACGTTGATCACGCGGCGCTCGCCCGGACTGAAACCGAACCCGATGCTCGACTTCACGAGCTGGTTGTTGTTCTGGTTGTACTGGAACGCCGTCTCCGACATGAAGCCGGAGCCTAGTTTCAGCGCGGCGCCGACGATCAGGTCGGAGTGGCGCGCCAGCACGGCGCTCTGGCCGGAATTCAGCGTGACGCGCTGGTCGGCGAAATAGTACTGCTGCGCGACCACGAAGCGCGCGCGTTCGTCGCCGGTGCGCGGATCGATGAAGCGCGACGTCAGGCCGGCCGTGATCCGGTTCGCATCGGCGATCCGGTCGTTGCCGACGAACGTGTTCGGCTGGTAGATCTCCGCGAGGCCGAAGTCCGATTCCGCGGTGTCGAACAGCGGCGCGTTCGACTGGTCGCGATACGGCGTGTACACGTAGTACAGGCGCGGCTCGAGGGTCTGGATGAAGTCCTGGCCGAACAGGCGCACCGAGCGGTCGAAGATCAGGCCCGAGTCGAAGCTCACGGTCGGGATCGACTCGGTGAAGTGCTTCGGGCTGTTCGGCGTCTTCGACGACAGGTGGTTCAGGTCGTACGACGCGAAGTGGTACTGGACCTTCGGCACGGCGAAGTAGCCGGGGCCGTACACACCGTACGCGATATACGGGTTGAAGACGATCCGGTCGCCTTCGGTCATGTCGGCGGTCGTGATGCGGAACCGCGAATAGTCGGCTTCCGCGCCGAAGTCGAAGCCGCCGACGTTGTACTTCGTGTACTTCACGTTCAACTGCGGCTCGCGGCTGTACGGCGCGATCGACGGCGGCAGCGTCTGCCAGTGCTGGTAGCGCGCGAGCACCGACCACGGGCCGTTGTTGTACGTGAGGCCGGCTTCCTGCTGGTACAGCGTCTGCGTCCCGTTGATGAACTGGTTCATCGACCCAAGGTCTTCGGGATACGTGTTGTCCGAGACCTTGTTGTAGTAGACGTAGCCGCCGAAACCGCCGCCGAAGTTCTGCTGGTGCTGCCAGTAGATCGCGTAGCGGTTGCGGTGCGCGAGCCGGTCGTCCGGCAGGTAATTGGCCGTAAACGTGCCCGAATACGACGGCGACAGGTAGCGGAACGTCGCTTCGGTCTGCACGCCGCGCCGCGAGATGATGCGCGGCGTGATCGTCAGGTCGCGGTTCGGCGCGATGTTGAAGTAGTACGGCAGCGACAGCTCGAACCCGTTGTTCGAGTTCATCGAGAACGTCGGCGGCAAGAGGCCGCTGCGCCGCTCGCCCGACAGCGGGAACGTCATCCACGGGCTCGCGAAGATCGGCACGCCCTGGAAGAACAGCACGCCGTTGCGCGCGGTGCCTTCGTCGGCGCCGGTATCGAAGTCGAAGCGGCTGCCCTTGATGTACCACGCGGGGTTCGTCGCGCACTGGCACGCGGTGTAGGTGCCGTTGACGAACACCGAGCGCTCGCTGTCGAGCAGGTCGACGCGCTCCGCGCTGCCGGAGCCGCCCGTCACGTTGAAGTGGTACTTCGGCGCCGTCATGAAGCCCTGGTTCGCCTCGACCTTCAGATGCGCCTCGGGGCCCGCGAACGACGTGCCGCCGTTGACCACCTTGACCTGGCCGTACGCGTCGGCCATGTCGGTATCCTGATCGTAGTGGAGCGCGTCGGCCTTCACGACCGCGTCGCCGCGGCGCAGCTCGGCCGAGCCCTTCGCGGCGAGGTCCTGATCGGCCGTGCCGCTCGTATGATCGGCAATCACGAAGGTGGCCGGCTTCGCGCCGTCCTTCAGCGGATGATCCTCGAGCTGCGGGGCGAGACGCAGGTCCCACGGCGAGTCGAGCGGCTGCGGCTGCGCGGCCGCGCCCGACAGCTGCGCGTGCGACACGGCCGGCACGAGGCCGGGCACGGCCAGGAGCGCGAGCGCGAGCCGCCGTTTGCGCGGCGCCCCGTCACCGGGGAAGACATTCGGGAATAGCGGTTTGGGCGGCATCTATCGTTTGGCGAATCGCCCCTTGTCAACCGCAGCTGCACGGCACATTCGCGCGCGGCGGGCCGCACCGTCGCACCGCGACTGCGGCTGAGCGCAAACCGGGGAGGCGATCGGGCGGACGGCGCGACAGGCGGCGGGCCTGCACGGCGGAAGCTGACGCGGGGCGCGTCAAAAAAGTCGTGGGGTATTATATGGCAAGACGTTCCCCCCTCCGCCGAGTTTCATGACGCCCCCATCCGCCGCATCCCAGCCCGACGCCCGCCTCGAAGCCCTGACCGCGTGGCTGCGCCCGCTCGCCGAGCGCTTCGCCCTCGACCTGACGACCGTCGCGCCCGCGTCGTCGGACGCCAGTTTCCGCCGCTATTTCCGTGTCGCGTCGGCCACGAGCCCCGGCGGCTCGCTGGTCGCGGTCGACGCGCCGCCGCCCGAGAAGTGCCGCGAATTCGTCCAGGTCGCGCAGCTGCTCGCCGCGGCCGGCGACCACGTGCCGGACGTGCTGGCCCACGATTTCGACGCCGGCTTCATGCTCGTGACCGACCTCGGCCGCACGTCGTACATCTCGGTGCTCGATCCGGCCGACCCGGTCGCCGCCCGCCCGCTGATGCGCGATGCGCTCGACGCGCTGATCCGCTTCCAGCTCAGCTCGAAGCCGGACGTGCTGCCGCCGTTCGACGAGGCGTTCCTGCGCCGCGAGATGGAGCTGCTGCCCGAGTGGTTCGTCGGCCGCCATCTCGGCAAGCCGGTCACCGATGCGATGCGCGGCACGCTCGACCGTACCTTCGCGCTGCTGGTCGCGAGCGCCCATGCGCAGCCGCAGGGCTTCATGCTGCGCGATTTCATGCCGCGCAACCTGATGGTGTGCGAGCCGAACCCGGGCGTGCTCGACTTCCAGGACGCCGTATATGGGCCGCTGACGTACGACGTCGTGTCGCTGTTGCGCGACGCGTTCATCAGCTGGGACGAGGAGTTCGAGCTCGACTGCTTCGCGTACTACTGGGAAAAGGCGAAGAAGGCCGGCCTGCCGGTCGATCCGGACTTCGGCGAGTTCTACCGCCAGCTCGAATGGATGGGGCTGCAGCGCCACATCAAGATCCTGGGGCTGTTCGCGCGCATCAACTACCGCGACGGCAAGCCGCACTACCTGAACGACCTGCCGCGCTTCCTGAATTACGCGCGCAAGGTCGCGCTGCGCTACCGCCCGCTCGTGCCGTTCGCGAAGCTGCTCGACGAACTCGAGGGCAAGGGCGCGGCCGACGTCGGCTATACGTTCTGACCGCCCTCACCGTCCTTCCCCTCAGCCGAACATGAGCACTACCCTGACCACGGCGATGATCTTCGCCGCCGGCCGCGGCGACCGGATGCGCCCGCTGACCGATACCCGCCCGAAACCGCTGCTCGAAGCCGGCGGCAAGCCGCTGATCGTCTGGCAGATCGAGGCGCTCGCGCGTGCGGGCATCGAGACGATCGTGATCAACCACGCGTGGCTCGGCGAACAGCTCGAGGCGTCGCTCGGCGACGGTTCGCGCTGGGGCGTGCGGCTCGCGTATTCGGCCGAAGGCGACGCGCTGGAAACCGCCGGCGGGATCGCGCAGGCGCTGCCGCTCATCGAGCGCGACGGCCGGCCGACGGTGTTCGCGGCGGTCGCGGGCGACGTGTACTGCGCGTTCGACTACCGGACGCTCGCCCCGCGCGCCGCGCAGATGGCCGCGCTCCACGCGCCCGCGATGCATCTCGTGATGGTGCCGAACCCGCCGTTCCATCCGGACGGCGATTTCGTGCTCCGCGACGACGGCCGGCTGGCGCTCGCCGGCGCGCCGCGCGTCACGTTCGGCAGCATCGGCGTGTACGACACGCGGATGTTCCGCGACATCGTGCCCGGCACGCACCGGCCGCTCACGCCCTACTTCAAGGCGACCATCGAGGCCGGCCGCGCGAGCGGCGAATTGTATGAAGGAATCTGGGAGAACGTCGGCACGCCCGCCCAGCTCGGCGAACTCGACGCGCGGCTGCGCGCCGCCGCGGGCTGATCGTTTCGCGGCTGACCGCGCCCGGGCCACCCGGCGCGGCAGCCACGCTCACGCGGCCTCGGCTGCTTCCCCGCCCGCCGCCGCGCGCTGCTGCTGCAGCGCCCACATCTGCGCATACAACCCATCCGCGCGCACGAGTTCGTCGTGCGTGCCGCGCTCGACGATCCGCCCGTGATCCATCACGAGAATCTGCTGCGCGTGCACGACCGTCGACAGCCGGTGCGCGATCACGAGCGTCGTGCGATGCCGCGCGATCTGGTCGAGCTCGTGCTGGATCGCGCGCTCCGAGCGCGAATCGAGCGCCGACGTCGCCTCGTCGAACAGCAGCACCGGCGGATCCTTCAGCAGCGTGCGCGCGATCGCGACGCGCTGCTTCTCGCCGCCCGACAGTTTCAGCCCGCGCTCGCCGACCGGCGTGTCATAGCCCTTCGGCAAGGTCTCGATGAAGTCGTGGATGTGCGCGGCGCGCGCGGCCGCGATCACTTCGTCGCGGCTCGCGGTCGGCCGGCCGTACGCGATGTTGTAGTAGATCGAGTCGTTGAACAGCACGGTGTCCTGCGGCACGATCCCGATCGACGCGCGCAGCGAGTCCTGCGTGACGTCGCGAATGTCCTGGCCGTCGATCCGGATCGCGCCGCCCGCCTGCCGGTCGAGATCGTAGAAGCGGAACAGCAGGCGCGACAGCGTCGACTTGCCGGACCCGCTGTGGCCGACCACCGCGGTCGTCGTGCCCGCGTCGATCGTAAATGTCACGTCGTGCAGGATCTGCCGCGACGCTTCGTACGAGAAGTTCACGTGCTCGAAGCGTACCTGCGCGCCGGCCACCGCAAGCGGCCGCGCGTCGGGCGCATCCGCGACTTCCTTCGCGGCCGACAGCAACCCGAACATCCGGTCCATGTCGGTGAGGCTCTGCTTCAGCTCGCGATACACGACGCCGAGAAAATTCAGCGGAATGTAGAGCTGCAGCATGAACGTGTTGATCAGCACGAGATCGCCGAGCGTCAGCTTGCCGGCCAGCACGCCCTGCGTCGCGCGCCACAGGATGAACACGAGCCCCGTGCCGATGATCGCCTGCTGGCCGAAGTTCAGCACCGACAACGAGTTCTGCGAACGGATCGCGGCCTTGCGGTAACGCTTCAGGTTCTCGTCGTAGCGCTGCGCCTCCCACTCCTCGTTGCCGAAGTACTTCACCGTCTCGTAGTTGATCAGCGAATCGATCGCCCGCGAGTTCGCGCGCGAATCGAGCTCGTTCATCGTGCGGCGAAAGTGCGTGCGCCAGTTGGTGACCTTCACGGTGAACACGATGTACGTGACCAGCGCCGCGAACGTCACGTACGCGTAGTACGCCTCGTACTTGACCACGAAGAAGCCGAGCACGAGCCCGACCTCGACGAGCGTCGGCAGGATGCTGTACAGCGAATAGGAAATCAGTTGCTGGATGCCGCGCGTGCCGCGCTCGATGTCGCGCGACATACCGCCCGTCTGGCGTTCGAGATGGAAGCGCAGCGACAGCCCGTGCAGATGCCGGAACACCTGCAGCGCGAGCTGGCGCACCGCGCTCTCGGTGACCTTCGAGAACAGGATCTCGCGCAGCTCGGTGAACAGCGACGTCGACAGCCGCACGAGCGCATAGGCGATGACCAGCAAACCGACGCCGCCCGCGAGCACGATGCCGGCCGACTGCTCCGCGCGGCCGAGTGCGGTGAGCTGCTGCACGGCGGACAGGTGATCGACGATGCGCTTCATCACGACCGGCACGCCGAGGTTCGCGACCTTCGCGCCGATCAGGCAGCCGAGCGCGAGCGCGACGCGCCATTTGTAGGTGGCCAGGTACGGCAGCAGCGACCGGATGGTCTGCCAGTCGTTGCGGGGCCCGGTCGGAGCCGGCGCGGGCTCGCCGGAAGCGGAATATCGGCGCATGGGGATCAGGATCGGCGGCGGTGCCGCACGCGTGCCGCGGCGGCCGACTCGCCCGCTTTCTCGTACAATTTGCGAACGTTGTATTGTCGCAGAAGCCGCTACGCGCCGCTGCCGGCGCCCTCGCCGGCCGACCTGCGCGCGGCGGCGCATTTATTACAGGATGAAAGCCCCCGTCATGACCGATTCGACCCTCGAACTCCCGCAAAAGCAGCCCGCGCTGCGCGTCGTCCCGCAACCGCACGACGCGAACGTCCACGGCGACGTGTTCGGCGGCTGGATCATGTCGCAGGTCGACATCGCCGGCTCGATCCCCGCGAGCCAGCGCGCGAACGGCCGCGTCGCGACGGTCGCGGTCAATTCGTTCGTGTTCAAGCAGCCGGTGTTCGTCGGCGACCTGCTGAGCTTCTACGCGACCATCATGCGCACCGGCAACACGTCGATCACGGTCGACGTCGAGGTGTACGCGCAGCGCATGCGCCTGATGGGCGAAATCGTGAAGGTCACCGAAGCGACGCTCACCTACGTCGCGACCGGCCCCGACCGCAAGCCGCGCCAGCTGCCGCCGCTGTAACGACGCATGCGCGCCGCGGGCGGCGCCGCATGCGGCCCGTCAGTGCGTGGCCGTCAGCCCGAACTCCCGCATCGCGGGCACGAAGTCGTGATTGAGCTTCGGCTTGCGCGACAGCTTCACCAGCACGTAGCGCTGGAACGGCGCGAGCCGCTGCCACTGCGCGAGCGCGGGTGCCGGCAGCCCGGCCAGCGCGCTCTGCTGCACGAGCGCGTCCGGCACCGTGTCGGTCGCGCGCCAGCTCGGCTGCTCGTCCGGCTGAAACCACGAAGGTTCGAGGTCGGCATGCGTGCGCAGCATTTCGAACAGCGCGTGATCGAAATTGGGCTCGATCGCGGTGTCGTCGTCGGCCGGAAAGCGCGCGAGCAGCTTGCGGTCCTCGAGCGGCAGCAGTTGCCACTGCTCCAGCGAAATCCGCAGACCGAAACGGTCGAGATTGAAACGCACGATCATCGGGATGTACGTGAGGTTTTCCGACGAATCGTGTTCGAAATTGAATAGCAGCGGAGCGTCGCTGAGTCCCATGGTCGTTACCTGAGTGGCGGATGCCGGCGCGGCCGGCCTGCCTGAGGTATTTTAGAACCTCTGCGCGCGAGCGGCGGACCCGATCGCCGCCGCCCCTGCCTCGAATCAACGGGAGTGCTCGTGAATCCGACCGAAACAGAAGAGCCGCGCGGCGCGATCGAGCTGTCCGTGCGCCGCACGCGCGGCGGCGCCGTCGAAACCGCGCACGACTACGTCGGCCAGGAATGGCCGGTCGCGCTGGTCTTCAACGGCATCTCGCACGCGGTGATGATGTGCACGCCGCGCGACCTCGAGGCGTTCGCGGTCGGCTTCGCGATCTCGGAAGGGATCGTCGAGCGCGGCAGCGACATCAAGGACATCGACGTGATCCTGCACGCCGACGCGCCGCTGCCGCACGCGGAGGTGCATCTGGAAGTCGTCCAGCAGGCGTTCGCCGCGCTGAAGGACCGGCGCCGCGCGCTCGCGGGACGTACCGGCTGCGGCGTGTGCGGCATCGAAAGCATCGACCTGCTCGACCTCGCGCCCGAACGCGTACCCGACACCGGTTTTCTCGCGCGCCTCGCGCCCGACGCGCTCGCGCGCGCGGCCCACGGGCTGCCGGCGCACCAGGCGCTCACGCAGCTCACCGGCGGCCTGCACGCGGCCGCGTGGTGCGACGCAACAGGCGCGATCCGGATGGCGTTCGAGGACGTCGGCCGCCACAACGCGCTCGACAAGCTGATCGGCGCGCTCGTGCTGGCGCGCGCCGACGCGACCGACGGCTTCGTGTTCCTGTCGAGCCGCGCGAGCTACGAGCTCGTGCGCAAGTCGGCGCGGGTCGGCATTCCGATGGTCGCGACGATCTCCGCGCCGTCGTCGCTCGCGATCGAGATCGCGAAGGCGGCCGGCCTGCGGCTCGTCAGCTTCTGCCGCGAAACCGGCCACGTCGATTACGGCACCGCCTGAGCGGTCGCGGCGGGCGCGTTGCCCGCGGCTTCGGGAACCGCCCCTTGCCGCGCGCCCGCCGCGGCCGGCGCGCGCACCTCGGGTGCCGCCTCGCTCGTCACGTTTCCGCGATAGTCCGTCCAGAGCTTGCGGTCGGTGTCATAGAGCTTGCAGCGGCGGGCCGTGTCGAAGTACCAGCGCCAGCCGAAGCGCTGCACGACGATCCGCCCGGGCAGCATGTCCTCCAGCTTCGCCTGCGCCGGCTTGAGCCGGTACAGCGGCACGCTCATGTCGACGTGATGCGCCGTGTGCTCCATGATGTGGTGCAGCAGGCCGCCGATACCGAACGGAAACGTCAGGTGCAGCGTGGTCGACACGAACGGTGCGGCATTCGACCATTCGGCGCGGTTCGCGTGCCATGCGATGCGCGGGTCGGTATGGTGCACATAGACGACGAAGCCGATCATCGAGCACCAGAACAGGAACGGCACGAGCACGCCGGTCGCGAGCAGCAGCGCGACGGATTGCTGCGTCTCGATCGCCACCCCGACGACGGCGGCGATCCACACGGCCGCGAAGCCCGTCACCAGCAGGCAGTCGCGCCGGAACACCGGCCGCGACGCGCCGATATAGCCCCGGGTCGGGAAATACATCCGCAGCCACCAGATCTCGACGAGATAGTAGAGGCCCGGCGCCCACCCGCTCCGGTAGACGCGATCCAGCCACCGCCGCGCCGGCGACAGCGCGGCGAATTCCGCCGGCGTATGCGGCGCCCACACGAAATCGAAGCCCTTCAGGTTCGTATAGCCGTGATGCACGACGTTGTGCCCGACTTCCCACAGGCTGTAAGGCGTCAGCGACGGCAGGAAGGCGATGCGGCCGAGCCAGCGGTTCAGCCGGCGGTCGGGCGTCAGGCTCTGATGGCACGCGTCGTGCCCGATGATGAACAGTCGCCCGGTGATGAACCCGGCGGCCATCCCGCAGGCGATCTTGCCGACCGTCGACGGAATCAGCAGCGCGCCGGCGAACGCCGCGAACAGCAACAGGTAGTCGAGCACGAGCAGCAGGATCGGGCGCACGATCTCGCGCGTGGCGAACGGCACGAGCCATGCGCGGATGACCTTGCGGTGCGGGATCGGCTCGTCGGCGCGAACCGGTGTCTGGGAATCGTTGTTGACCATGATGCAGAAAGGCATGCGATTTGCACACCCGAAAGAAAAGGAGCCGTGCGGCACGCACGGCGCAGCGGGACGGGACGGACCGCGCCCCGGGCCGGTTATCGCGACATCATGTTCATGCTGACGTTGTGCATCACCCACAGCGTCCCGACGATCAGGATCAGCGCGGTCAGCACCGTATAGCTGAATGCCATCACGTTCCAGCGCTGGCTGGACGACGCGTTCATGTGCAGGAAGTACACGAGATGCACGACGATCTGCACGAATGCGAGCCCCGCGAGCGCGATGATCGCCGCCTTCGGCGCCAGCATGCCGCCCATCACGAGGCCGAACGATGCGGCCGTCAGCAGCACCGACAGCACGAAACCGACGAGGTAGCCGCCGGCCGTGCCGTGCGCTTCATCGTGGTGGATGAGTTCCGAATGGGCCATTTAGAGCACGCTCGCGAGATAGACGAAGGAGAACACGCAGATCCAGACGATGTCGAGGAAGTGCCAGAAGAGGCTCAGGCAGGTGAGGCGCCGGAAGTCGCGCTCCGTCATGCCGGGGCCGCGGGCGATCTGCACGACGAGCACGACCATCCACAACAGGCCGACCGCCACGTGCAGCCCGTGCGTGCCGACGAGCGCGAAGAACGCCGACAGGAATGCGCTGCGCTGCGGACCCGCACCCTCCGCGATCAGGTGCGAGAACTCCCGCAGCTCCATCGCGAGAAACGCGGCGCCCAGCACGAACGTCACCGCGAGCCACACGAACACCGTGCCGCGCCGGCGGCGCTGCGCGCCGAGCATCGCGAACCCGTACGTGATGCTCGACAGCAGCAGCGCCGCCGTCTCGAGCGCGACACCCGGAATGTCGAACAGGTCCTTCGCGGTCGGACCGCCGGCGAACTGGTTGCCGAGCACCGCGAACGTCGCGAACAGCGACGCGAAGATCACGCAGTCGGTCATCAGGTACAGCCAGAAGCCGAACACCGAATGCGACGGCGGATGGTGGTGCGCGCCCGGATGACGGGCGGCACCCGCGAGAGATTGATACGACATCAGTTCGCCTCCAGTTCGACTTCCGGCGCCGGCGTGCCGATCCGCACACCCGCGCGTTGTTCCTCGATCTTGCGGACGGTATCCGCCGGAATGTAATAGCCGTCGTTGTCCTGTGCGCTGTACAGCACCACCGTCGCGACGATGCCGACGAGCGCGGCGATCGCGAGCCACCAGATGTGCCAGACGAGCGCGAAGCCGAGCAGCAGGCTGAAGATGCCGACGAAGAAGCCCGCGCTCGTGTTCGACGGCATGTGGATGTCTTCGTACCTGACGTTCTTGCCGAGGCCGAGCCCGAGGCCCTTCGCCTTGCGATAAGCGAGCTCGTCGAGTTCGTGCACGTTCGGGAGTACCGCGAAGTTGTAGACGGCGGGCGGCGACGACGTCGCCCACTCGAGCGTGCGGCCGTTCCACGGGTCGCCCGTCGCGTCGCGATACTGCGGCTGGTTGCGATTGCGCCAGCCGACCCACACCGATGCGACCTGGCACAGCACGCCGATCGCGATCAGCGCGACGCCGCACGCGGCGGCGACCAGCCACGGGTGCCAAGCCGGGTTGTCGTAGTGGTTCAGGCGGCGCGTCATGCCCATGAAGCCGAGCACGTACAGCGGCACGAACGACGCGTAGAAGCCGAGGAACCAGCACCAGAACGCGCGCTTGCCGAACTTCTCGTCGAGCCGGAAGCCGAACACCTTCGGGAACCAGTAGTGAACGCCCGCGAAGTAGCCGAACACGACGCCGCCGATGATCGCGTTGTGGAAATGCGCGATCAGGAACAGGCTGTTGTGCAGCACGAAATCCGCGCCCGGAATCGCCATCATCACGCCGGTCATCCCGCCGAGCGTGAACGTGACCATGAAACCGATCGTCCACAGCACCGGCGCCGTGAATTCGATGCGGCCGCGATACATCGTGAACAGCCAGTTGAAGATCTTCACGCCGGTCGGGATCGCGATGACCATCGTCATGATCCCGAAAAACGCGTTGACGTCGGCCCCCGAGCCCATCGTGAAGAAGTGATGCAGCCACACGAGGAACGCGAGCACCATGATCACGCACGATGCATAGACCATCGTCCGGTAGCCGAACAGCGGCTTCTTCGCGAACGTCGCGATGACTTCCGAATAGATGCCGAACGCGGGCAGCACGAGGATGTATACCTCCGGATGCCCCCACGCCCAGATCAGGTTCAGGTACAGCATCGCGTTGCCGCCGGCTTCGTTGGTGAAGAAATGCATGTCGAGATAGCGATCGAGGCCGAGCAGCGCGAGCGCGACGGTCAGGATCGGGAACGTCGCCATGATCAGCACGTTCGAGCAGAGCGCGGTCCACGTGAACACCGGCATCTTCATCAGCGTCATGCCCGGCGCGCGCATCTTGATGATCGTCACGAAGAAGTTGATCGACGTGATCAGCGTCCCGACGCCCGAGATCTGCAACGCCCACAGGTAGTAGTCGACCCCGACGCCCGGGCTGAACTGCAGCTCCGACAGCGGCGGATACGCGAGCCAGCCCGTCTGCGCGAATTCGCCGATCACGAGCGAAACGTTCATCAGGATCGCGGCGACCGCCGTCATCCAGAAGGAGAGCGAATTCAGGAACGGGAACGCGACGTCGCGCGCGCCGATCTGCAGCGGCACGATCAGGTTGAAGAACGCGACCAGCAGCGCCATCGCCATGAAGAAGATCATGATCACGCCGTGCGCGGTGAAGACCTGGTCGTAGTGATGCGGCGGCAGGTAGCCAGGGCCGTTGTACGCGAGCGCGAGCTGCAGGCGCATCATCACGGCGTCCGCGAAGCCGCGCAGCAGCATCAGCACCGCGACGACCAGGTACATCACGCCGATCTTCTTGTGATCGACGGACGTCAGCCATTCGCTCCACAGCCATTTCCACCTGCCCGCGACCGTCAGCGCGGCGACGATGCCCAGCACGACGAGCCCCATGAAGGCGCTCGCCCCCATGATGATGGGCTGATCGAACGGGATCGCCGAAAGAGTCAGTTTTCCGAACATGCGTTACCCCTTCGTCGTGCAGGCGGCGTCCTTCGGGTCGAGGACGTGGCCGTTGTTGTATTTCGCGATGATGTTGTGGAACAGCTTCGGGTCGACCGACGAGAAATAGCGCACGGGCGCCTTCTCGCCCGGCTGCGCGACCGTGCCGTACACCGTCGCGTCGAGCCGGTCGGGCGAGGCCTTCACCTTCCGCACCCACGCGTCGAACTGCTCGCGCGGCTCGGCGAGCGTGCGGAACTTCATGTCGGAGAAGCCGCGGCCGCTGTAGTTGGCGGACACGCCTGCGTAGTCGCCCGCCTCGTCGGCGATCAGGTGCAGGCGCGTCTGCATGCCGGCCATCGCGTAGACCTGGCTGCCAAGCTGCGGGATGAAGAACGAGTTCATCACCGAGTCGGACGTGATGCGGAAATTCACCGGCGTGCCGACCGGAATCGCGAGCTGGTTCACCGACGCGATGCCGAGTTCCGGATAGATGAACAGCCACTTCCAGTCGAGCGCGACGACCTCGACATTGATCGGCTTGACCGACGATTCGAGCGGCTTGTACGGGTCGAGCTCGTGCGTCGTCCGCCACGTGAGCACGCCGAGGAACAGGATGATCAGCGTCGGCACCGTCCAGATCACGACCTCGATCGCGGTCGAATGCGACCAGTTCGGCGCGTAGGCGGCGTTGCGGTTCGATGCGCGGTAGCGCCATGCGAACCACAGCGTGAGCAGGATCACCGGAATGACGACGATCAGCATCGCCCACGTCGCTGTCGCGATCAGCGATTTTTCCGCGACGCCCACCGCGCCCTTCGGATCGAGCACGTGAAGGTCGCTGCATCCGGCGAGTCCAGCCAGCAGCCCGATGACGGGTGCCGCACGCGCCCCGCCGGTGATTCGTCCGATCATTGTTCGTTCGCCTGATTGTCGTTGAGAAGAACCGCTGGCCGCACGCCGCCATCGCGCGACGCATCCGGCCGCGGCGACCTGTGCGCGAACTGTACGGAAAATTGCCGCAGTGCAACTTGACGGGGGACAAGGTTTGCCGAGGTGAGGCGGAACTGCCCCGAGGAGGTGGGCGCTGGGGCTAGGCTAGGCTGAGGCTGGGTTGAGGCTGAGGCTGAGGCTGAGGCTGAGGCTGAGGCTGAGGCTGAGGCTGAGGCTGAGGCCGGGGCCGGGGCTGGGGCTGGGGCTGGGGCTGACGATGGCCTGCGGCAAAACGACCACCGAGCCTTCGCTCAGGCGCGGCGGATAGCAGGCACTAACGGTTCGGAGAGCGGAACGGCGCTGCGCCGCAACATGAGAGGCGCCGGCGAGAATTGCAAGGCTGTCTCGGCGGCGGAACGGCGGCGTAGGCGGGGAACGCGGAATGCCACGCGAACACATGGCAATTCAGGATCGAGTCGACCTGCCGGTTGATGCGTCGGCCACGAGGACCAAACGCACGCCGAGCGACGAGCGACGAGCGACGAGCGCCACGCGGCGCGCGGGCGCAAGCGTTGCCGCCCCGGCCGACGAAGGAATTCGGCGCGACGAAGCGCCTGCGCCCCGTATCAGTCGAACTGACGGAAATCCGGCTTGCGCTTCTCGAAGAACGCCGTCATCGCCTCGCGCGCTTCGGGCGCGCGCAGCATCGCGGAGAAATGGCCGGCTTCCTCGCTCATCCGCGCGGCCACGGCCACCCCGCCCGTCTCCTTCAGCAGCGCCTTCGTCACGCGCAGCGACGACGCCGGCAGCGCCGCGAGCTTCGCGGCCTGCTTCGCCGCGAATGCGTCGAGCTCGGCGGCCGGCAGCACGCGATTGACGATGCCGATGCGATGCGCTTCCAGCGCGTCGAACGCTTCGCCGAGCAGCAGCTTTTCAGCAGCGACCTGATGGCCGGCCAGCCGCGGCAGCAGCACGCTCGATGCGGCTTCCGGGCACAGCCCGAGCTGCGCGAACGGCAGCGAGAACGTCGCGGTGTCGGCCGCGTAGACGAGATCGCAGTGCAGCAGCATCGTCACGCCGACGCCGACCGCGACGCCCGGCACCGCGGCCACGATCGGCTTGGTCGCGCCGCTGATCCGCGCGAGGAACTGGAACACCGACGCGTTCTCGTCCTTCGGCGGCGCCTTCAGGAAATCCTCGAGATCGTTCCCCGCGCTGAAGTTGCCGTCGCTGCCGCGCAGCAGGATCACGCGGACCGCCTTGTCTTCCTGCGCGTCGGCGAGCGCATCGGCCATCGTCTGGTACATCGCCGCCGTCAGCGCGTTCTTCTTCGCCGGGCGCGCGATCGTGATCGTCAGCACGCCGTCGGCGCGTTCCACTTGAATTTCGGCCACAACCGTCTCCTTTGACTTTCCTCTTCCGGAATGAAAAACGGTGCGCAAGCTCGTGGCTCGCGCACCGTGTTCGCTACTGTCCCGCTCCGCTTACAGGCGTTCGATGATGCCCGCCGCACCCATGCCGGTGCCGACGCACATCGTGACCATCCCGTACTTCAGGTTGCGGCGGCGCAGGCCGTGCACGACGGTCGCCGCGCGGATCGCGCCGGTCGCGCCGAGCGGGTGGCCGAGCGCGATCGCGCCGCCGACCGGGTTGACCTTCGACGGGTCGAGGCCGAGATCGCGGATCACCGCCAGCGACTGCGCAGCGAATGCCTCGTTCAGCTCGATCCAGTCGAGATCGTCCTGCTTCAGGCCGGCAGCCTTCAGCGCGGCCGGAATCGCTTCCTTCGGCCCGATGCCCATGATTTCCGGCGGCACGCCGCGCACCGCGAAGCTCACGAAGCGCGCGAGCGGCGTCAGGTTGAATTCCTTCAGCACCTTCTCCGACACGACGAGCAGCGCGCCCGCGCCGTCCGACGTCTGCGAGCTGTTGCCGGCCGTGACCGAGCCCTTGTTCGCGAACACCGTGCGCAGCTTCGCGAGGCCTTCGAGCGTCGTATCCGCGCGCGGACCTTCATCGAGCCTGATCTCGCGCGTCTTCACGTCGATTTCACCGGTCGCGAGGTTCGGGAAACGCTCGGTGATCGTGTACGCGGCGATTTCGTCGCCGAACTCGCCGGCCTGCTGCGCGGCGAGCGCCTTGCGGTGCGATTCGACCGAGAACGCGTCCTGGTCTTCGCGGCTCACCTTCCACTGCTCGGCGACGCGCTCGGCGGTCAGGCCCATCCCGTACGCAATGCCGAAGTCTTCGCTGCGATCGAAGATGTGCGGCGACATCGACGGCTTGTTACCCATCATCGGCACCATGCTCATCGATTCGCAGCCGCCCGCGAAGATCGCGTCAGATTCGCCGACGCGGATGCGGTCCGCCGCCATCGCCAGCGCCGTGATGCCCGACGCGCAGAAGCGGTTGACCGTCACGCCGCCGACCGTCTGCGGCAGGCCGGCGAGCAGCGCGCCCATGCGGGCGACGTTCAGGCCCTGCTCGGCTTCCGGGATCGCGCAGCCGATGATCGCGTCCTCGATCACTTTCGTGTCGAGGCCGGGCACCTGCGCGACCGCCGACTTGATCGCGTGGACCAGCAGCTCGTCGGGGCGCGTGTTCTTGAAGACACCGCGCGGGGCCTTGCCGATCGGGGTGCGGCTGGCGGCGACGATGTATGCATCTTGCAGTTGTTTGCTCATTTCAGACTCCTTGTCGTCTGCTCGCTCAGTTACGCACCGGCTTGCCGGTCTGCAACATGCCCATGATCCGTTCCTGCGTCTTCTGCGTGCCGAGCAGCTCGACGAACGCGCGGCGCTCGAGCGCGAGCAGCCACTCTTCGTCGACGAGGCTGCCGGCTTCGACGTCGCCGCCGCACACGGCTTCGGCGATGCGGCTCGCGATCAGGTAGTCGTGGTCGCTGATGAAGCGGCCGTCACGCATGTTGACGAGCGATGCCTTGATCGTCGCGATCGCCGAGCGGCCTGCGACCGGCACGTCCTTCGCGCGCAGCGGTGCGCGGTAGCCGACGGCGGCCAGCGCACGGGCTTCCTTCTTCGCGGTGTCGAGCAGCTCGAACACGTTGAAGACGATCGTGTCGGACGGCTTCAGGTAGCCCATCGCACGCGCATCGTGCGCCGACGACGACACCTTCGCCATCGCCGCGTTCTCGAACGACTTCGTGACGAACTTCAGGATGTCGGTGGTCGCGTTCGCGGCCGTGGCCGCATCCGCCGCGCGCAGCGCCGCTTCCTTCAGGCCGCCGCCCGCCGGCACGAGGCCGACGCCCACTTCGACGAGACCGATGTAGCTCTCGACGTGCACGACGCGCTTCGCGCTGTGCAGCATCAGCTCGCAGCCGCCGCCGAGCGCGATGCCCGATACGGCCGCGACGACCGGCACGTTCGCGTACTTCACGCGCAGCATGCCTTCCTGGAACTTCTTCACGAACGGCTCGATACCCTTCGCGCCGCCCATCATGAACGCGGGCATCGCCTCTTCGAGGTTCGCGCCGGCCGAGAACGGGCCGCCCGGCGTGCCGAGCTTCAGCGACGTCGGCTGCCAGATCACCACGCCCTTGTAATCCTTCTCCGCGAGTTCGATCGCCTGCACGAGGCCGTCGATCACGCTCGGTCCGATCGTGTTCATCTTCGACTTGAACGACACGATCACGACGTCGTCCTCGCCTGCGCGATCATCGACCCACGCGCGCACCGCGTCGGTTTCGAACAGCGTCTTGCCGTACGTCTTCGGATCGGCGCCGGCTTCGCCGACGAGCGGCGCGCGGAACACCTGCTTGCCGTACACGGCCAGGTCCGAGCGCGGCACGAAGCGCTTCGACGCCGGCGCCCACGAGCCTTCGGCCGTGTGCACGCCGCCCTTCTCTGCAACCGCGCCTTCGAGCACCCACGACGGCAGCGGCACGTTCGCGAGCGCCTTGCCGGCCGCGATGTCTTCCTGCACCCACTCGGCGACCTGCTTCCAACCGGCGGCCTGCCAGCCTTCGAACGGGCCTTCGTTCCAGCCGAAGCCCCAGCGGATCGCGAGGTCGACGTCGCGCGCGTTGTCGGCGATCGACTCGAGATGCACGCCGATGTAGTGGAACACGTCGCGGAAGATCGACCACAGGAACTGCGCGTGCGGATGATCCGTTTCACGCAGCAGCTTCAGGCGCTCGGCCGGCGGGCGCTTCAGGATGCGGCCGACGGTTTCGTCCGCCTTCGCGCCCGAATCCACGTAGGTGCCCGTCTTCGCGTCGAGCACCTTGATCGCCTTGCCTTCCTTCTTGTAGAAACCGCTGCCCGTCTTCTGGCCGAGCGCGCCCTGCTTCACCAGTTCGGCGAGCACGGCAGGCGTCTGGTAGACCGGGAAGAACGGATCGTCGGCGAGGTTGTCCTGCATCGTCTTGATCACGTGCGCCATCGTGTCGAGGCCGACCACGTCCGCGGTGCGGAACGTCGCCGACTTCGCGCGGCCGAGGCGGCTGCCCGTCAGGTCGTCGACTTCGTCGAAGCGCAGGCCGAACTTCGCGGCCTCGGTGATCACCGCGAGGATCGAGAAGATGCCGACGCGGTTCGCGATGAAGTTCGGCGTGTCCTTCGCGCGCACGACGCCCTTGCCGACGATGCTCGTCAGGAAGGTTTCGAGCTGGTCGAGGATCTCCGGACGCGTATGCGCGGTCGGGATCAGCTCGACGAGGTGCATGTAGCGCGGCGGGTTGAAGAAGTGCACGCCGCAGAAGCGCGCCTTCAGCTCGTCCGAGAATCCTTCGGACAGCTTCGTGATCGACAGGCCCGACGTGTTGGTCGCGAAAATCGCGTTCGGTGCGATGTGCGGCGCGACCTTCTTGTACAGGTCGTGCTTCCAGTCCATCCGCTCGGCGATCGCCTCGATCACGACGTCGCACTCGGCGAGCTTCGCGATGTCGTCCTCGTAGTTCGCGGCTTCGAGGTATTTCGCGTCGTCCTTCACGCCGAACGGCGCGGGCGACAGCTTCTTCAGGTTCTCGATCGCCTTCAGCGCGATCGCGTTTTTCGGGCCTTCCTTGGCCGGCAGGTCGAACAGCAGCACCGGCACGCGCGCGTTGACGAGGTGCGCGGCGATCTGCGCGCCCATCACGCCGGCGCCCAGCACGGCGACCTTGCGAATCAGGAAATTGCTCACGGGATGTCTCCGGATAGTGTCGTGCAGCGCGGGTTGGGAGGGCTGCACGGCGAAGTGAGTACCAGGAACCGTTGCGTTCGGGCGGCGCGCGGCGCGCACCGCCCGGACTCGCGTCAGAACAGCGATTCGTCGACTTCCATCAGCGTCTTCGAACCGGCGCGCGCGGCGCGGATCGTCGCGGCCGTTTCGGGCAGCAGACGCGCGAAATAGAAGCGGGCCGTCGCGAGCTTCGACTTGTAGAACGGGTCGCCCGACGCTTCCTTGTCGAGCGCGAGACGCGCCATGCGTGCCCAGAAGTACGAGAACACCAGGTGGCCGACGGTGCGCAGGTACGGCACGGCGGCGGCGCCGACTTCGTCCGGGTTCTGCATCGCCTTCATGCCGATTTCCATCGTCAGCTTCTGCACCTTGTCGCCGATGTCGGCGAGCGGGTTGATGAACTCGGCCATCTCCGGCTTCACGCCTTCGGCTTCCGCGAATTCGGTAACGAGCTTGCCGAACTTCTTCAGCTTCGCGCCCATGTCGCCGAGCACCTTGCGGCCCAGCAGGTCGAGCGACTGGATCGAGTTCGTGCCTTCGTAGATCATGTTGATCCGCGCGTCGCGCACGTACTGCTCCATGCCCCACTCGGAGATGAAGCCGTGGCCGCCGTAGATCTGCATCGCGTGGTTGGTCGACTCGAATGCGTTGTCGGTCAGGAACGCCTTGATGATCGGCGTGAGCAGCGCGACGAGGTCGGCCGCTTCCTTGCGCACCGCTTCGTCACCGTGCGACAGCTCCTTGTCGATCTGCAGCGCGGACCAGTACGTGAACGCGCGCGCGCCTTCCGCGTAGGCCTTCTGCGTGAGCAGCATGCGGCGCACGTCCGGGTGCACGATGATCGGATCGGCCGGCTTGTCCGGTGCCTTCGGGCCCGTCAGCGAGCGCATCTGCAGGCGTTCCTTCGCGTACGTCAGCGAGTTCTGGTACGCGACTTCCGTGAGGCCCAGGCCCTGCATGCCGACGCCCAGGCGCGCGGCGTTCATCATCACGAACATCGCGTTCAAGCCCTTGTTCGGCTCGCCGACCATCCAGCCCTTCGCGTTGTCGAGGTTCATCACGCACGTCGAGTTGCCGTGGATGCCCATCTTGTGTTCGATCGAGCCGCACTTGATGCCGTTGCGCTCGCCCGGCTCGCCCGCGGCGTCCGGAATGAACTTCGGCACGATGAACAGCGAGATCCCCTTCGTGCCTTGCGGCGCGTCCGGCAGGCGCGCGAGCACGAGGTGGACGATGTTCTTCGACATGTCGTGCTCGCCGCTCGAGATGAAGATCTTCGTGCCGCTGATCGAGTACGAGCCGTCGCCGTCCGGTTCGGCCTTGGTGCGCAGGATGCCGAGGTCGGTGCCGCAGTGCGGCTCGGTCAGGCACATCGTGCCCGTCCATTCGCCCGACACGAGCTTCGGCAGATACTGTTTCTGGAGTTCCGGCGCGCCGTGCGCGTGCAGGCATTCGTACGCGCCGTGCGACAGGCCCGGATACATCGTCCATGCCTGGTTCGCCGAGTTCAGCATTTCATAGAGCGCGTTGTTCACGAACGCGGGCAGGCCCTGGCCGCCGTAGTCCGGATCGCAGCCGAGCGCCGGCCAGCCGGCCTCGACGTATTGCCGGTACGCTTCCTTGAAGCCGGTCGGCGTCTTCACGACGCCGTCGCCTTCATACGTGCAGCCTTCGCGGTCGCCGACCTGGTTCAGCGGGAACAGTACCTCGGAGCAGAACTTGCCCGCCTCCTCGAGGACCTGGTTGATCGTGTCGGCGTCGAGGTCCGCATGCCGCGGCATTTGCTTGACCTCGGCCTCGACATTCAGAAGCTCGTGCAACACGAATTGCATGTCGCGCAGCGGCGCGGCGTACTGTCCCATGACTCTCTCCAAAGGTGGGCAAACGGCTCGAGCTCCTGGCGGGCGGATCACGCGCCGCTAACGGCTCTCGCTCTGATACGAAACGATCGTCTTTTCCAGCGCGGCCCACGTGAGACGCACGGCATCCGGCGAATGCAGGAAGCGTGCGTCGTGATGCAGGCCGAGCGTGAAGCTGTACAGCTCGAAGAGCATCAGGTCCGGATCGGTATCCGCACGCAGATGGCCTTCTTCCTTCGCCTGCGAAATGGCACGCAGCATCGCGGCACGCCAGGCCGTCACGCTCGCGATCAACTGCTCGCGCACGGGGCTGTCAGGCCGGTCGTCGTACTCGACCGCACCGCTGATGTAGATGCATCCGGTCGTCACCTCCTGGATGCGCTTCTCCGTCCAGCGGGCCAGCATCGCCCGAAGGCGCGGCAAGCCTCGCGGCTCGCGCAGGCTCGGAAAGAACACCTCGTTCTCGAAACGATGGTGATACTCGCGGACGACCTCGACCTGCAGGTCCTCGCGCGATCCGAAGTGCGCGAACACACCGCTCTTGCTCATCTGCATGCGCTCGGCCAGCAGGCCGATCGTCAGCCCCTCCAGCCCGTCACGGCTGGCGAGGTCCAAAGCAGCTTCGAGTATCGCGGCACGCGTCTGTTCGCCTTTTCGCATAGCTATTTCTGTAACCGTTCGGGGGTTCGAATAAAATCGAACGGCCGTACTATTATTGAGTGCGGCCGCTCGCGAAAACAAGGAAATTATTAGAAACCGGTGTCTAACCGAGCCGCTATTTTGCGCGATTCCGGCGGGACCGGAGCGGCTTTTCCGCACGAACGTGCGGACAGATTGATGAAGCGGATGCTGAATCCGTGTCAGTCGTAACCGCCGACCGTCAGCGCCTTCATCACGAGGCGGTACGTGTTGTACGCGAGCCAGCTCAGCATACGCTCGATGCGCGGCCGTGCGGCGTACCGGGCGGCGTCGATTTCGCGGCCTTCGGAGAAGGCGGCCGCGATCGCGTCGCGCAGCTGGTTCGTGACCGCATCGTAGCGCACCAGCACGACGTTCGCCTCATTGTTCAGCATCAGGCTCAGCGCATCCAGGTTCGACGAGCCGACGGTCGCCCAGTTGTCGTCGATCACGGCCACCTTGCCGTGCAGCATCGTCTTGTCGTATTCCGCCACGCGCACGCCCGCGCGCAGCAGCGCGTGATACAGGAACGGCACGGCCGTATCGAGCGCCGCGAATTCCTTGCGGCCGATCAGGATCCGCACGTCGACGCCGCGGCGTGCTGCGCCCGTCAGCGCGCGGCGCAGCTTGCGGCCCGGCATGAAGTACGGATTCGCGAGCAGGATCCGCTGGCGCGCCTGGCCGATCGCGGCGAGATAGGCCTTCTCGATCGCGCGGCGGTTCACGACGTTGTCGCGCGCGACGAACGCGACGCTCGGCTCGGTCACGACCCGCAGCGCACCGGCCTTGATCCAGCGGTGGCTGCGCAGCCAGCGCCGGAACATGTCCGGAAACGCCTCGCCGCCGTGCAGCCCGGCCGCGTACTGCGCGTACGGCTTGTGGCCGAACTGGATCCGGTGCCACTGCAGCTCGAACGCGGCGCGCACGTCCGACACCGCCGGCCCCGCCATCTCGACCGCGAAATCCCAGCGCGGAAACGGCAGCGTCGCGCTGCCCTGCGTGTAGTCGTCGACGATGTTGATGCCGCCGCAGAACGCGACCGCATGATCGATCACCGCGAGCTTGCGGTGCGTGCGCGAGAAGCCGAAGCGGCCGAACAGGTAGCGGTTGTAGATGCAGTGCTCGACGCCGGCCTCGGCCCACGTGTCGAACAGCGGCAGGCGCGCAGTGCCGATGCCGTCGGTGATCACGCGCACGCGCACGCCGCGCTGCGCCGCGCGGATCAGCGCATCCGACACCGGGCGGCCTGCCGCGTCGTCGCAGAAGATATAGGTTTCGAGCATCACCTGCTCGCGCGCCGCATCGATCCGTTCGATCAGCGCGAGGAAGAATTCGTTGCCGGTCTCGCAGAGCCGTACCGTGTTGCCGGCCGTGAACGCGAGCCGCGACGCGGAGCCGCGCTCCTGCAGGAACATCTGCCGCAATTGCGCGAAGCGCTTGCGGGTTTCCGCATTCATGCGGACGAGCCGTGCGGTGCCCGCGCGAGCGACACGCGCACGGGCAATTGCAGGATCGCCTCGGCATTCGACGGCGAGAAGCAGCGCGCGGCCGCTTCGCGGAACGGCAGCCACGCGTAGTCGACGTGCTCGCGCGGCGACAGCGTCACGTCGACGCGATGCGGCACGCACAGGCCGAACCAGTGCTCGACGTTGCGCGTGACGCCCGGCGCGTAGCGATGCAGGTATTGCGGATAGATCGCGTATTCGATCCGGTGGTGCCAGTCGACCAGCGCGGTGGCCGGCACGTCGTGCGACCCGACCGCGATGCCGGTTTCCTCGGCGACTTCGCGCGCGGCCGTGAGCGCGAGCGGCTCGTCGGGCGCGTCCTTCGACCCGGTCACCGATTGCCAGAAATCGGGCTGGTCGGCACGCTTGATCACCAGCACGTCAAGTTCGGGCGTGTAGATCACGACGAGAACGGATTCGGGGATTTTCGGCGGCTTCGTCATCTTGGTTTCATGCGGCACAGGGCCGTGCGTCGGGCCTGTGCCCGAACGTGCGGCAAGTGCTGCGACTGTACCGCAAAAAACGAAAAAGGCGCACCAGGCGCCTTCTTCGTTGGGCGTCGTGCGCGCGTCGCCGCGCACACGATCGTTGACAAGCGTTACGCCTTCGGCTGTTCCGGCTGACGCAGACGGATGTGCAGCTCGCGCAGCTGACGCTCGTCGACCGGGCTCGGCGCCTGCGTGAGCAGATCCTGCGCACGCTGCGTCTTCGGGAACGCGATCACGTCGCGGATCGAGTCGGCACCGGCCATCATCGTGACGATGCGGTCGAGACCGAACGCGATACCGCCGTGCGGCGGCGCGCCGTACTGCAGCGCGTCGAGCAGGAAGCCGAACTTCAGTTGCGCTTCTTCCGCGCCGATCTTCAGCGCGCGGAACACCTTGCTCTGCACTTCCTCGCGGTGGATACGCACCGAGCCGCCGCCGATTTCCCAGCCGTTCAGCACCATGTCGTAGGCCTTCGCGAGGCAACGGCCCGGATCGGTCTCGAGGTACTCGAGGTGTTCGTCCTTCGGGCTGGTGAACGGGTGGTGTGCCGCGACGTAGCGCGCGTCTTCGTCGTCGTATTCGAACATCGGGAAGTCGACGACCCACAGCGGCTTCCAGCCGGCCTGGACGAGGCCGTTCGCCTTGCCGAATTCCGAATGGCCGATCTTCAGGCGCAGCGCGCCGAGGCTGTCGTTGACGACCTTCGCGCGGTCGGCCGCGAAGAAGATGATGTCGCCGTCTTCAGCGCCGGTGCGCTCGAGGATCGCCGCGATCGAGGCGTCGTGCAGGTTCTTGACGATCGGGCTTTGCAGGCCGTCGCGGCCCTTCGCCTTCTCGTTGACCTTGATCCATGCGAGGCCCTTCGCGCCGTAGATGCGCACGAATTCCGTGTAGCCGTCGATGTCGCCGCGCGACAGCTCGCCGCCCTTCGGCACGCGCAGCGCCGCGACACGGCCGTCCTTCGCGTTGGCCGGCGTGCTGAACACCTTGAAGTCGACGTCCTTCATCGCGTCGGTCAGCTCGGTGAACTCGAGCTGCACGCGCAGGTCCGGCTTGTCCGAACCGAAACGCGCCATCGCTTCCGAGTACGGCATCACCGGGAATTTCGCGTCGAGTTCGACGTCGATCGTCGTCTTGAAGATGTGACGGATCATGTCTTCGAACAGGTCACGGATTTCCTGCTCGCCGAGGAACGACGTCTCGCAGTCGATCTGCGTGAATTCCGGCTGACGATCGGCGCGGAGGTCCTCGTCGCGGAAGCACTTGGTGATCTGGTAGTAACGATCGAAGTTCGCGACCATCAGCAGCTGCTTGAACAGCTGCGGCGACTGCGGCAGCGCGAAGAACTGGCCCGCGTTCACGCGCGACGGCACGAGGTAGTCGCGCGCGCCTTCCGGCGTGCTTTTCGTCAGCATCGGCGTTTCGATGTCGATGAAGCCCTGCTCGTCGAGGTACTTGCGCGCCTCGATCGCGACACGGTAGCGCAGGCGCAGGTTGTGCTGCATCTGCGGACGGCGCAGGTCGAGCACGCGGTGCGTGAGGCGCGTCGTTTCCGACAGGTTGTCGTCGTCGAGCTGGAACGGCGGCGTGACCGATGCGTTCAGCACGATCAGCTCATGGCACAGCACTTCGATCTTGCCGCTCTTCAGGCCGGCGTTGACCGTGCCTTCCGGACGGTTGCGCACGAGACCCTTGATCTGCACGCAGAACTCGTTGCGCACGCCTTCGGCGGTCGCGAACATTTCCGCGCGATCGGGGTCGCACACCACCTGCACGAGGCCTTCACGATCGCGCAGGTCGATGAAGATCACACCGCCGTGATCGCGGCGGCGCTGCACCCAGCCGCACAGCGACACGGTTTGGCCCAGCAGGTGTTCGGTCACGAGACCGCAGTATTCAGTACGCATCGACATGATGTTTGCTTTCGTTCGGTTTGATCAACGGGTGCCGCAACGCGCGGCCCGGGCGATGATTCTTTACTTACAGCGGCGGCTCGACGGGACGGCGGGCGGGCGCCGGAGCCGGCGCCGAAGGCGCCACGACGCCCATCGAGACGATGTACTTGAGCGCGGCATCGACCGACATGTCGAGTTCGATGACTTCGCTCTTCGGCAGCATCAGGAAGAAGCCCGACGTCGGGTTCGGCGTCGTGGGCACGTACACGCTCACGTACTCTTCCGTCAGATGGTTGACCACGTCGCCGCCGGGCGCGCCGGTCAGAAACGCGATCGTATACGAGCCGCGGCGCGGGTATTCGATCAGGAGCGCCTTGCGGAATGCGTTGCCGCTGCTCGACAGCAGCGTGTCCGACACCTGCTTGACGCTCGTGTAGATCGGCCCGACGACCGGGATGTGACGCACGACCGCGTTCCACCACGTGACGAGCTTCTGGCCGATGAAGTTCTGCGTGGCCAGCCCGACGACGAAGATGAACGCGAGCGTCAGCACCGCGCCGATCCCCGGCAGATGGAAGCCGAGCATCCGCTCCGGCTGCCACGATTCGGGCAGGAGCAGCAGCGTCTGATCCATCGTACCGATGATGAGGCCGAGCACCCACAGCGTGATCGCGAGCGGGACGAGAACCAGCAGGCCGGTCAGAAACACCGTTTTCAGGGTCGTCTTTTTCATCATCTGCCGTCAATGAACCGCGCCGGAAGCGCGGATTGGTCGCGACCCGGCCGGGCCGCGACGGTCAACTGCCGGCGGCGGGCGCTGCAGCCGGGGCCGGCGCGGCGCTCGTCGTCGTACTTTCGGAACCCGACGCAGCGGGCGCGGCTGCCGCCGGCGCCGCGGCGGCCGGTGCTGCCGTGCTCGTGTCGCCTGACGCCGTCGCCGGCGCGCTGGTGCCGCCCGAGCCACCGCGGAAATCGGTGACATACCAGCCGGAGCCCTTCAGCTGGAAGCCGGCGGCGGTGACCTGCTTGCGAAAAGCATCCTTCCCGCATTCGGGGCACTGCGACAGCGGCGCGTCGCTCATCTTCTGGAGCACGTCCTTCGCGAAACCGCACGCTTCGCATCGATAGGCGTAGATCGGCATGATATTTTTCCCGCAGAAACTGGAAACGGCTTGCAAAACCTTGAATTATATCCGAAACCCCGGCGCACTCCGGCAACGGCCGCGACGCGCGGGCTTCAGCGACGGCGCCATGTGAGCCAGCGCTCGCATCCGTCGAACACGGCCAGCGAATCGGTCACCGGCAGATCCTCGATCAGCTCGAAGTGCCGCGCGAGCAGCGCATCGAGTTCGGCGCGCTCGACGCCGAACGGCGGCCCCTTCGGTTTCTTCGTCACGAAGAAATACCCGGCCAGCAGCGCACCTGCGCGCAGCAGTTCGGCCATCCGCGTCGCGTAACGGGCGCGCAGGCTCGGCGGCAGCGCGCACAGGAACGCGCGCTCGTACACCCACTGCACGTCGAACGGCGGCCGGTACGTGAAGAAATCGGCCTGCTCGACGACGTCCGCGTGCGCGCCGAGCTGCGCCTTCGCAGCCGCCACCGCCTGCGCGGCGAAATCGATCGCGCGCACGGGCCAGCCGGCCTGCGCGAGCCAGCCGGCCTCCTGCGCACTGCCGCAGCCGGGGATCAGCACCGCGCACGGCTCGTGCCGCTGCGCAAACGCGCGAAACCCGTCCGGGACGCCGCCGAATTCCCACGGCGTCACGCCGCGTGCGAAACGCTCGTCCCAGAACGCGGCATTGCCGGGGTCGCGTGTCGCGAAATCGGCGGCGCTCGGCGCGGACGGTTGTTTCGGTTCGGACATCGCTCCGGCCCCTTCGGTCACGCGCCGTACGCGAGCGCGAGCAGCACGCGCGCGACGAGCGCCCCGACGCCGACGGCAAGACCGAAGATCAGCAAGGCCTGCATCAGCCGGTTGGTCCGTTTCTGCTCGACGAGGATCTGGCGCATCAGGTCCTCGCTCGCCGCGCGCGGCGCATCGTGGCGCGCCGCCATCGCGTGGTGGATCAGCCGCGGCAGTTGCGGCAGCGTCTTGCTCCACTGCGGCGCCTCGACCTTGAAGCGCTCGTACCAGCCGCGCAGGCCGATCTGCTCGGTCATCCAGCGCTCGAGATACGGCTTCGCGGTCTTCCACAGGTCGAGTTCGGGATCGAGCGAACGGCCGAGCCCTTCGACGTTCAGCATCGTCTTCTGCAGCAGCACGAGCTGCGGCTGGATCTCGACGTTGAAGCGGCGCGACGTCGAGAACAGGCGCATCAGCACCTGACCGAGCGAGATGTCCTTCAGCGCGCGGTCGAAATACGGCTCGCACACCGCGCGGATCGCGCTTTCGAGCTCCTCGACGCGCGTCTCCGGCGGCACCCAGCCCGATTCGAGGTGCAGCGTCGCGACGCGGTGGTAATCGCGCTTGAAGAACGCGAGGAAGTTCTGCGCGAGGTAGTTCTTGTCGAAATCGGACAACGCGCCGACGATCCCGAAATCGAGCGCGATATAGCGGCCGAACGTGTTCGGATCGAGGCTCACCTGGATGTTGCCCGGGTGCATGTCGGCGTGAAAGAAACCGTCGCGGAACACCTGCGTGAAGAAGATCTCGACGCCTTCGCGCGCGAGCTTCTTGATGTCGACGCCGGCCGCGCGCAGCGTCTCGACCTGGCTGATCGGCACGCCGGTCATGCGCTCCATCACGAGCACCTGCGATGTCGAGAAATCCCAGAACATCTCGGGCACGAGCAGCAGGTCGAGGCCCGCGAAGTTGCGGCGCAACTGGCTGCCGTTCGCGGCCTCGCGCATCAGGTCGAGCTCGTCGTGCAGGTACTTGTCGAATTCGGCGACGACTTCGCGCGGCTTCAGGCGCCGGCCGTCGGCCCACATGCGCTCCGTCCACGTCGCGATGTCGCGCATCAGCGCGAGGTCGGAATCGATCACCGGCAGCATGTTCGGGCGCAGCACCTTGACGGCGACGGCCTTGCCCGCGTGCACGCCCTGCTTCAGCTTCGCGAAGTGCACCTGCGCGATCGACGCGCTCGCGACCGGCTCGCGCTCGAATTCGTCGAACAGCTCGTCGACGGGCGCGCCGAGCGACTTCTCGATGATCGCGATCGCCACCGCGGAATCGAACGGCGGCACCTGGTCCTGCAGCTTCGCGAGTTCGTTCGCGAAATCGACCGACAGCAGGTCGCGGCGCGTCGACAGCACCTGGCCGAACTTCACGAAGATCGGGCCGAGGCTTTCGAGCGCGTGACGCAGCCGTACGGCGGGCGGATCGGAAAAGCGGCGGCCGATCGTCGTGATCCGCAGCAGCAGCTTCACGCGCCGGTCGTCGATCCGGGACAGCATCACTTCGTCGAGGCCAAAGCGGATGACGGTGTAGACAATCTTGATGAAACGGAAAATGCGCATGCCCTGCGGCCCTCAGTGCGCGCCGCGCGGGCCGGAGCCCGTGCGCGCGCCGATTTTTTGTTCGAGTCGCTCGACCCGCTTTTCGACCCGCGCGAGCGCATCGCGCGCCCGCGCCAGTTCGGCGTCGAAGCCGCCGAGTACCGTGCGCCGGACGACTTGCGGGTTCTCGTCGAGCAAGTACTCGGCGACGGAATCGAGCACGTTGCGGCCGGTGCGGCGCGCGCGCGCGCCGGCGTCGCGCACGACCGTCGCGATCCGGTACGCCGCCGCGTCGCCGACCAGCTTCGCGAGATCTTCCTCAGGTTCCCAGCGCAGGTGCTCGGCCAGCTTCGCGATCTGGGTCGCGAACTCGGCGTCGCCCTCGATCTTCACGTGCTTCATCACGGCCGCCTGGCCGCCCTGCAGGAATGCGGCGACCGTGTCGCCCGCGAGCGCGATCGACACGTCGACGTGTTGCGCATCGTGCGCTTCCACCGCGGACAGGTAGCCGTCGGGCTGCACGAGCAGCGTGAGCGTGACGGGAGGCACGTCGAGCCGGGCGGTCTTGCCCGCGTAGGGAATCAGGCGATCGCGCGCCCACGATTCGCGCGCGAGCAGGTGATTGACAGCAGCAGCAAAAGGCTTGGCGGCAAAGGTCATCGGGCTGGGAAAGAAAAAACCCGCGCAGGCCGGGCGCCCACGCGGGTTTCTATTGTAACGTCGGATCGTCGGCAGCCCGCGGCCAACCGCACACCCGGGCGGCAAGCGGTCACAGTGCGGCGGCCGTCGCCCGGGCAGCCGGCAAGCCGGCCGCCGGTCACGCTCAGTGCGTGTTGATCTGCTGGATACCCGCGAGCAGCCAGCCCTGGCCGCCCGACTTCGACAGGTTCCACACCTCGTCGAACGGCGCCGCCGACGCATTCGCCGATTCGCGGATCAGCCCGTGGAAGCGCACGCTCGCCGACTGCTCGATGCCGCGATCCTCGATCGCGACCAGTTCCGCGTCGAGCTGCACGACATCGGTCTGGTTCGCCTCGTTGCCGCGCGAATCGAGGTCGATCTTGATCTCGGCGAACATTTCCGGCGTCGTGAACTCGCGGATGTCGGCCAGGTTGCCCTGGTCCCACGCCGCCTGCAGGCGCACGAAGTAGACCTTCGCGCTGCGCAGGAACGCTTCGGTGTCGAAGCCGGCCGGCACCTGCAGCGGTGCGGCCGCCATCGCGCCCGCAGCGCCCGCGGCCGCTGCGCCGCCGCCGAACACGCCCTGCGCTTCGTTCGCGTAGCTGCTGCCGCTGCCGGCATAGTTGCTGCCGGTGCCGCCCTGCGGGAACGACGGGCTCTGCGAGTAGCCGCCCGACGACGAGGCCGAGCCGCCCACCGAGTACGCCGGTTCCTGCGGACGGCGACGGTTCATGAACTTGCGGATCAGCCAGATGCCGACCATCGCCAGCAGCGCGATCACGATGACGTTCGCCATCATGCTCGCGAACGCGCCGCCGAGGCCGAAGTGCGACAGCAGCGCCGCGATGCCGAGGCCGGCCGCGAGGCCGGCGATCGGCCCGAGCCAGCGCGAGCGGTTCGGCTGCGCGGCCGGTGCCGGTGCGGCCGGATTCGCGCGCTGCGCCTGCGCCGGCGCGGCCTGCTGCATTGGCTGCTGCGCGGGCGGCGTGGCCTGGCGCTGCGTGACGGTGGAACTCTGGCGGCCGATGCTGCGCCCGCCGCCCATGCGCCTGGCTTCGGCGTCGAGCGATGCGAACGTGCCGGCCGTGAGCAGGCCGACCATCAGCAGCGTGCCGACCCGTCGAGCCCACGGCTTCGACGGCTTGCTACGGTTGAACAACGAACGCGAGTCGGACATCAGCTTCTCCAGATGTAAGGCGAATGTATGGAAAGAACCCCTTAGTACTTGGTTCCTAGGTGTAAAGCTACCACGCCACCTGACAAATTGTAATATTTGACGGCGTCGAGGCCCGCTTGTTCCATCATCGTCTTCAGCGTGTCCTGATCGGGGTGCATCCGGATAGATTCAGCAAGATACCGATAACTTTCAGCATCTTTCGCGAACTTGTCGCCAAGCCACGGTAATACTTTGAAAGAATACAGATCGTACGCTTTTTTCAGCGGATCCCAGACTTTCGAGAATTCCAGCACCATCACGCGGCCGCCGGGCTTCGCGACGCGGCGCATCTCGGCGAGCGCCGCATCCTTGTGCGTCATGTTGCGCAGCCCGAACGCGACCGTGACCACATCGAAGTAGTTGTCCGGAAAGGGGATTTTCTCGGCGTCGCACAGCAGCGACGGCGTCACGATGCCCTTGTCGAGCAGCCGGTCGCGTCCCACACGCAGCATCGATTCGTTGATGTCGGTGTGCCAGACCTCGCCGGTCGGCCCGGCCGCCTTCGCGAACGCCTTGGTCAGGTCGCCGGTGCCGGCCGCGATGTCGAGCACCTTGAAGCCGGGGCGCACGTTCGCCTGCGCGATCGTGAACGCCTTCCACGCGCGGTGCATGCCGGCCGACATCAGGTCGTTCATCAGATCGTAGTTGCTCGCGACCGAATGGAACACGCCCGCCACTTTCTTCGCTTTTTCGGTTTCTTCGACGCTTTCGAAGCCGAAGTGGGTTTTGCTCATCGCGTTGATCCTCAGTAAATGGCAAGACGGCGCCGAGCGGGCGCCGTCGATTTCAGTGGCAGTGGCCGTGCGGCGCGGGGGCCGCCGGCATCGGCGCGTCGCGCTCGACGCCCGCCGCCTGCAGTTTGTCGAAATAGTCGCGCCACAGCGCGTCCTGCTGCGTCGCCAGTTCGTACAGCAGATCCCACGAGTAGATGCCGGTCGAATGACCGTCGGAGAACGTCGGCTGCAGCGCGTAGTTGCCCACGCCCTCGAGCGCGGTGATCGTCACCTCGCGCTTGCCGGTCTGCAGCGTCTCCTGGCCCGGCCCGTGGCCGCGCACCTCGGCCGACGGCGAATAGACGCGCATCAGCTCGAACGGAATCCGGTAATTTTCGCCGTTCGGGTACTGCAATTCGAGCACGCGCGACACCGCGTGCACGACGACGCCGGACGGAATCGGCGTCGTGGAAGTCAAACCGCTCATGGCTGCCTCGAATCGGTCATGCGTTGAATTTCCTCGCGCACCGCATTGTGCAGCAGCGAGGCCTGCGCCGCGCGCGTGCGCAGCAGCGCCTCGGACACGCTGCGCTGGCGCGGCGCCCAGACGGGCTGCGGAAAATGCGCGTCGTTGGAGAAGCGCGGGATCACGTGCCAGTGCACGTGCGGCACCATGTTGCCGAGGCTCGCGAGATTCACCTTGTTCGGCTGCATCACGCGGCGCACGGCGCGCTCCACCGCGTACACCACGCGCATCAGATGTGCCCGCTCGGGCTCGCCGAGATCGGAAAACTCGGCCACGTGCGTGCCCCAGATCACCCGGCAGAAGCCCGGGTAATCGTGCTCGCCCGTCGCGAGCACGACGCGCAGCGCATCGTCCTGCCAGAGCACCTCGCCGCCGTCTTCACGGCAAAACACGCATTCCATCGTCGCTCCCATGTGGACGGGCGCCGGCGCATCTGCGCCGGCGCCCGCTCATTCCTGGCCCGCCCGGGCGGTCGTCATGCCCGCATTAGACCAGCACGCGCTCGATCCCGCCATTGTTCGCATGTGCGACATAGTCGGCCATCCAGTTCTCGCCGAGCACCTGGCGCGCGATCTCGACCACGATGTAGTCGGCCTCGAGGTTCGCATCCTCGTTGTAGCGCGACAGGCCCTGCAGGCACGACGGGCAGCTCGTCAGGATCTTCACGTCCGGGCCGTTCGCGCTCGCGGCGGCCGGCGCCGGCGCGTTGCCGGCCACGACCGGGATGCTGCGCAGCTTCGCGGCGCCCTTGCGGATTTCCTCTTCCTTGCGGAAGCGGACCTGCGTGGAGATGTCCGGACGCGTGACCGCCAGCGTGCCCGATTCACCGCAGCAGCGCTCGTTCTTCTCGATCTTGTAGCCGTCCTTCTCCGCCCCCATCAGCTCGTTGACGAGCTTCACCGGGTCCATCGTCTTGATCGGCGTGTGGCACGGGTCGTGATACATGTAGCGCGTGCCCGTCACGCCGTCGAGCTTCATCCCCTTCTCGAGCAGGAACTCGTGGATGTCGATGATCCGGCAGCCCGGGAAGATCTTGTCGAATTCGTAGCCTGCGAGCTGGTCGTAGCAGGTGCCGCACGACACGACCACCGTCTTGATGTCGAGGTAGTTCAGCGTGTTCGCGACCCGGTGGAACAGCACGCGGTTGTCGGTGACGATCTTCTCGGCCTTGTCGTACTGGCCCGAGCCGCGCTGCGGATAGCCGCAGCACAGGTAGCCCGGCGGCAGCACGGTCTGCACGCCCGCTTCCCACAGCATCGCCTGCGTCGCGAGGCCGACCTGCGAGAACAGGCGCTCGGAGCCGCAGCCGGGGAAGTAGAACACCGCTTCCGAATCGACGGTCGTCGACTTCGGGTTGCGGATGATCGGCACGATCTTGTTGTCCTCGATGTCGAGCAGCGCACGCGCCGTCTTCTTCGGCAGGTTGCCCGGCATCTTCTTGTTGACGAAGTGGATCACCTGCTCAACCACGGGCGGCTTGCCGACCGTCGCCGGCGGGTGCTGCGTCTGCTTCGTCACGACCTTCTTCAGCATGTCGTTCGCGAAGCGCTGCACCTTGTAGCCGACGCCCATCATCACGCTGCGCGCGGCGTTGATCGTCTGCGGATTGGTCGCGTTCAGGAAGAACATGCCCGCCGCATTGCCGGCGTTGAACTTCTTCTTGCCCATCTTGCGCAACAGGTTGCGCATGTTCATCGTGACGTCGCCGAAGTCGATCTTCACCGGGCACGGCGTCGCGCACTTGTGGCACACCGTGCAGTGGTCGGCCACGTCGTTGAACTCGTCCCAGTGCTTGATCGACACGCCGCGGCGCGTCTGCTCTTCGTACAGGAACGCCTCGACCAGCAGCGAGGTCGCGAGGATCTTGTTGCGCGGGCTGTACAGCAGGTTCGCGCGCGGCACGTGGGTCGCGCACACCGGCTTGCACTTGCCGCAGCGCAGGCAGTCCTTCACCGAATCGGCGATCGCGCCGATGTCGGACTGCTGCATGATCAGCGACTCGTAGCCCATCAGCCCGAAGCTGGGCGTGTACGCGTTGCGCAGGTCGGCGCCGTCGAGCAGCTTGCCCTTGTTGAAGCGGCCGTTCGGGTCGACGCGCTGCTTGTACGCGCGGAATTCGGCGATCTCGTCGTCGGTCAGGAACTCGAGCTTCGTGATGCCGATCCCGTGTTCCCCGGAGATCACGCCGTCGAGCGAACGTGCGAGCGTCATGATGCGCGCGACCGCCGCGTGCGCGTCCTGCAGCATCTCGTAGTTGTCGGAGTTGACCGGGATGTTGGTGTGGACGTTGCCGTCGCCCGCGTGCATGTGCAGCGCGACGAACACGCGACCGCGCAGCACCTGCTTGTGGATCGCCTGCGCTTCGTCGAGGATCTGCTTGAACGCGCCGCCGTTGAAGATCGCGCGCAGTTCCGCGCGAATCTCCTGCTTCCACGAGATGCGCACCGTGCGGTCCTGCGTGACGTGGAACACGGTCGCGCCCGACTGCTCGTCCGCGCGATCGGCGAACTTCTCGGCAAGCGCCTCGTAGCCGAGCTGCACGAGGTAGTGCTGCGCCTCGCGCAGCGGCTGGTCGAGCCGGTCGCGCACGAATTCCCAGCGCGCACGCACGCGCTTGAGCAGCTCCAGCGCCTGCTGCACGCGATCCTCGAGCAGCTCGGCGCTCGGGATCTCGTTCGCGTCGTCGGTCTTGCCGAGCGGCAGGTTGCCGGCGCGGAAGAACGCCTCCAGCGCGTCGACCAGCTGCAGCTTGTTCTTCAGCGACAGCTCGATGTTGATCCGCTCGATGCCGTCGGTGTACTCGCCCATCCGGTTCAGCGGGATCACGACGTCTTCGTTGATCTTGAACGCGTTGGTGTGCTTCGCGATCGCGGCCGTGCGGCTGCGGTCGAGCCAGAAGCGCTTGCGCGCCTCCGCGCTGATCGCGACGAAGCCTTCGCCGCTCTTGCCGTTCGCCATCCGGATCACTTCGGACGTCGCGTGCGCGACCGCGTCGGCGTCATCGCCGACGATGTCGCCGATCAGCACCATCTTGGGGAATGCGTTGCGCTTGCTCTTGGTCGCGTAGCCGACCGCGCGCAGGTAGCGCTCGTCGAGGTGCTCGAGGCCCGCGAGAATCGCGCCGCCCTGCTTCGACGTCTCGAACAGGTAGTCCTTGATCTCGACGATGCTCGGGATCGCCTCGCGCGCCTGGCCGAAGAATTCGAGACAGACGGTGCGCGTGTGCGCGGGCATCTTGTGCAGCACCCAGCGCGCGGACGTGATCAGCCCGTCGCAGCCTTCCTTCTGCACGCCCGGCAGGCCGGCGAGGAACTTGTCGGTCACGTCCTTGCCGAGGCCTTCCTTGCGGAACCGGCGGCCTTCGATCTCGAGCATCTCGGTCTTCAGCAGCTTCTCGCCCGGCGCATACGCGCCGTCGAACCACTTCAGCTCGAAACGCGCGACCGCGATGTCGTGGATCTTGCCCTGGTTGTGCTCGTGGCGCGTGACTTCGAGCCAGTTGCCGTCCGGGTCGACCATCCGCCACCAGGCCAGGTTGTCGAGCGCGGTGCCCCACAGCACAGCCTTCTTGCCGCCGGCGTTCATCGCGACGTTGCCGCCGATGCACGATGCGTCGAGCGAGGTCGGGTCGACCGCGAACACGTAGCCGGCCGCTTCGGCCGCTTCCGTCACGCGGCGCGTGACGACGCCCGCGCCGGAGAAGATCGTCGGCACCTTGTGCGCGACGCCCGGCAGTTCGGTGAGTTCGACCGCGCCGAGCTGTTCGAGCTTCTCGGTGTTGATCACCGCGGAGAACGGCGTGAGCGGCACCGCGCCGCCCGTGTAGCCGGTGCCGCCGCCACGCGGGATCACGGTCAGGCCAAGCTCGAAGCAGGCCTTGATCAGGCCCGCGATCTCGGCTTCGGTATCGGGGGTCAGCACGACGAACGGGTATTCGACGCGCCAGTCGGTCGCGTCGGTCACGTGCGACACGCGCGACAGCCCGTCGAAACGGATGTTGTCCTTCTGCGTGCAGCGGCCGAGCGCCTTGGTCGCGCGGCGGCGCAGGTCGGCCATCTTGTCGAATTCGTCGGCGAACTCGTCGACCGCGCGCTGCGCGGCGGCCTCGAGCATCTCGACGCGCTCGGCGCGTTCGCGGCCCGCGTCGTCGTGGTGCGCGCTCAGATCGGCGCGGCGGCGCTTGCCGATCTCGGTCAGGCGGTGGTTCAGCGCCTCGATCAGCAGCGCGCGGCGCTTCGGGTTGTCGAGCAGGTCGTCCTGCAGGTACGGGTTGCGGCGCACGACCCAGATATCGCCGAGCACCTCATACAGCATCCGTGCCGAGCGGCCCGTGCGGCGTTCGGCGCGCAGTTCGTCGAGCACCGACCACGCCTCCGCGCCGAGCAGGCGGATCACGATCTCGCGGTCGGAGAAGGACGTGTAGTTGTAGGGGATCTCGCGCAGGCGGGGCGCGGGGTCAGCGGCGACGGCGGCGGCCGCGCCATGCGGATCGAAAACTTGTGGTGCGTTCATGTTCGGACGACTCGGAGGGCCGATACACCGTGCAGGGGCGTCGGCAAGCGCGTGGGCGCAATCTTGGGGAAATCTGTTCTGTTGCCAGGCGTGCGACTAACTCGCATGGGGCCGGAACGGGACTGAACTCACCGTTCCCGACGGGTGGGGCCTGGCGGCACTCGGAGCCATCAGCACGATCGCGCGCGGCGCGCATGCCGCTCCGCCGCGGGGCTGGCTGCGCGCGGCGTCGGCTTCAACGGGGCGATCCGAGGGTGCCTCTGCATCTTCCGATCCTTGATTCAAAACGGAATTCTAACCCATGATCGGGCCACGCGTGACACGCCGGACAGGTCGTGGGGCTATCGCCGCAAGCCGCGCCGGGCCTGGTTCGGCGCGTTTTCGCGCCGGCATTCGCCGTCCGTCCGGTCGGTAACCATGCGGTTAAACCGGTAAAAAGGAACGCCTCATGGGGCCAACACGCCCGCCGGCGCGGTTCCGCGACCGTGCGTCCGGCATGCCGCTTGCGTGCGGACGGACCCTTGGCGCTATCATTGATCCTTTACCGTCTGCTTCCGCACTGCACGCGAGCGCCCATGGCATCCCACGATTACCTGAAGAAAATCCTCACCGCGCGCGTCTACGACGTCGCGCTCGAGACGGAACTCGAACCTGCCCGCAACCTGTCGGCCCGGCTGCACAACCCCGTTTACCTGAAGCGCGAGGACAACCAGCCGGTGTTCTCGTTCAAGCTGCGCGGCGCGTACAACAAGATGGCGCACATTCCGGCCGACGCGCTCGCGCGCGGCGTGATCACGGCATCGGCCGGCAATCATGCGCAGGGTGTCGCGTTCTCGGCGGCCCGGATGGGCGTGAAGGCCGTGATCGTCGTGCCGGTCACGACGCCGCAGGTGAAAGTCGATGCGGTGCGCGCGCACGGCGGCCCGAGCGTCGAGGTGATCCAGGCGGGCGAGTCGTACAGCGATGCATACGCGCACGCGGTCAAGGTTCAGGCGGAGCGCGACCTCACGTTCGTCCACCCGTTCGACGATCCGTACGTGATCGCCGGCCAGGGCACGATCGCGATGGAAATCCTGCGTCAGCACCAGGGGCCGATTCACGCGATCTTCGTGCCGATCGGCGGCGGCGGGCTCGCGTCCGGCGTGGCAGCCTATGTCAAGGCGGTGCGTCCGGAGATCAAGGTGTTCGGCGTGCAGGCCGAGGATTCGTGCGCGATGGCGCAATCGCTGCAGAAGGGCGAGCGCGTCGAACTGAGCGAGGTCGGCCTGTTCGCGGACGGCACGGCGGTAAAGCTCGTCGGCGAGGAAACCTTCCGGCTGTGCCGCGAATTCCTCGACGGCGTGCTGACGGTCGACACCGACGCGCTGTGCGCGGCGATCAAGGACGTATTCCAGGATACGCGCAGCGTGCTCGAACCGTCCGGCGCGCTCGCGGTCGCGGGCGCGAAACAGTATGCGGAACGCGAAGGCATCGAGAACCAGACGCTCGTCGCGGTCACGTCCGGCGCGAACATGAACTTCGACCGGATGCGCTTCGTCGCCGAACGCGCGGAAGTCGGCGAGGCGCGCGAAGCCGTGTTCGCCGTCACGATCCCCGAGGAGCGCGGCAGCTTCAAGCGCTTCTGCTCGCTCGTCGGCGATCGCAACGTGACAGAGTTCAACTACCGGATCGCCGATGCGCAGTCCGCGCACATCTTCGTCGGCGTGCAGATCAAGCGGCGCGGCGAGTCGGAGGAGATCGCCGCGAACTTCGAGTCGCACGGCTTCAAGACCGTCGACCTCACGCACGACGAGCTGTCGAAGGAACATATCCGCTACATGGTGGGCGGCCGCTCGCCGCTCGCACTCGAAGAGCGCCTGTTCCGCTTCGAATTCCCGGAACGGCCGGGCGCGCTGATGAAGTTCCTGTCGTCGATGGCGCCGGACTGGAACATCAGCCTGTTCCACTACCGCAACCAGGGCGCGGACTACAGCTCGATCCTCGTCGGGCTGCAGGTGCCGCAGGCCGATCGCGCCGAGTTCGAACGCTTCCTCGCGGCCCTCGGCTATCCGTATGTCGAGGAGAGCGCCAATCCGGCGTACCGCCTCTTCCTGTCGTAAAGGCTTCGTGCAATGAATCCCGAACATTCCCCGCTCGGCAAGGCGACCGTCTACGCAGCGCAGTACGACGCGTCGCTGCTGTTCCCGATCCCGCGCGCCGGGGCGCGCGAGCAGCTCGGCATCACGTCCGCGCTGCCGTTCTTCGGCACCGATATCTGGAACGCGTACGAACTGTCGTGGCTCAACGCACGCGGCAAGCCGCAGCTCGCGGTCGCGACGTTCTACGTGCCGGCCGAATCGCCGAACATCGTCGAATCGAAGTCGTTCAAGCTGTATCTCGGCTCGTTCGCGCAATCGAAGTTCGACTCGCTCGACGCGGTGCGCGACGTGCTGAAGCGCGACGTGTCGGCCGCGTGCGGCGCGAGCGTGTCGGTGCAGCTGGTGTCGCCGCACGATTTCGGCAAGCTCGAGATGGAAGAGCTCGACGGGCTGTCGCTCGATCGGCTCGACCTCGATACCGACGTGTACGAACCCGATCCGTCGCTGCTGTCGGCCGCCGACGCCGCGGACGAAGCGCCGGTCGAGGAAACGCTCGTGTCCGACCTGCTGCGCTCGAACTGCCCGGTCACCGGCCAGCCCGACTGGGGCAGCGTGCAGATTCACTACGTCGGGCCGCAGATCGATCACGCAGGGCTGCTGCGCTACATCATCTCGTTCCGCAATCACACGGGCTTTCACGAGCAGTGCGTCGAGCGGATCTTCCTCGACATCCTGCATGCGTGCAAACCGGTGAAGCTCGCGGTGTATGCGCGCTATACGCGGCGCGGCGGGCTCGACATCAATCCGTTCCGCACGAATTACAACCAGCCGATGCCGGACAACGCGCGGACGGCGCGGCAGTGAATCGGTGAATGAGTGGCGTCGGCGGGCATTCGCGGCCCGCCAACATCGGCTGCTTGCGGGACAAGCGCCTCTCTAGTTCGGTGCGAACACGTCGGCTCGGCACTTCGGACAATACAGGTAGATGGTTCGACCGTCGGGCATGGAAATGAAGCCGCGCCTTGCCTGGTCTATCTGCCATTTCGCCGTGCCGCCCTCCGCGAGACGTGCGTTGCCTTCGGCATGGCAATTCGCGGCGTCCAGATCATGGCCGTACGTCCGTTCCGTTACACGGCGCGCACGCTTGAAAAACGCGCTGACATCCGCCGGCTGAAGCACGAACGTACGACACATGTCTGCCGTTTCGTCCCCGCTGATGTCGGCCGACCACGCGCCGTTCCTCACGATTTCGACCGACCCTGGCCCGACGATGGGTACTGCCGCGCGGGGCGCCCCCTTATCGGACAGCGTGCCCGCAAACGCACCGTGACTCAGCAACGGCGCCCACATCAGAATTGCGATCCGAATCACCATTGCACCCTCGCCGCCTCCCACAACACGATCCTGATCCCCGCTTTGAAATCCGGTCCGACACGCGTGGAGACCCGCCCTTTCACTGCATTGCGGCCAATCGCGCAGCGTTCCATTTTCTTTCTACGGCTGCACGATGCAGCATCGCGAGCGTAATCGATTCCCGCTTGAAGTCGTGAGGCTTTCGTCGCACCCACCGCTGGAATAGCGAATAGAGCAACCCCTCGCCTTCCATCAAAAAATACCGGTGGAAATCGAAATCGCCGGTGTCGACTGCAAATCGCTCAAAAAAATGCCCCATGAAGTCGTTGGCTTCGTCACCGGTCTGCCCAAGGTCTTCCCAGAGCCGAGTGCCGGCGGAGAGCGGCTTCGATGGACCGAGCCCGACTTCTGACCTGACAAAGGCTTCGATCTCGTCCCAACGCACGTTTTCCATCAGAACACCTTATCCTCAGGTTTGACGAGGCTGTTGTACCTTGAGACCGTGCCATGAACGATCCCGAACACGTCGCGCGCCAGCAGCGCCCAACCCACGCCCGGAACGGCGCGCCCGACGAATACGCTGAGCTTCCGGGTCAGGATGATCCGAAATGACTTGATGCTTTGAAGCGTGACGGTTGGCAAAACCTTCCTGTTCAGCTGGTAGCGAAAAATCGAACGCGCCATCACGGATGCGACGGACGTTCCTTTCGTCGCACCGCCGAATTTTTGCCGCGTCGGCAAAACGGGCCAGCCAGCTAGAATCAGGACCACTGCTTCGACATCGTCGATCCCGACCCGTGCGCACGTCTCTTCCACGGCAACGAAAAAGAAGAGCTCGGCGGGCGTGAGATCCGAATGAACGCCATAGCGGTATGTAGTGCTCGTCATGATTCGATTTCACGAAATCGTTGATTGGAATGACGAACATACCCAGCGATCCACCCAATTTGCTCTATCGAGATTCATCGACGCCGCTGGCGTATTGCGCGTCCATTACCGGAGCCGCCCGCCAGACGCGGCATATCGAGTCACGCTCGAGTCACAAGGATTTCATTCAGAGTGTAAAAATTCGGCGCTACTCAGGTCACTCATGATTGCGTTCCCCACCGAATTATTGCGCTTGCCAGAAGACAAGTGCTCCCGATACCAACCGCCCGCGACACTTCCATTCCGCCAAAACGCAACGAGGCCGGCGCATGTTACTGCGCCGGCCCTGTGACACGACAATTCGCCCGCCCGCGTTACTTCGCCGGCGCCTTGTAAGCGATGCAATCGACCTCGACCTTGCAATCGATGACCATGCTCGACTGAACGCACGCGCGTGCCGGCGGATGCTCGCCGAAGTACGACACGAACACCTTGTTGAACGACGCGAAATCGCGTGCATCGTCGAGCCACACGCCGCAGCGCACGACGTGTTCCAGGCCGTAGCCGGCTTCCTTCAGGATCGCGATCACGTTCTCGATCGTCTGCTTCGACTGCGTGACGATCCCGCCTTCGACGACCTCGCCGTTCACCATCGGCGTCTGGCCCGACACGTATAGCCAGCCGTCGGCCTCGACCGCGCGTGCAAACGGCATCACCTGGCCGCCGGTACCCTTCGCTTCGCCTACGCCATATCGCTTCATCGTTTCACTCCTGGTTGGTCGGCCGGAGCCGGCGCATCGGCGCCTGCTCCCGCCCCATGCAACACACGGTTGCGGATGCGCGCGCCGGCATGGCGCACGCGGCAAATCGGATCAGGACCGCGTTCAGAACGCGGCGTCGGCACTCGCCGGCGCGCGCTCGCCGCGCGCGACGAAACCGCCGGCGCGCTCGCCGGTCGGCTGGCCGTTCTCATAGGTCAGCACGCCGTTCACCCACACTGCGTCGATCCCGTGCGCAGGCTGCTGCGGCTTTTCGAACGTCGCGGCGTCGATCACGCGCGCCGGATCGAACAGCACGAGATCCGCGTGGTAGCCGACGTGCACTTCGCCGCGCCGCGCGATCCCGTAGCGGCGCGCGGACAGCGACGTCATCTTGCGGATCGCCTCCTCGAGCGGCAACAGGTTCGTGTCGCGCACGTAATGGCCGAGCACGCGCGGGAACGCGCCCCACAGCCGCGGATGCGGCAGCGGATCGTTCGGCAGGCCGTCCGAGCCGACCATCGTCGCCGGATGCGACAGGATGCGGCGCACGTCGTCCTCGGACATGTTGTGGTACACGGCGCCGGCCGGGCGGATCCGCTGCGCGGCTTCCTGCTCGGTCACGCCCCAGTCGGCCGCGATCGCCTTCAGCAGCTTGCCGGCGACTTCCGGATGCGGCTCCGACCACGTGATCGTGATGTCGATGTCACCCGTCACCTGCTTCAGGTCGAGCGTCGACGAGCTGCGGCTGTACGGATAGCAGTCGCAGCCGACCGGCTGGTAGCGGCGCGCGCCTTCGAGCGACGCGAGCACCTCGGTGCTGCGCCCCCAGTTCGACGGGCCCGCGCACTTCAGGTGCGAGATCACGACCGGCACCTGCGCGTGGCAGCCGACGCGGTAGGCCTCGTCCATCGCGTCGAGGATCGCGTCGAACTCGGTGCGCATGTGCGTCGTGTAGAGCGCGCCCGCGTTCGCGAGCGGCTCGGCGAGCGCCATCACTTCCTCGGCCGGCGCCGCGAACGCGGAGCCGTACGCAAGGCCCGACGACAGCCCGAGCGCGCCGTTCGCGAGCGCCTCCTCGAGCTGCGTGCGCATCCCGGCGATTTCGCCGTCGGTCGCCGCGCGGTCGAGGCGGTCCATCTGGTTGTTGCGCAGCGCGGTGTGCCCGACGAGCGCCGCGACGTTGACGGCCGGACGCGCGTCGTTGACGGCCGCGACGTAGGCAGCGAAGGTCGGATAGCGGAACGCGTCGCGATCGCCGAGCAGGTTCATCGGGTCGGGCGGATCGCCCGCGAGCGTCACCGGCGACGCGCTGATCCCGCAGTTGCCGACGATCACGGTCGTCACGCCCTGCGAGATCTTCGGCAGCATCTGCGGCGCGCGGATCACGTGCGTGTCGTCGTGCGTGTGCACGTCGACGAAGCCGGGCGCGAGCGCGCGGCCGTTCGCATCGACGACGGTCTCGGCAAGCCAGTTCGACAGGTTGCCGATCGCCGCGATCACGCCGTTGCGGATCGCGACGTCGCGCGTGACGGGCGGTGCGCCGGTGCCGTCGTACAGCTGCGCGCCGACGATCAGCGTATCGGCGGCTTCGGGATGCGAATGCATGGTCAGTCTCCTACCGGTTGACGGTCTCCGCCGCCGCGATGCGCATCGAGCGCATGCTTGATGCGGCGCAGCGATTCTCGGCCCGCATCGCCGAGCCGCAGCGCGACTCCGGTGACGAGCACGTCGATCGCCATCATCATCGCGTAGCGCGATGTCGAAGGCTTGTAGATGAAATCGGTTTCGAACGCGACGACCGGGATCAGGTGGTCGGCGAGCTTGGCGAGCGGCGACGCCGGCGCGGTGATCGCGATCAGCTTCGCGCCGTAGCGCTTCGCGAGGCGGCAACTCTCGAGCAGCTCGGGCACGCGCCCGCTCACCGACAGCGCGACGACCACGGTGTCGCGCGACAGCGTCGCGGATACCATCCGCTGCAGCAGGCTGTCCTGGTAGCTCGCGACCGGCCGGCCGAAGCGCACGAGCCGGAAGCGCAGTTCGTCGGCGAGCGCGGTCGAGCCGCCGCCCTGCCCGTACACGTAGACCATCTTCGCGCCGGCGAGAAGATCGGCCGCGGCGTCGAACGACGTGTTGCGCAGCAACTGGTGGTTGTGCGCGAGCGCCACGCGGATCTCGTCGTAGACGACCGATGCCGGGCTCGTGTCCTGTTCCGCAGGCTCGCCGGACGGCACGAGAAAGCGCTGGCCGACGGCCGCCGCCTGCGCGACGAGCACCTTCAGTTCGCGCACGTCGCGGCAGCCGACGGCCTTCGCGAACCGCGTGACCGTCGCGACGCTGACTTCCGCGTCGCGCGCGAGCGCGCCGATGCTCGCGTGCGCGGCACGCGCGAGATCGGCGAGGATGAAGGCCGCGACCTTGCGTTCGGCCTCGCGCAGCTCGGGCGCGCATTCGGCGATCCGCGCGACGATATCGAGGACCGGCTGGGCAACCGGTTGCTCGGCGGTGAACGGAACGGACGGAGTGGCGGACGAATTCATCTGCTGAAAAGGGTGTGGCGCTTTATGTTACTAAATAACATCACCGCGCCGATGCTACTTTCTGTACCATCTGCATGTCAACTTCAGTGCAATGCATAGTGATGATGGAGCGGGATGACATGAAAGTTACAAACTATCAGGAACCGACAATCAATCCGTTGGGCAAGGGCCTCGGCAACCTGCCGAGCGCGAGCGTGCCGCTCGACGACGCAGGCCGCCTCGAGTGGAACCTGCTCGCGGAAGACGTCAGCCTGCCGGCAGCGGTGCTGTACGAGGATCGCATCGAACACAATCTGAACTGGATGCAGGCGTTCGTCCAGCAGTACGGCGCGCAGTTCGCGCCGCACGGCAAGACGACGATGGCGCCGCAACTGTTCCGCCGCCAGCTCGCCGCCGGCGCGTGGGGCATCACGCTCGCGACCGCGCACCAGACGCAGGCCGCGTATCACGGCGGCGTGCGGCGCGTGCTGCTCGCGAACCAGCTGGTCGGCCGCCAGAACATGACGATCATCGCGGGGCTGCTGTCCGATCCCGACTTCGAATTCTTCTGCCTCGTCGATTCGGCCGACAGCGTCGACCAGCTCGGCCGCTTCTTCGGCGACGCGAAGAAAACGCTGAACGTGCTGATCGAACTCGGCGTGCCGGGCGGCCGCGCGGGCGTGCGCGACGCCGCGCAGCGCACCGCCGTGCTCGACGCGATCGCGCGCTATCCGGACACGCTGAAGCTGGCCGGCATCGAACTCTACGAAGGCGTGCTGAAGGAGGAAGGCGAGATCCGCGCGTTCCTGCAGGACGCGGTCGCGTTCACGCGCGAGCTGGCCGAAGCCGGCCGCTTCGCGCGCACGCCGGCGATCCTGTCGGGTGCCGGCTCGGCGTGGTACGACGTGGTCGCGGAGGAATTCGCGAAGGCGTCCGATGACGGTTTCGCGGAAGTCGTGCTACGTCCGGGCTGCTACCTGACGCACGACGTCGGCATCTACAAGAAGGCGCAGACCGACGTGTTCGCGCGCAACCCGATCGCCCGCAGGATGGGCGAAGGGCTGCTGCCGGCGCTGCAGCTGTGGGCGTACGTGCAATCGGTGCCGGAAGCCGACCGCGCGATCATCGCGCTCGGCAAGCGCGACGCGGCGTTCGACGCGGGCCTGCCCGAGCCGGCGCGCCACTTCCGCCCGGGTCGCGACAGCGCGCCGCGCGACGTCGCCGCGAGCGAAGGCTGGGCCGTCACCGGGATGATGGACCAGCACGCGTACCTGCAGATCCCGCCGGGCGCGGACGTGAAGGTCGGCGACATGGTCGCGTTCGATATCTCGCATCCGTGCCTGACGTTCGACAAGTGGCGCCAGCTGCTCGTGCTCGATCCGCAGTTCCGCGTGACGGAAGTCGTCGAAACCTTCTTCTGACGCCTGGCGCGCCATCGCGCCGCCTCGCCGCCCCACCGCCCCACCGCCGCGCGGGGCGGCTGTCACGCGCGCTTCAATCTGCCGGAGTACACTGCGCTTTCGTCCTCGGGGCTGCTTCGCCGCCGCAGCGCATGCCTGCCGCGTCCGGCGCGAACGGCCCCTCAACGCTGTTCAATGGAGAAAGCCATGGCCGCGAAGAAGATCCTGTTCCTGACCGGTGATTTCGCCGAAGACTACGAAACGATGGTGCCGTTCCAGGCGCTGCAGGCCGTCGGCCATCACGTCGATGCGGTCTGCCCGGGCAAGCGCGCGGGCGACAAGGTCAAGACCGCGATCCACGATTTCGAGGGCGACCAGACCTACACCGAGAAGCCCGGCCACAACTTCACGCTGAACGCGACGTTCGACGACGTCGATGCGGCGGGCTACGACGCGCTCGCGATCGCGGGCGGCCGCGCGCCGGAATACCTGCGTCTCGACGCGAAGGTGATCGCGCTGGTGCGCGCGTTCGCCGAAGCCGGCAAGCCGATCGCCGCGATCTGCCATGCGGCGCAGCTGCTCGCGGCCGCCGACGTGATCCGCGGCAAGCGCATCTCGGCCTACCCGGCCTGCGCGCCCGAAGTGAAGCTCGCGGGCGGCGAGTACGCGGACATCCCGGTGGACGCAGCCGTGACCGACGCGCCGTTCGTCACCGCGCCCGCGTGGCCCGCGCATCCAGCCTGGCTCGCGCAGTTCCTCGCGCTGCTCGGCACGCGCATCGAGCTGTGAACGAGGTGGAATGAATTGAAGTGAAACGCCGGCCGGCGGCGGGTTCGCGCGACCCATATGCCGCGCCGGTCACGAGCGGCCGGGGCGTGCGCCCCTTCGGGCCGCTCCGCGCCCCGCCCTTCAGCGCGATGCCGGCGTCGAGCCGACATCCGCAATCCGCGACTCCAGCATCGCCAGCGCGCCCGACAGGGCGGTCAGCACGTCGTCCGGCAGTTGCGCCATCGTCTGGTCGAGGAACGCCTTGCGGCGCGGCAGGCACGCGTCGAACGCGGCGCGGCCCTCGGCGGTCAGCGTGACGTTGGTCACGCGGTTGTCGCGCGCATCGGACGCGCGCTCGATCCAGCCGAGCGCGTCGAGCGACTTCAACTGGCGCGTGAGCGCGCCCGGATCGATGCGCAGCACCTCGACGAGCTTCTTCTGCGACGAATGCCCGCCCATCGTGTGCAGCGCGACCATGATGCGCCAGCGCGGCATCGGCTGCCCGACGTGCGTTTCGAACGCGGTCATGAACGCGCGATACGTGCGTCCGAATTGCTGCAAGATCGCGACGCGGTCCTGTTCTTCCATGCGCTGATGCCTACTCGTTCAATCGGTGAATCGTTCAGTCGGCCGCGACATGCGGCTCGATCTTGTGCCGCAGCGCGATCGGCGGCACGCGGCGGGACTGCCACACCGACACCACGGCGACGACGGCCGCCATCGCGACACCCAGGTGAATCGCGCCGACCAGCGATTCGCGGGCCGTTTCCAGCAGCAGCGCGCCATTATGCCCGGCGCGGGTCAGCTCCGCGACCAGACCGCCTTGCGCGGCGCGGTCGATCAGGATCTGCGGATCGGCGAGCTGCGCGTGCCACTGCAGCGCGTGCTCGCCCGACAGCGCGTCGCGCACGCCGCTCGAATACATCTGGTTGACCAGCGTGCCCGTGAGCGCGGTGCCGATCATCCCGCCGACCATCCGCAGCGACTGCAGCAGCGCGGTCGCGATGCCGAGGTGCTCGCGGCCGGCCGTCTGCTGCGCGAACACGGTGAGGTTCGGCAGCACGAAGCCGAGGCCGATGCCGCCCGCGACCATCAGCGCCATCAGCATCCAGGTCGGCGTCGTGTGCGTCGACACGACGATGCCCACGCATGCGATCGCGAACAGCACGAAACCGACGTGCAGCATCGCGTTCGGATTGCGGATGCGCGTGACCACGCGTCCGTTCATGATGCTGCCGATCGTGATGAACACGACGAGCGGCGTGATCACGAGCCCCGCCGCCTTCGGCGACATCCCGAAGCCACCCTGGAACAGCAGCGGCGCGTAGAACAAGAGCGAGAACATCGAGAAGCCGGCGAGGATCGCGAGCACGAACAGCGCCGACAGCGCGCGGTTGCCGAACATGTCGAACGGCAGAATCGGCTGCGCGCAGCGCTTTTCCCAATGCCACAAGCCGATGCCGGCGCCGACCGAGACGACCAGCAGCAGCGAAGCCCAGCTCATCACGCCGTACTTCGGCAGCCATTCGACGAACAGCTGCAGCGCACCGAGCGACAGCGCGATCAGCAGCGCGCCGGGCCAGTCGAGCCGCATCTTGCGGTCGTGCTCGACGTGCCTCAGGTGCGGCAGGTAGCGCCACACGAAGAACAGCGACAGCAGGCCGACCGGCAGGTTGACGTAGAACACCGAGCGCCAGCCGAACGACTGGGTCAGGATCCCGCCGAGCGACGGTCCGACCGCGTTCGCGATGCCGAATGCGGAGCTCATCAGCACCTGCCAGCGCAACCGCACGACGGAATCGGGGAACAAATCGGGAATGCACGCGAACGCGGTACCGACCAGCATCCCGCCGCCGATCCCCTGCAGGCCGCGCGCGAGCACCAGGAACAGCATGTCGTTGGCCATCCCGCACAGCACCGACGCGCCGGTGAACACGACGATCGACGCGATCACGAACGGCTTGCGGCCGTAGTAGTCGCCGAGGCGGCCGAAGATCGGCACGGTGATCACGGAACTGAGCAGGTACGAGGTCGCGACCCACGCGTACAGGTCGAAGCCCCTCAACTCGGCGACGATGGTCGGCAACGCGGTGCCGACGACCGTCTGGTCGAGCGCGACGAGCATGGTGACGAACGAGATCCCGATCATCGCCAGCAGCGACTCGCGGAACGGCAGGACTTGCCCGCTCGAATGGTGGGCGGCAGTATGGACGGCCATTTTTTGTTGATGCAACTTTTGACGAGTCAAACAATCTCAAAATTCTAGCACGGCGGAGTAATCTAGGCCGGCGAAGGTGCGGGGCCCGTTCCCCACCATCAAGGAGAAAGATGGAACCGATTTCAATCACGCCTGCCGCGACGCTGTCGCAGGAAGACCAGGACGCGCTGCGACGCGCGAAACAGGTGCTGGAAAGCCCGTCGCTGACGATGAAGCTGACGGGCGTGCTGGGCGCGCCGGTCGAGAAGATGATCGCGCGGCTGCCGGACTTCGCGACCGGCAAGATCAACGACGCGACGCAGCTTGCGTTGCGCAAGTGCCTGAACATCGCGCTGCGCACGCTCGGCAAGCCGCAGACGCCCGATGCCGAGCCAGACAAGCCGAGCAACCTGCTGCACAAGCTCGCGGTCGCGACGACCGGCGCGGCGGGCGGCGCGTTCGGCTTCCTCGCGCTGCCGGTCGAGCTGCCGGTCACGACCACGCTGATCTTCCGCTCGGTATGCGACATCGCGCGCAGCGAGGGCGAGGACCTGGGCTCGGTGGACACGCAACTGCAGTGCCTGGCCGTGCTCGGCATGGGCGGCAACCCGGACAAGCGGGAAGAGGACGCCGATCTCGGCTATTTCGTGCTGCGCGGCGCGCTCGCGCAGGCGATTTCGAAAGCGTCGTCGGACATCACGACGAAAGGGATCGCCGCGCACAGCTCGGCGGCGGTGTTCAAGCTCGTGCAGACGGTCGCATCACGCTTCTCGGTGCAGGTCACCGAGCAGATGGCCGCGAAGTCGATCCCGGCGATTGGCGCGGTGCTCGGTGCGACCGTCAACACGCTGTTCATCGACCACTTCCAGCAGATGGCGCACGGCCACTTCACCGTGCGCCGGCTCGAGCGCAAGTACGGCTCGGTGGCCGTGCAGGCCGCGTATCAGGCGATCGACGGCTCGCCCGCGCGCTGAACCGCCCGCTCGACTGCGACGCGGCGCAGGAATGCGGCCGCCCGGTCGAGCGCGTCGCGCGACTCCGGCACCATCGGCGTGTACAGCTGCCACACGTGCGGCATGTCGGGCCACACCTCGATCTCCACCGGCACGCCGGCCGCTTTCGCGCTGTCGGCGACGCGGCGCGCGTCGTCGAGCAGCACCTCGGTGCTGCCGGCCTGGATGAAGAGCGGCGGCAGCCCGGTCAAGTCCGCATAGAGCGGCGACGCGTACGGATGCGTCGCCGATTCGTCGCCCAGATACAGCTGCGCCGCCTTCGGCAGCGCCGCGGCCGCGAACATCGGGTCGAGACCGTCGTTGCTGCGCATCGTCGCGCCGGTGCCGGCCAGGTCGGTCCAGGGCGAGAACAGGATCGCGCCGGCCGGCAAAGGTTCGCCGCGATCGCGCAGCGCGACGAGCGTCGCGAGCGCGAGGCCGCCGCCCGCGGAATCGCCGCCGAACACGACCGACTCGGGCGGCGTGCCGAGCGCGAGCAATTGCCGGTACGCGGCCAGCGCGTCGTCGAGCGCGGCCGGGAAGCGGTTCTCGGGTGCGAGGCGGTAATCGAGCGAGAACGAGCGCACGCCCGCGCGCTTGGTGAGGCCGAACACGAGCGGCCGATGGGTTTTCGCCGAACAGAAGTAGTAGCCGCCGCCGTGGAAGTACAGCAGCGTGCGGCCGGGCCCGCGCGCGCCGAGCGCATCGGTGCGTTCGAGCCATTCGCCGCGCAGCGGCGCGTCGCCGGGACGGTAGCATTCGCGCAGCCGGTAGCCCGACGGCGCGCGACGCGGCACGACCATTCTCAGGTCGGTGAAGCGCCGCGCGCGGGCGGGATCGAGCACCGGGCGCGTGGTCTCGGGACGAAACTGCCGGCGCAGCAGCCAGCACGCGAACTTGCTTTGCCAACTCATCGAACCTACTCCGTCATCGCAGTGTCACGATGGTACGTGCGATCGTTGCCGCGCCGCTCGACGGGAGCCTCTACATCAACCGCCGGGGCCGGTTTGCCGGCCTCGGTTCGCCGGCCTCAGTTCGCCGGCATCATCTGGCCGCGGATCTCGCCGGCCGGATGCTCCTTCGTGTGCACGTTGAAGTACCACTTGCCGCTCATCAGGTCGGTCACCTGCGCGTCGGTGAGCGCCTTCGATCCCTTGATCGGGCTCGCGAGCTCGTCCTTCGGGATCGGCACCTGCACGCCGGCGTTCTGGCCGACCGGCGCGGGCCCGTGGAAGTGCGCGGCGGTCGCCGGCCCCGTGAGGTGTTCGTAAGTCACCGTCCACTGCAGCAGGTGGCTGGCCGTGTCGTAGGTCGCATCGACGGCGCCGGCGCCCTTGGTCGCGGTCGGCGGCACTTCGCTCGACGGCTGCAGGTTGGCGGACAGGCGCACCGTTTCGGCAGCGGCGCTGCCGGCGGCCAGCACGCCCGCGAGCAACGCCACCTGGAGCAAACGCAGCTTCGGCATGAATTCTCCTTGTACGACGTGGTACGCCACCCGGCCGGGGGACGCTCCATGATGGTAGTCGATCGCCGCCGATCCGGCACCCCGTGCGTCGCGCGCCAGCCTGACGGAACCTGGAAGAGACCTTTGCAGCGGGCGCCCTGAATCCGCGCGCGGCCTTTCGCTACACTTCGTCTCACAGTTGCTTGTTTCCTTCGTCCGAAGGAGTCTGCGAGTATTCACGCGGCCATCCGGCCGCGTTTTTTTTTGCCCGTGCCGCACGGCATGCGGGCATCGTCCGGCACATTCCGCTGCGCTCACCATCAAGCCTCGCGAATCGATTTCGCCGCGGCGGTCGAGCCCGGCACCGCGCCGGCACCGCGCCTCACGCGCGATAGCCGGGATCGATGCGATCGACGATGCGCTGCAACGCATCGAACGCGTCCTGCCCCGCGCCGTGCCTCGGATCGAAATTCAGCGAATCGCGCACGCAGCCCTCGAGCACCGGCGACGCGATCGGCAGTGCGTCGCCAATCGCATGGGTCGCGACCTGCACCTCGCACGCGCGATTGAGCAGCCACATCAACGAGAAAGTCTGCGCGAGCGTCGCGCCGATCGTCACGGGCCCGTGGTTGCGCAGCAGCAGCACGGGCCGCCCGCCGGCGCTCTCGACGATGCGCCGCCCTTCCTCGAGATGTACGGTGATGCCCTCGAAATCGTGATACGCGATCTTCCCGTACAGCTGCGCCGAATAGAAGTTCGAGAACGACAGCCCGTCGCGCGAGCAGCACACGGCCATCGTCGGCGTCGTATGCACGTGCATCACGCAGTGCGCGTCGGGCAGCGCCGCATGGATCGCGCTGTGGAAGGTGAAGCCGGCCGGGTTGATCGGCCAGTCGGAATGGCCGATCACGTTGCCGTCGAGGTCGATCTTCACGAGGTTCGACGCGCACACCTCGCGGTAATGGAGCCCGAACGGATTGATCAGGAAATGACCGTCCTCGCCCGGCACGCGCAGCGAGATATGGTTGTAGATCAGCTCGGTCCAGCCGAGATGGTCGAAGATCCGATAGGCGGCCGCGAGCTGCACGCGCGCCTGCCATTCGGCTTCGGAAAAACGGGCGGGACGCGTGAACGGCTGGTTGGGTACACGTTGCATGGGGCACTCCGGTTGCGGGCTTGCGCGGCCGCGCGGGCGGCTGCGCGCATCGTCCCTCGTCTCCTGGCGGCGCACGCGGCATGCTTGGCGCCCATGGCGCGTGCGGCGCGTCGTTCGGTACCGCTCCCGCCCGCATTGCGCGAGCCGTCCGGCGGCACCCTTCACGATACGCATATCGTTGCGCGCACAACCATATCACCTTTCCCCGCGCACCGGTATCGCGGGTTTGGCCCGAGCCGTTCCGGCCCTTACAACTGGTCGTCGACCGGCAGCAGCATGAAAAGGCCGGTCATCACGTTGCGCATCAGCCCGGCATGCGGATCGACGTGATAGAGGGTCGACTGGCCGCCGTCGACGCCCGTCCATTCGAGTGCCGGCGGCCCGCCGTCCATTTGCTTCACGAGCGTGACGCGATAGCTTTCATCAGGCTGGGTCACCCGTGCGAAGATCTCCGCGGCCTGCTGCGCGAGCACCGGGCTGTGGATCACGAGCGCGAGCTCGGTGTTCAGGTGCGCCGAGCGCGGGTCGAGATTCAGCGAGCCGATTACCAGGATGTGCCGGTCGATCACGTACGCCTTCGCATGCAGGCTCGCACGCGAGCGCGAGCCGAACAGCCGTGCGGACTGCTGGCCCGGCTGTGCCTTGAACTCGTACAGCTCGACGCCGCGCTCGAGCAACGGCACACGGTACGGCGCGTAGCCGGCCTGCACCGCGACCGCGTCGGTCGCCGCGAGCGAATTCGTCACGATCGCGACGCGCACGCCGCGCCCGACCGTGTCGCCGAGGATCTTCACGCCGGCATCGTGCGGCACGAAGTACGGCGAAAACGCGAGGAATTCCTTCTGCGCGCCGCGCATCAGTTCGACGAGGCGCTGCATCGGCGGGCTCACGTATGCGTCGGTCGGCTGCGCGACCTTGGTCGGCGCATCGACCTTGAATTCGGCCGGCGCCCACACGAGCGCGAGCTGGTCGCGCGCGATCTGCTGCGCGAGCGGTGTCGCGTTCAGCGGCTTCGCGTTGTACGGGTCGGCATTCTTGCGCCAGTGGTCGCGCAGCTCGTCGCGCATCGCGTCGAGATCCTTCGGAGCGAACGTCTGATGATTCAGCACGCGCAACGGATAGCTGCTCTCGCTCGCCCAGTAGCCGTCGAAGCTCTTCGAGACATCGTTCGTCACGGGGCCCGCGGCGAGCACGTCGAGATCGCGAAACTGCAACGTCGGGCTCGCACTGAAGTATTCGTCGCCGAGATTGCGGCCGCCGACGATCGCGAGTTGGTTGTCCGCGATCATCGCCTTGTTGTGCATCCGCCGCGTGAAGCTGTCGATCCGCGTGAAGTAGTTGGCCGTGCGCTCGACCATCCCGTATTGCGACGCGCCGAACGGGTTGAACACGCGAATCTCGATGTTCGGGTGCGTGTTCAGCGCGGCCATGACGCGATCGATGTCGCGGAAGTTCAGGTCGTCGACCAGCATCCGCACGCGCACGCCGCGATCGGCCGCATACAGCGCCGCGCCCAGCAGCAGCTTGCCGGTCGTGTCCTCGGTCGCGATGTAGTACTGCATGTCGAGCGTCTTCGTCGCCGCGCGCGCGAGCGCGATGCGCATCTGCAGCGCGGTCGCGCCGTCGGGCAGCAGCCGGAAGCCCGACTGCCCCGGATGCGCGGCTTCCGGCGCGGCCAGCGCAGCGCGCAGCGGCGTCGCGGTATCGGTCGGCAACGCGTGCGAGACGGGGCGATCGAGCGTGGTGGCGGGCGGATGCGTCGCGCAGGCGGTGGCCAGCGACAGCAGCGCACACACGGCGAGTGCGCAGGCCGGGCGGCCGACGGCGCGCCACGACAGCGCGGCCGACGCGCACCGGATCAAGGACGTGAGCACGGAAACTCCCTCGACAGGCGGATCAACGGGTCCGCAATCGCCGCGGCGCGCGGCTGACGGGCGGGTTCAATCGATTCTAGGGGGCGCCTGATGAACCGGTCAATCGCGCGCCCGGCGCATGCGGCGCCGAGCCGCCACGCACGCCGCGCGCGGCCGCGGCCTTGCGCTGCCCTGAACCGCGGCCGGCGGGCGTCCTCGGGTTCGGCCGCCAGGCGGACCCGCCGCGCCCATGGTCCAACCAATCTCACGGCGCGTCGTCGCTTCGCTCGAAGTGGCTGCGCACGTAGTCGATATGGGTCTGCATCGCCGTGCGCGCCTCCTCGGGCCGGTGCGCGCAGATCGCGTCGCAGACCACCCGGTGCTGCTGCAGGAGCAACTCCGATGCCTGCTCGTCGTGCGTCGTCATCCCCGCGACGTTGATCGAGATGTGCTCGCGCAGCATTCCGATCACGCTCGTGTGCAGGTGCAGGAACATCGTGTTGTGCGACGCGAGCGCGATCGCCTCGTGCAGCTTCGCGTCGGCCGACGCCTCGACGGCCGCGTCGTCGTTCGCGTGCGCGGTCTCGAGTTCGCGCAGCAGCGCGCGGATCCGGCGCCGGTCGTGCGCGTCGGCGCGCAGCGCGGCGAAATACGCGGTCGCGCCTTCGAGCACGCGGCGGAATTCGAGTATGTCGTCGCGCAGCGCCGGATGGTCGGCAACCAGTTGGCCCCACGGCGACGCGATGCCCGCGCGCAACTGGTCCGTCACGTAGACGCCCGCGCCGCGCCGGCTCTGCAGCAGCCCGCGCGCGACGAGCCGCTGGGTCGCCTCGCGCACCGTATTGCGCGCGACGCCGTACTGTTGCGCAAGCACGCGCTCGGCCGGCAGCCGCGCGCCGGCCGGCCACGTGCCGTCGAGCAGCGCCGTCTCGATCTTGCGCATCACCACTTCGGTCCGGCCCCGTGCCGTCATCGCCGCCATCGCCGTCTCCCCATCCTGAATACCCGTCGCGCCGATTGGCCCAACCAATTTGAGCTGCGGCGCCGTCGCGGGAATTATGCAGCGAAATCGTCGTCCCGCATTCGCATGCCGGGCCGGCAACCCTGGAGCGAGACATGAACGAAAGGCACTATCCCGCCGCCGCCCCCGCGCACGTCTATCTGTTCGCGACCTGCCTGGTCGACCTGTTCGTCCCCGAAGCCGGGCTCGACGCGGTCCGCCTGCTGGAACGCGAAGGCCTGACCGTCCACTATCCGCGCGGCCAGAGCTGCTGCGGGCAGCCGGCCTACAGCAGCGGCAATCCCGACGAAGCGCGCCGCGTCGCGGCCGCGCAGCTCGACCTGTTCGCCGAGCCGTGGCCCGTGATAGTGCCGTCCGGCTCGTGCGCGGGCATGATCCGGCACCATTGGCCCGCTCTGTTCGCCGACGATCCCGTGCACGGCCCGAAGGCTCGCGCGATCGCGGAGCGCACCTACGAACTCGCCGAATTCCTCGTCCATGTGCTCGACGTGCGGCTCGACGCCGTCGTCGCCAGCGCCGGCCCGGACGAGCGCGTCGTGCTGCACACGTCGTGCGCGGCCCGCCGCGAGATGGGCACGCGCGTGCACGGCGTCGCGCTCGTCGACGCGCTGCCGGGCGTCACCCGCATCGAACATGAACGCGAATCGGAATGCTGCGGCTTCGGCGGCACGTTCTCGCTGAAGCATCCCGACATCTCCGGCGCGATGGTGCGCGACAAGGTCGCATCGGCCTGCGCGACGGGCTGCGACCGGCTCGTGTCGGCGGACTGCGGCTGCCTGCTGAACATCGGCCACGCTGCGGCCAAGGCCGGCGCCGCCCTGCCCGTCGAGCATCTCGCGAGCTTCCTGTGGCGCCGCACGGCCGGCGCCGCGTCGCTGCGCGGAGACGCGCAATGAGCGCGCGCGACGCCATCCTCGCGCGCCTGCGCGCCGCCGCCCCCGGCGTCGCCGTGAACGCCGCGCCCGCGCTCGATGCGCGCATCGACACGCATTACGCGGCGCGGCGCGCGGCAGTCGCCCCCGATCCTCGCGCGCTCGCGCAGACGATGCAGGGCGCGCTCACCGCGTCGCACGCCGAAGTCTGGTGCGCCGCCGCCGACGCGTGGCCCGCACAGCTGGCCGCGCGCCTGGCCGAGGCCGGCGTGCGCCGCCTGCTGCTCGACCCGGCCCGCCCCGAATCCGCGGCCCTCGCGCGTGCGCTGCCCGACGCGGTCGCGCCGGTGCCGTTCGACCGGCCGATCGACGCATGGAAAGCCGAGCTGTTCGACACGATCGACGCGGGCTTCACGGTCGCGCGCTCGGGCATCGCGGCGACCGGCACGGTCGTGCTCGCGCCCGATGCCGGCACGCCGCGCACGGTGTCGCTGGTGCCGCCGCTGCACGTCGCGCTCGTGCATGCGAACACGCTGCACGCGGACCTCCACGCGGCCGTGCACGCGGAGCGCTGGCACGCCGGCATGCCGACCAACGTCGTGCTGGTGTCGGGCCCGTCGAAGACCTCCGACATCCAGCAGACCCTCGCGTATGGCGCACACGGCCCGCGCAACCTCTGGGTCGTGATCGTCACCGAACCGACCGCAACCGCCTGCCAGGACCTGCCGCGATGAGCAACCAACCGCTGCAATTCGTCGCCCCCGGCGACTTCAAGGCCCGCGCACGCGCCGCGCTCGGCGATCCCGCGCTGCGCCGCAGCTTCCGCGGCGCGATGGACTTCCTGCAAGGCAAGCGCGCGACCCAGTTCCCCGACGACACCGAGCTGCAGCAGCTGCGCGATCTCGGCGAAGCGGTGCGCCAGCACGCGCTCGCGCAACTGCCCGCGCTGCTCGAGCGGCTGGAGGCGAAGCTCACCGCGGCCGGCGTGCACGTGCACTGGGCCGAGACGGCCGCCGACGCGAACGCGATCGTGCTCGGCATCGCGCAGGCGAAGAAGGCGCGCCGCGTGATCAAGGGCAAGTCGATGGCGAGCGAGGAAATCGAGCTGAACCATTACCTCGCGGAGCACGGCGTCGACTGCATCGAGTCCGACATGGGCGAGTTCATCGTGCAGCTCGCGGGCGAAAAGCCGTCGCACATCGTGATGCCGGCGATCCACAAGACGCGCGGCGACATCGCCGAGCTGTTCGAGGAACACATCCCGGGCACGCGTTACACGGAGGACGTCGACGAGCTGATCCAGACCGGCCGGCGCGCGCTGCGCCGCGCGTTCGCGGAAGCCGACATCGGCCTGTCCGGCGTGAACTTCGCGGCGGCCGACACGGGCACGCTGTGGCTCGTCGAGAACGAGGGCAACGGCCGGCTGTCGACCACCGTGCCCGACACGCACGTCGCGATCATGGGGATCGAGAAGGTCGTCGAGAAACTCGAGCACATCGTGCCGCTGTCGAGCCTGCTCACGCGCTCGGCCACCGGCCAGGCGATCACGACCTACTTCAACCTGATCTCGGGCCCGCGCCGCGACGGTGAACGCGACGGCCCGCGCGAGCTGCATCTCGTGCTGCTCGACAACGGCCGCACGCAGGCCTACGCCGACGAGCAGCTGCGCGCGACGCTGCAATGCATCCGCTGCGGCGCGTGCATGAACCACTGCCCCGTCTATACGCGGATCGGCGGCCACGCATACGGGACGACCTACCCGGGCCCGATCGGCAAGATCATCTCGCCGCACCTGCTCGGCCTCGACGCGACGGCCGACCTGCCGACCGCATCGACGCTGTGCGGCGCGTGCGGCGAGGTGTGCCCGGTCCGGATTCCGATCCCGCAGCTGCTGGTGCGGCTGCGCACCGAGGCGAACCGCAAGCCCGACGAGGCCGTCGCGCATCCGCTGCGCGGCCAGGGCGCGAACTACAACCGCGCGGAAGACCTCGTGTGGCGCTTCTGGTCCGGCGCGTTCGCGCATCCGCGCGCGTATCGCGCGTTCCGCTGGAGCGCGACGCGGCTGCGCGCGCTGACGCCCGCGAAGCAGATGGGCTGGACCCGGCATCGCACGCCGCTCGAGCCGGCGCCGCGCAGCCTGTCCGACCTGCTGCGCGCACGCGGCCAGCCCGAATAGACCACCCCGCTTTCGAACCCGTACCGATAGAAATCCATGGAGGAGACAACCATGCAGGTTTGGCATCAGATCTACACCCCGCTCGGCAGCCTCGGGCTGTCGGCGTTCGTCGCCGCGATCCCGATCATCTTCTTTTTCGTCGCGCTCGCCGCACTGCGGATGAAGGGGCACGTCGCCGCCGCGATCACGCTGCTGCTGGCGCTCGGCGTCGCGATCCTCGCGTACGGCATGCCCGTGCCGCAGGCGCTCGCCGCAGCCGGCTTCGGCTTCGCGTACGGCCTGTGGCCGATTGCGTGGATCATCGTCGCGGCGGTGTTCCTGTACAAGATCGTCGTGAAGACCGGCCAGTTCGAGATCATCCGCGCGTCGGTGCTGTCGATCACCGACGACCAGCGGCTGCAGATGCTGCTGATCGGCTTCTCGTTCGGCGCGTTCCTCGAAGGCGCCGCCGGCTTCGGCGCGCCCGTCGCGATCACGGCCGCGCTGCTCGTCGGCCTCGGCTTCAAGCCGCTGCACGCGGCAGGATTGTGTCTGATTGCAAACACCGCGCCGGTCGCGTTCGGCGCGATGGGCATCCCGATCATCGTCGCCGGACAGGTGACCGGCATCGACGCGTTCCACATCGGCGCGATGGCCGGCCGCCAGCTGCCGCTGCTGTCGCTCGCGGTGCCGTTCTGGCTCGTGTTCATGATGGACGGGCTGCGCGGCGTACGGCAGACCTGGCCGGCCGCGCTCGTCGCCGGCGGCAGCTTCGCGGTCACGCAGTACTTCACGTCGAACCATATCGGGCCCGAGCTGCCGGACATCACGTCGTCGCTCGTCAGCCTCGTCTCGCTCGCCGCGTTCCTGAAGGTCTGGCAACCGAGCAGCGCGAAGCAGACGGCCGGCGGCCTCGTCGCGTCCGGCGGCGGCGCGGCGCTCGCGGGGTTCGGTGCGGGCGGCAACGGTGCGGGCGCGAGCCGCCAGGCGTCGCCGTACACGCTCGCGCAGACCGTGCGCGCGTGGTCGCCGTTCCTGATCCTGACGGCCGTCGTCACCGTGTGGAGCATCGCGCCGTTCAAGGCGCTGTTCGCCGCACACGGCGCGCTCGCGTCGACCGTCCTGAAATTTCACGTGGCCGGCCTCGACCAGCTCGTCGTGAAGACCGCGCCGATCGCCGCGACGCCGAAAGCGCTCGACGCGGTGCTGAAGCTCGACCTCGTGTCGGCGGTGGGCAGCGCGATCCTCGTGACCGCGCTGATCTCGATGGCGCTGCTGCGGATGAAACCGCGCGATGCGCTCGTCACGTTCGGCGAAACGCTGAAGGAGCTCACGCGCCCGATCCTGTCGATCGGCCTCGTGCTCGCGTTCGCGTTCGTCGCGAACTACTCGGGGATGTCGTCGACGCTCGCGCTGATGCTCGCCGCGACCGGCGCCGCGTTCCCGTTCTTCTCGCCGTTCCTCGGCTGGCTCGGCGTGTTCCTGACCGGCTCGGACACGTCGTCGAACGCGCTGTTCTGCTCGCTGCAGCAAGCGACCGCGCACCAGCTCGGCGTGCCCGAGACGCTCGCGGTCGCCGCGAACACGACGGGCGGCGTGACCGCGAAGATGATCTCGCCGCAGTCGATCGCGGTGGCATGCGCGGCAACGGGGCTGGTCGGCAAGGAATCGGAGCTGTTCCGCTTCACGGTGCGCCACAGCCTGCTGTTCGCGGTGATCGTCGGCCTGATCACGCTCGTGCAGGCGTACGTGCTGCCGGGGATGGTGCCGTAAGCACGCGGCGCGGCCGCTTTCCGGCGGTTTTCCGGCCGCTTTCCGGCCGCTTTCCGGCCGTTTTCCGTTTCCCCGGAAAACAAAAACCCCACGCCCGCAAGAGCGTGGGGTTTCGTTCATCCCGGGCGCCGGACGGGGCCGGCGCCATCAGGCGGCGCTCAGCTGCCCTTCGCGATGCGATCCTGGATGTGCTGCGCCCGGCTCGACGACGACGGGTGCGAGCTCATCATCGAGCTCTTGCCGCCATCGAGCTGCGCGAGCTTCTGGAACGCGGTGACGAGACCCTTCTGGTTCATGTTCTTCTGCTTCATCAGGTCGAACGAGTAGTCGTCGGCCGCGCTTTCCTGCGTCTGCGAGAACTGCGCGTTGATGAACTTCTCGGTGATGTCGCCGAGCTGCGAGCTCGTCAGGGCCGCGACGCCCGGCGATGCCGCGCCGGCCGCGGTGCGTGCCGCGCTGACCGCGTAGGCGGTCTGCATCGCCTTCTTCGAGTGACCCAGCGCGACGTGGCCCATTTCATGGCCGATCACGCCGCGCAGCTCGTCGTCGTTCATCATGTCCATCAGGCCGCTGTACACGCGCACGCAGCCGTTGCCCATCGCCCACGCGTTGACGTCCTTGGTCATGTAGACCTTGTAGTTGATCTTCTGGCCGTTCAGCGTCATGTCGCCGAAGCCCTTCATCACCTTCGTCAGGCGCTTCGCGTACGCGCTGTTCGGCGCGGCGATCTTCGATTCGGCGTCGCTCGCCTTGCACGAGTCGTTCGACAGTGCCGCGATGTCGCTGTCCGACAGCGTCGCCGCCTTGAACAGGTTGGTCCCCGCCGACGTCAGGCTGTTCGCGTCGAGATTCTGCACGCCACCGCATGCGCTCAACAGGAAAACCATGCCGCACGCGGCCGCCGCTTTCTTGATATGCATCCCGTATCCCTCGGTAGTTGTATTTGGGAGCGGCGATTTTGCATAATCCGGCAGAAAATTACCAGATGTTTACATCAAGTGACAGCTTGATTACTGACAAATACGGAATGAACGGCGCGATTGCTCAGCCGATTGATGACAATCGGGCCGTCAATCGCCGCGGCCGGACGACCGGCCGAACGCGGAACGCGACCGGCGCGTCAGCCGCCGCGCGACCAGCATCGGCAGCCGCACCACGAAACCGGCGAACAGCCGCAGGTGCATCCATGCGAGCAGCGCGTTGTCGCGGCCGTAGTGGAAATGCGACACGCCGCCCTCGTGCGCGCCGAAATAGCGTACCGGCGCTTCGATGCGGATCGGCCGCACCCCGGCCCAGCACAGCCGCACGGCGGCTTCCGGATCGAAGTCGAAGCCGCGCATCCACGGCTGGCGATGCATGATCGCGGCGAGCGGCGCGACCGGGTACACGCGAAAGCCGTACAGCGAATCGCCGATCCCGGCCCACAGCGTCTCGAGGTCGGCCCATCCGTTCGACAGCCGCCGGCCCTGCACGCGCAGCTGCGGCGCGCTCGCGTCGAACTTCGGCAGGCCCAGCACCATCGCGTCCGGCGCCGCCTGCGACGCGGCCATGAATTCGGGAATCAGGTCGGCCGGATGCTGGCCGTCGGAATCCATCGTCAGCACGTGCGTGAAGCCGCTCGCGACCGCCGCGTCGAGCCCGGCCAGCACCGCGGCGCCCTTGCCGCGGTTCGCCGGCAGCACGATCACGCGCAGCCCGGGGTCGCGCTCGGCCATCGCCTGCAGGCGCTCGGCGCTGCCGTCGGTGCTGCCGTCGACGACGACCCACACCGGATTCCACTGCGCGCGGGCGTTGCGCACGGTCGTGTCGACCTTGACGCCCGGGTTGTAGCTCGGAATCAGTACGAGATGGGTGGACGAGGCGTGCAGCGTGGACATGGGAACGGCCGATTGCGAAGACGAGGATCCTGACAAAAGTTTATGACCTGCAGGCGACGGCCGACAGGCTTCGTCGACGCCGCCCGCGTGCGGCGACGGTTCGCGCAGCGACAGGCCCGCGCGCGTCACGACAGGTGCTCCAGCGGATGGCCGGCGCTCGCCTCGATCTCGACCAGCAGATCGTCGCGGCACACGTCCGCGTGGACGAACAGCGGCCGCACGCCGGGGCCGGCCGCATCGCGCAACGCGCGTTCGATCGCGGCGAGCGCCGCGGCATCGCCGGCGTCGCGCACGTAGACGCGGTAGTTCAGGTCGGCGAGCGCGAACGGGCCGTGCCCCTGCCGCGCGGCCTGCTCGAGCACGGCGGCCAGGTTCGCGATCGTCTCGCGCGTTTGCGCGACGACGTCACCGTGATGCACGGTGCGATGCCCGACGATGCTCGCGGTGCCCGACACGAACAGCAGCGGCGCGGCAGCGGCGCCGGGCCATGCGGCTGCGCGCGCGAACGTCGGCGCACGCGGGCCGTACTCCGCCGGGTAGTGATACGCGCTGACCTGGCGCGGGTTCTCGACCGGATCGGCCGGCGCACGGCTCGCGATGAAATGGATCGCGAGCGGCGCGGCCGGCGGCGTGTCACCCGCGACCGGCACGCCCGATCCGAGCGCGCAGGCGGCCGGCACACCGTCCGTCAGCGCGCGGCGGCACGCGTCGAACGCGCGCTGCCTGCCGATATTGAACTGACGATAGCGTTCGATCCCGAACTGCTGCGCGTTGATCGCCGGCACGGTGTTCCAGATCCGCAGCGGATGCGGGATGCCGAGCGTATCGAGCACGTCGAACAGCGCGCGGTACGCGTCGTAGGTCGCGCGCTCGAGCGGCGTGCCGCCGTCGCGATCCGCATCGGCCGATTCCTGAGCTTCATGCGCTTCCAGCGCTTCCTGCACGACGATGCTGCCGAACACGAGCCCCGCCGTCGGGCTGTAGCGGTACTGCAACGCACCAAGTCGCTCGCTGCGCAGGTCGGGCGCGTCGCACTGCCAGATTTCGCAGACCGCACCGGCGCGTGCGTGGCTGCCGGCATCGAGCAGCGCCATCTGCACCGGTGCGAGCGGCAGGTCGGGCGCGGCGGCGGCGAGCATGCGCGCCATCGCATCGGCCGGCGCCCCGGCCGCGCCGATGCAGACCGCGCCCAGCGCACCGGGAAACACGCGGTCGAATGCGTCGCCCCGCTGCTGCGCATCGTGCAGCAGCGCAGCCATCCGTGCCTGATCGATCTGGACGAGCCGCAACGCACGATTGCCGCCGTTCGCGGTGGACGCGGCCGCCACGGGTCCGCGTGCGACCGCGCGCGTGGCGGACGACGGGGAACACGCTCGCCGTTCGGCGTCGACTGGATGCACTGACACTTCGATTTCCTCACTATGCGGCGCGGGCTCGCGGCATCGTGGCCACGCGCCGCGTTGCGCGCCGTTGCTACGCGTCAAGCCGACGCCGCGCGCGTCGTCATGCGAGGCCGCCGTTGACGGACAGCACTTGCCCCGTCACATAGGCAGCCGCATCGGATACCAGATACGCGACCATCGCCGCGACTTCGTCGGGCCGGCCGGCGCGCTGCGCGGGCACGAGCTGCTTGATCCGTTCGGCGGGAAACGCATGTTCCGCCATCGGCGACTCGATGATGCCGGGCGCGACCGCGTTCACGGTAATGCCGCGCGACGCGAGCTCCAGCGACAGCGACTTCGTCGCGCCGATCAGCCCCGCCTTCGCGGCCGCGTAGTTGACCTGTCCGCGGTTGCCGGTCACGCCGGCGACCGACGCGATGTTGACGATCCGGCCGCGCCGCGTGCGGATCATCGGCAGCAGGAGCGGCTGCGTCACGTTGAAAAAACCGTTGAGCGTCACGTCGATCACGCTGTGCCATTGCCGGCGCGACATGCCGGCCATCGGCGCGTCGTCGTGAATGCCCGCGTTGTTGACGAGGATCTGCACCGGCGCGTCGTCGACGAACGGGGCGAGCGCGGCGAGCGTCGCATCCGCGTCGGTCACGTCGAATGCGATCGCATGCGCAGTGCCGCCGGCCGCGACGATCTGCTGCGCGACGGCTTGCGCCTGCGCGAGATTCCGGCTCGCGTGTACCCAGACTTCGTGGCCGGCCTGCGCGAGCATCGTGCAGATCGCCTGCCCGAGTGCGCCGCTGCCGCCCGTTACGAGCGCCCGCATCGAATTGCTCCGTTCATCGCGTTCCTCCTCGATCGACGCGGCGGCGGTGCATCCAGCCACCGCCGCCGCGTGCCGTCACCCTCTGCGTGCCGCGTCGCGCCCGCGCGCGCCGCCGTCACTTCGTACGATGCGCGGCGACGTACGCGGCAAGCGCGCCGAGCGTCGCGAAGATCTTCTGGTTGTCCGGATTGTCCGAGCGCAGCTCGAAGCCGTACTTCTTCGAGATCAGCAGCGCGATTTCCAGGATGTCGATGGAGTCGAGCCCGAAGCCCTCGCCGTACAGCGGGGTCCCGGCCGTCACCGTTTCGAGCGGGACGTCTTCGAGATTCAGTTCGCCGATGATCAGCGTGGCGAGCTCTTGTTCCAGTGCGTTCATCATGCTTGCGGGCAGGCGGCCCATGGCAGCGGGAGGCGCCCGGAAAACGGCAGCCGTCGTGCACGCCCGGCGCGGTGCGAGGCGCGCGAATCTCCGTCCCTCCGGCGTCTGCCGGCTTCCCCGCCTGCGTTATTGGGGATCGTTTGTAAAAGTTACGCGGATTCTAGACGATGGGTATCGGCACGTATACGGGGAATGGTTACAGACTGAAGAGCCCCGCCGCGGCCGGTTTCGGGACCCGATCGCAGCAGACGCTTGAGCCGCTTCGGATGGAAATGGATCGCCGCCGCAAAAGCTTCAGTGCGCTGCCATACATTCGGTTACAAAACCCGGCTGCACCCGCCTCGAACCGCCGCGCCGGGGCCCTAAAATGTGCGTGCACGACAGCCGGCCCGGACTAGCGTCCCGGCCGCCATTCATATGATGTTTGACGGCCCGACGCACGCGTCCGGCCCCGATCCGCCCGACGTTTCCAGCAACCATGCCGCGCCCGTCCGCTCCCCTCGCCCCGGTTTGTCCGCCCGCTTGTCCACCCGTTTGCCGCCGTGCCGCGGCAGCCGGCGGCAACGCGCACCCGCGCCGCGCGCCCGGAGCGCCGCGATGAGCACGCCGCTCGGCATCGTACGCGGCGCCGGCGCGGTCGCTGCGGTGGCGGCGTACCAGATCGGCGCGCACTACGCGGCCGCGACGCCCGGTGCGCACGGCTTCGGCCTCGCGATGGCGCTCGTGCCGCCGCTGCTGCTCGCGCTCGGCGCGGCGCTACGCTCGCCGCGGCGCGCCTGGCTCGTGCCGGCGTGGCTGCTCGCCGCCGTCGCGCTGTGGGCCGTGCGCATCCCGCTCGCGCGCCATTTCGAATGGGGCCTGTATCTGGAGCACGCGAGCTTCAACGTCGCGATGGCGCTGCTGTTCGGCCGCACCCTCGCGGCCGGCCAGGTGCCGCTGTGCACGCGCTTCGCGACGCTGATCCACGGCACGATCACGCCGGCCGTCGCGCGCTACACGCGGCACATCACGCTCGCATGGACGCTGTTCTTCGTCGCGATCGCCGCCGTGTCGACGCTGCTGTTCGCGACCGCGCCGATCGTCGCGTGGTCGACATTCGCGAACTACCTGTCGCTGCCGTTCGTCGCCGTGATGTTCGCCGCCGAGCATGCGTGCCGGCGCTTCGCGCTGCCGCACGACGCGCGGCCGCGGATGGTCGACGCGGTGCGCGCGTACCGCGCGTCAACGCAGCCGTCACGATGAATTCATGGCCGGCGCGGCGCCGCATCGCGGCCGCGCCGGTGACCGCCTTCCGCTTTGACCGATTTATGCCGACTCACCCGCTGGTATTCCATTCCTCGCCGGACCAGACGATCGCCTGGCGCGACGGCACGCCCGTCGCCGTCCGCACGTTCGTCGCCGACGTCGCGCGCGTGGCCGCCGCGCTGCCCGCCGGCGGCCACGTGTTCAACGTGTGCCGCGACCGCTACCGCTTCGCGGTCAGCCTGTGCGCGGCGCTCGTCACCGGCAGGATCAGCCTGCTGCCGTCGACGCACACGCCGGAGATGGTGCGCCAGCTCGCGTCGTTCGCGCCGGACGCGTTCTGCCTGCACGACGCGCCGGACTGCACGATCGACCTGCCGCGCTTCGCGTATCCGGACGCCGCGCCCGGCGAACTCCCCGACGACGCACCGTGCGTGGTGCCGCAGATCGACGCGTCGCGGATCATGGCGTACGTGTTCACGTCCGGCTCGACCGGCGCGCCGGTGCCGCACCGCAAGACCTGGGGCTTCCTGGTCGGCTGCGTGCGCGCGGCGGCCGAGCGCCTCGGCCTGCTCGACGGCCGCGCGGCCACGCTGATCGGCACCGTGCCCGCGCAGCACATGTACGGCTTCGAATCGACGGTGCTGCTCGCGCTGATCGGCGGCCTCGCGTTCAGCAACCGCCAGCCGTTCTACCCGGTCGACATTCGCGACGAACTCGCCGCGATCCCGCAGCCGCGCGTGCTCGTCACGTCGCCGATCCACCTGCGCGCGCTGCTGTCGGCCGGCCATGCGCTGCCGCCGGCCGCGCTCGTGCTGTCGGCCACCGCGCCGCTGTCGGAAAAACTCGCGTGCGAAGCCGAAGCCGCGCTCGAGGCGCCGCTCGTCGAGATCTACGGCAGCACCGAAACCGGCCAGATCGCGACGCGCCGCACGTCGCAGGGCGCCGCGTGGCAACCGTTCCCGGACATCCGGCTCGACGCGCGCGCGGCGCACGACGCGGCGGACCACGATGCCGCCGGCGACGACAGCGGCCCGACCGTGTGGGTGTCGGGCGGACACGTCGAAACCCCGGTGCCGATGGGCGACGCGCTCGAGCTGCTCGGCGACGGCCGGTTCCTGCTGCACGGCCGCAAGGCGGACCTCGTCAACATCGCCGGCAAGCGCACGTCGCTCGCGTATCTGAACCATCAGCTGAACGCGATTGCCGACGTCGTCGACGGCGTGTTCTTCATGCCGGACGACACCGCGCCGGCCGACGCCGATGCGACCCGCGAACCGGTCACGCGCCTCGTCGCGCTCGTGGTCGCGCCGACGCTCGCCGCGGCCGACCTGCAGCGCGCGCTGCGCGAACGGATCGATCCGGCGTTCATGCCGCGCCCGCTCGTGTTCGTCGACGCATTGCCGCGCAACGAAACGGGCAAGCTGCCGCGCGACGTGCTCGCCGCGCTCGTCGCACGGCACACGCGCGCCGCCGGGGCCGACGTGCGCGAGCGCGCCGCGACGGACGCGCCCGACGCGCCGCTGGCGTTCACGATTCCCGCCGATCATCCGGCGCTGCCCGGCCATTTCCCCGGTCATCCGATCGTGCCGGGCGTCGTGCTGCTCGATCACGCGATCGCCGCACTCGGCGCATCGCTGAATCGCCCGCTCGATACGTGGCGGCTGGCTTCCGCGAAATTCCTGAGCCCGGTCGCGCCGGGCGAGGCGCTCGATCTCGCGTTCGATGCAGCGGCCGGCGGCGCGATCCGCTTCACGCTGCGCGCGGGTGCGCGCGACGTCGCGACCGGCGTGCTGTCCGCGCCGCCGGCCGCGCAGGACGGCGCGCAGCCATGAAGCGCACCGCATGGGCCGAGCGCCAGGAACGCAGCAACGCCGGGTTGCTGCGCGTGATGACCTGGATCTCGCTGCGTTTCGGCCGGCGGCCGTCGCGCATCGTGCTGCATGCCGTCGCGACTTATTTCGTGCTGTTTTCGCCGGTCGCGTGCGCCGCGTCGCGCGACTACCTGCGCCGCGTGCTCGGCCGTCCCGCGCGCTGGCGCGACGTGTACCGGCATGTGTTCACGTTCGCGGCGACGATCCACGACCGCATCTACCTGATGAACGGCCGCTTCGACCTGTTCGACATCCGGCTGCACGGCGAAACGCGGGTCGACGCCGCGCTCGCGGGCGGGCGCGGCGCATTCCTGATGGGCGCGCATCTCGGCAGCTTCGAAGTCGTGCGCGCGATCGGCCGCACGCGCCCGGACCTGCGCGTCGTCGTCACGATGTTCGAAGAGAACGCGCGCAAGATCAACGCGACGCTCGCCGCCGTCAACCCGGCCGCGAAGCCGGAAGTGATTCCGCTCGGGCAGGTCGACTCGATGCTGAAGGTGCGCGAACGCCTCGACGCGAACTGCATGGTCGGGATGCTCGCCGACCGCACGCTGCTCGACGACGCGACCGCGTCGCTGCGGTGGCTGCCGCTGCTCGGCGCGCCCGCGGCATTCCCGCTCGGGCCGCTGTACATGGCCGCGATGCTGCGGCGTCCGGTGCTGTTCATGACGGGCCTCTATCGCGACGGCAACCGCTACGATGTGCACTTCGAGACGCTCGCCGATTTTTCCGACGTGCGCCGCGACACGCGCGCGGCGGCCGTCGACGCGGCGCTCGCGCGCTACGTCGCGCTGCTCGACCAGTACTGTCGCGCGGCGCCGTACAACTGGTTCAACTATTTCGATTTCTGGCAGACCGGCACGGCCGCCGCGCGCCGCGACGCGGCGCACGCGTGCGCCGGCCTGTCCGCCACGAAGGATTCCGACGCATGACCGCCGTTCGCCGCTTTCTGCCGACGTTGTTGCCGATGTCGCTGCCGATGCTCCCGCTGCCGCACCCGCGCGCGCTGCGCCGCGCCGCACGCACGTTCGCCGTCACGGCCGCCGTCGCGCTCGCCCTGCCCGCGCACGCGGCCGACACCGGTTCGGCATGGACCCTCGACCGGCTGATGTCGACGCTCGCGCAGCACAAGTCGGGGCGCGCGACGTTCACCGAGACGAAGACGCTGTCGATCACCACGCAGCCGCTCGAATCGTCGGGCGAGCTCGTGTTCGTCGCACCCGACCATCTCGAGAAGCACACGCTGAACCCGAAGCCCGAACATCTCGTGGTCGACGGCGACATGCTCACCGTCGAGCGCAACAACCGCAAGTACACGCTCGCGCTCGCGCGCTATCCGGAGCTCGGCGCGTTCATCGACAGCATCCGCGCGACGCTCGCCGGCAACCGCTATGCGCTCGAGCAGGTCTACAAGGTCGCGCTCGCCGGTCGCGGCGACGACTGGACGCTGACGCTCACGCCGCTCGACTCGCGGATGCTGAAGGTCGTCAGCACGATCACGCTCGAAGGCTCGCGCGACGTGTTGCGCAGCGTCGCGATCCGGCAGGCCGACGGCGACCGTTCGACGATGCGCCTGCAACCCGTCCCGGCGAACTGATGGACGATCGCACCCGGCCGCCCGCCCCCGTCACGCACCGCCTGCCCGCATGGCGGCAACGCGCGGTGCTTGTGTGGCTGCTCGCGCTCGTCGCATGCGGAATCGCGATCGCCCGCGCGAACTTCACGGCCGACCTGTCCGCGTTCCTGCCGCGCGCACCGAGCGCGGGGCAGCGCGTGCTCGTCGATCAACTGCGCGACGGCATCGTGTCGCGGCTGATCCTCGTCGCGATCGACGGCGGCGATGCGGCCACGCGTGCCGCGCTGTCGCGGCGCGTCGCCGGCACGCTGCGCGCCGACCGGCAATTCTCCTCGATCAACAACGGCGAAGCCGGCGACGACACACACGACCGGCAGTTCGTGTTCGACCATCGCTACCTGCTGAGCCCGGCCGTCGCGCCGCAGCGCTTCAGCGCGGACGGCCTGCACCAGGCGCTCGGCGACAGCCTCGACCTGCTGAGTTCGTCGGCGGGGCTCGTCGCGAAGGCGCTGCTGCCGCGCGACCCGACCGGCGAAGTGACGGCGCTCGTCGATCAGCTCGACAGCGGCGCGCAGCCCGCCAGCCGCGACGGTGTATGGGCGTCGCGCGACGGCACGCGCGCGGTGCTCGTCGTGCAGACGGCCGCGCCCGGCTCCGACACCGATGCGCAGGCACGCGCGATCGACGCGGTGCGCCGCGCGTTCTCCGCCGCGACGCAGGCGCTGCCGAACCCGGCCGCGTACACGCTCGCGATGACCGGCCCAGGCGTGTTCTCGGTCGACACGCGCGACACGATCCGGCACGACGTCGAGCGGCTGTCGACGGCGAGCGTCGTGCTGATCGTCGCGCTGCTGCTGACGCTGTACCGCTCGCCGCGCACGCTCGCGCTGGGGCTGCTGCCGGTGCTGACGGGTATCGCCGCCGGCATCGCGGCGGTCGGCATCGCGTTCGGCACGGTCCACGGGCTGACGCTCGGCTTCGGCACGACGCTGATCGGCGAAGCCGTCGACTATTCGATCTACCTGTTCGTGCAATCGGCGCAGGCCGGCTCGCGCGGCACCACACGGCCCGCCGACGCGACGCGGGCATGGATCGCCGCTTATTGGCCGACGATCCGGCTCGGCGTGCTGACGTCCGTGTGCGGCTTCGCGTCGATGCTGTTCTCCGGTTTTCCGGGCCTCGTGCAGCTCGGGCTGTACTCGATCGCCGGGCTGACGGCCGCCGCGCTCGTCACGCGCTTCGTGCTGCCGCACCTGCGCGGCGAGCACGTCGCGATTCGCGACGTGTCGCGCGTCGGCGCGGTGCTCGCGCGGGCGGCCGCTGCCGCGCCGCGGCTGCGCTGGCCGCTCGCCGCGCTCGTGCTCGCCGCGTGCGCGACGCTCGTGCTGCATCGCGACGGCCTGTGGAGCCGCGAACTCGCGGCACTGAGCCCCGTGCCCGCTCGCGCGCAGGCACTCGACGCACGCCTGCGCGCCGATCTCGGCGCGCCGGACGTGCGCTATCTCGTCGTGATTTCCGCGCCGACCGAACAGGCCGCGCTCGAACGCGCGGAACAGGTCGCCGCGCAATTGCAGCCGCTCGTCGAGCGCGGCGCGCTCGCAGGCCTCGAAAGTCCCGCGCGCTACCTGCCGAGCGACGCCGCGCAGCGCGCGCGCCAGGCGAGCCTGCCGGACGCGGACACGCTTGCCGCACGCATGCGCGCGGCCGTCGCGAACCAGCCGATCCCGGTCAAGCCCGAGCTGTTCGCACCGTTCATCGCCGATGTCGAGGCCGCACGCCACGCGCCGCTGCTCACGCGCGCGGACCTGCGCGGCACGTCGATGGCGCTCGCCGTCGACGCGCTGCTGACCGAGCGCGCGGGCCGCTGGCGCGCGATGCTGCCGCTGCGCGCGCCGGACGTCGCACGCACCGGTCCGGCGGCTCCGGCGCTCGATGCCGCGCCGATTCGCGCGGCCGTCGCGCGCGCCGGCGTGCCCGACGCGCTGTTCGTCGACATGAAGGCCGAGGCCGACCGCCTGTACGTGAACTACGTGCACGAGGACATCCGGCTGTCGCTCGCGGGTTTCGCGGCGATCGCCGTGCTGCTGCTGATCGCGCTGCGCTCGCCGCGCCGCGTCGTACGCGCGCTCGCGCCGCTGGTCGCGGCCGTGCTGGTGGTGACGGCCGGCTTCGCGCTCGCCGGCGTGCCGCTGACGATCCTGCACCTCGTCGGGATGCTGCTGATCGTCGCGGTCGGCTCGAACTATGCGCTGTTCTTCTGCAAGCGCGACGACGCGCAACCGGTCACGCCGCACACGCTCGTGTCGCTGCTGATCGCGAACCTCGCGACGGTCGCCGGCTTCGGCCTGCTCGCGCTGTCGCGGGTGCCGCTGCTCGAAACCTTCGGGCTGACCGTCGGCCCCGGTGCGATGCTCGCGCTCGCGTTCGCCGCGATTCTCGCGCCGCGCGCGGCGGCGGCGGCCGCGGGCAGCCCTGATCGTGAGCCGACAGGAGGTCGCGCATGAACGCGCCGTCGTCCGTTCCGCCTCGCCAGCCCGGCGATGCGCGCCGCTGGAAACCGACGCCGCTGATCGCGGGCACGGCCGCGCTGCACGCGGGTGCGCTCGCGGCCGTCGTCGCGCAACCGGCCGCATGGCCGTGGGCCGCCGGTGGCGTGGTCGCGTCGCATCTCGCGCTGACCGCCGCCGGCCTGTGGCCGCGCAGCGCGCTGCTCGGGCCGAACTGGACGCGCCTGCCGGCCGGCGCCGGCCGCCGGATCGCGCTGACGATCGACGACGGCCCGGACCCCGACGTCACGCCGCGCGTGCTCGACCTGCTCGATCGCCACGACGCGCGCGCGACGTTCTTCTGCATCGGCGATCTCGCGCGCCGCCATCCGCAGTGGATCGAAGCGATCGTCGCGCGCGGCCACGCGGTCGAGAACCACAGCCAGCGGCACCGGCATACGTTCTCGCTGTCGGGGCCCGCCGCGCTGCGCCGTGAAATCGCGGCCGCGCAGCAAACGCTGACCGAGATCGCCGGCACGCGCCCGCGCTTCTTCCGCGCGCCGGCCGGCCTGCGCAATCCGTTTCTCGAGCCGGTGCTGTGCGAGTTCGGCCTGCAGCTCGCCAGCTGGACGCGCCGCGGCTTCGACACCCGCGCGCGCGATGCGGATACCGTCACGCACCGCCTGTTGAACGGCCTGGCTGCGCGCGACATCCTGCTCGTGCACGACGGCCACGCGGCGCGCGACGCGCGTGGCGAACCGGTCGTGCTCGACGTGCTGCCCGCGCTGCTGCACGCGGCCGCCGATGCGCAGTTGCACTGGACCACGCTGCGCGCCGCGCTCGCGCCCGAACCGTCCGATCCGCCCGCCGGGCCGGGCACGCCGGCCTCCCCGTTTGATAAAATCTGACCACGCCCGGCGCGCCCGCCAGCCCCGCTGCGGCGCCCGTTCCGGCCACCGGATACGACCCTCGTGAAACCTCTCCTGCTCTCGCACTTCACCGCCACCAGCTGCATCGGCCGCGGCCTCGACGCGACCGTCGACGCGCTGCGCCACGCGCGCGGCGGGCTCACGCCGTGCGACTTCGAACGCGCCGATCTCGACACCTGGATCGGCGCCGTGGACGGCGTCGATGCGCAGCCCGTGCGCGCGGATCTCGCCGACTTCGACTGCCGCAACAACCGCCTCGCGCAACTCGGCCTCGTCCAGGACGACTTCGACGCGCGCGTCGCGGCGGCGGTGTCGCGCCACGGCGCCGCGCGCGTCGGCGTGTTCGTCGGCACGAGCACGTCCGGCATCCTCGAGACCGAGCGCGCGTACGAGCAGCGCGATCCGGCCAGCGGAGCCCTGCCCGCCGGATTCCGCTACGCGCACACGCACAACCCGTATTCGCCGGCTGCGTTCGTGCGCGCGTATTTCGCGCTGCGCGGGCCGGCGATGGCGATCTCGTCGGCGTGCTCGTCCGGCGCGAAGGTGTTCGGCTCCGCGCGCCGGATGATCGAAGCGGGGCTGATCGATGCGGCCGTCGTCGGCGGCGTCGATTCGCTGTGCCTGACGACGCTGTACGGCTTCAATTCGCTCGAACTGCTGTCGCGCCGGCCGTGCCGCCCGTTCGACGTCGCGCGCGACGGCATCTCGATCGGCGAAGCGGCGGCGTTCGCGCTGCTCGAACGCGTGCCCGACGCGCCCGCCGCGCTCGACGGCGACGCGATCCTGCTGCTCGGCATCGGCGAATCGAGCGATGCGCATCACATGTCGTCGCCGCATCCGGAAGGGCTCGGTGCGCGCATCGCGATCGAACAGGCGCTCGCGTCGGCCGGCCTGGCTGCAACCGACATCGACTACGTGAACCTGCACGGCACCGCGACGCCCAGCAACGATGCCGCCGAAAGCCGCGCGGTGGGCGCGCTGCTCGCGCGCACGCCGTGCAGCTCGACGAAGGGCGCGACCGGTCACACGCTCGGGGCGGCCGGCGCCCTCGAAGCGGTCGTCGCCGCGCTCGCGCTGCGCGAACAGTTCGTGCCGGCCGGCGTCAACACGACGCAACCCGACCCGGCACTGGCCGCCGACTACGTGCTCGCGAGCCGCGATGCGCGCGTGCGCGCGGTCCTGTCGAATTCGTTCGGCTTCGGCGGCACGAACTGCAGCCTGATCCTCGGCCGCGCCGGGCATGCGAGCCGCCGGGAGCCGACATGACCGTCACCGCCTTCATCGAAAGCGTCGGCCTCGTCGGGCCGGGACTGAACGACTGGCCGCACGCGGCCGACGTGCTCGCGGGCCGGGCGGCCTATGCGCGCGCGCGCACCGTGCTGCCGCCGCCTGCCGGCCTGCCGCCGGCGGAACGCCGCCGCACCGGCCCCGTCGTGCGCGTCGCGCTCGCGGTCGGCCTCGAAGCGGCGGCCGCGAGCGGGCGCGATGCGGCCACGCTCGCGACCGTGTTCAGCGCGTCCGGCGGCGACGGCCAGAACTGCCACGCGATCTGCGAGACCCTCGCCGGCGACGATCGCCACCTGTCGCCCACGCGCTTTCACAACTCGGTGCACAACGCGCCGGCCGGCTACTGGAGCATCGCGACGCGCGCGATGGCGACGTCGAACGTGCTGTGCGCGCACGACGGCAGCTTCGCCGCGGGCCTGCTCGAAAGCGTGTGCCAGGTCATGGTCGATCGCGTGCCGAGCCTGCTGATCGCCTACGACACCGACTATCCGGAGCCGTTGCACACCGTGCGGCCGATCGTCGACGCATTCGGCGTCGCGCTCGTGCTCGCGCCCGACGCGAGCGAACGCACGCTCGCGCGCATCGACGTGCAGCTCACCGACGCGCCGGCGACGACGCTCGCGAACCCCGAACTCGACGCGCTGCGCACCGGCAATCCGGCCGCGCGCGCGCTGCCGCTGCTCGACGCGCTCGCGGCGCGGCGCACGGCAAGCGTCGTGCTCGACTATCTGGAAGATACGCGCGTGCAGGTCGATATCGCACTGCCGAATGCCGCGGCGGGGCACGCGCGATGACGACGCCCGTTTCGACGCCGATGCCTGCGCCGGCGCCAGCCACGCTCGATCGCGCATGGATCGCCGCGCACATTCCGCACGACGGCGCGATGTGCTTGCTCGATCGGGTCGAAGCGTGGGACGCCGCGCGCATCCGCTGCAGCGCGACGAGCCACCGCGACCCGCACAACCCGCTGCGCTCGCGCGGCCGGCTCGCGTCGGTCTGCGGGATCGAATATGCGGCGCAGGCGATGGCCGTGCACGGCGCGCTGCTCGGTGCGCAGCAGGCGCAGGCGGAACCCGCGCGGCCGCGCGCCGGCTATCTTGCGAGCGTGCGCAACGTCGACGCGTTCGTCGACCGGCTCGACACGTTCGAGCTGCCGCTGATCGTCGACGCCGAACGCATCGGCGGCGACGAGCGCTCCGTGCTGTACGGCTTCACGCTGCGCTGCGGCGAGCGCGTGTTGCTCGGCGGCCGCGCCGCGGTGATGCTCGATGCATCGGCAGCCGGCATACGCGTTGCGCCGCCCGCGGGCCGCGCGGACCCTCGATGAACCAGCCCCAAGGAAACCAGGCCGTGAAAGCACGTCAGTTCATTTGCACCGTGTTCGTTCTCGCGCTGATCAGCCCGATCGCGCACGCGGACATGTCGGAAGTGAAGCAGGACATCAAGCGCGATTCGAAGGAAGCCGCGCACAAGACCGGCGAGGCCGCGCGCAGTTTTGGCCACGCGACCGCGAGCGCCGCGAAGACGGTCGGCCACGGCATCGCGCACGCGTCGCGCGAAGGCTGGGACGCCACCAAGCGCACGACGAAGCGGATCTTCCACAAGAACGATTCAGGCGAAGGCGCGCGAAAGAGCGATTGAGTGCGAACGTCCCGCGCACCGCATACGGATGCGCGGGACGCGGCACGACGCGCGAACGCGGCGGTGCCGCACCGCCGCCGTCAGCGCGCGTCGCCGCGCGTGCGACGCGCCGGCCCGCGCGCGAAGCACTTGCCGTACGCGACCAGCCAGCAATCGCGATGATCGAAGTTGCGCAGCAGCCGCGCGCGGCGCCGCTCGAGCCAGTGAAGCGCGATCGCCATCGTCAGCGCGACGGCCAGTGCCGAGCCGCCGATCGCGAGTCCCATCCAGGTGTCACCCATGCCTCCTCCGGAATGCGAGGCCGGTGCGGCGTGCGTGCCGTGACGCGGTAGCCGGCACGCGGGCGCACCCGGCCCGCCGCATGCGCGGCGAACCTGCGTCCGTGTTCCGTCACCGCGCGCGTGCGCGCCGCCCCGGCGCTGGATACAGCGGGAGCACGGCCCGGACGCGCGCGCGAACGCCGCCCGGGCCGCCGCGCGTCAATGCATGTGCTGGCCGCCGTTGATCGCGATGTTGGAGCCCGTCACGAAACCGGCCTCTTCCGAGCACAGATAGGCGACCAGCGCCGCGACTTCCTCGGGTTTCCCGAGCCGTCCCGCCGGAATCTGCGGAAGGATCTTGGTATCGAGGATGTCCTGCGGGATCGCCGTCACCATCTTCGTCGCGAGGTAGCCCGGCGACACCGTGTTCACCGTCACGCCCTTGCGCGCGGTCTCGAGCGCGAGCGATTTCGTGAAACCGTGCATGCCGGCCTTCGCGGCCGCGTAGTTGGTCTGGCCGACCGAGCCCTTCGAGCCGTTGACCGACGCGATGTTGACGATGCGTCCCCAGCCGCGCTCGACCATGCCGTCGCAGACCGGCTTCGTCATGTTGAACACGGAATCGAGGTTGGTGCGGATCACCGCATCCCAGTTGACCTTGTCGAGCTTGCGCAGCGTCATGTCGCGCGTGATGCCCGCGTTGTTCACCAGGATGTCGACCGGGCCGACGTCCCGGACGATTTTCTCGACGCATTGCTGGCACGAATCGTAATCGGCCACGTCCACCGGATACGCGTGGAATTCGCGACCGGCCGCGTGCATCTCGGTCAGCCAGCGATCGGCGCCGGTGTTGTTCGGCGAATACGTGACGACGACCTGGTAGCCCGCATCGTTCAACCGGATGCTGATCGCTTCGCCAAGACCGCCCATCCCACCCGTCACAACTGCAATTCGCTTAGTCATCCTATGAGTTACCGACAAGAAAAGTAGTCAAAGGTGCGGGGCGACGGCATGGCACATGCTGCCGCCCCGCCGCTGCGATGCGCTGGCGCCCGCAGGGCGGACGTGGCGCGCACCGGAACATCACGCTTGTTATTGGCAGCTTGTTGCGCGCGAAGTTTGCTGCATCTGTGTGCGGCGCTGGCCGGCGCCGCACGCGTGCACTATCGTCAGACCGTGTTCAACCGCGCTCGACCGCGAGCGCGACGCCCATCCCGCCGCCGATGCACAGCGACGCCAGCCCGCGCTTCGCATCGCGCTTGGCCATC
>NZ_JANKOG010000014.1:0-215238 GCF_024656005.1 Burkholderia sp. SCN-KJ
CCGAAAAGGCGGGGGTTTTTGCATTGGCGCGATGGAAATGTGCGGCGCGCCTGGCATGAGTTGCAGCTCGTGCTGAAAGGCCACACGGCAGCGGACCTGAATTACCGGCCCGCTGCAATTGCAGAGCAATCGTCGCTTGTCACAGTTACTAACGGTGCGGAGTATCGGGCACTGAGCTACCTAAACGGATGGTGACATGCGACGCCCACCATGGGCAATGCGCTGATCACATCGGCGTGATGATGAGTCGCTGGTGCTCGACAGTAATCCGGACGCGTTCTCCCGCCTCGAATCCCGCATCCTCAAGCCATACTCCAGCCAATTTGATCCACGGGTAATACGTCGTGTTCAGTTTCCGGTGTGCTCTGATGGCACGGAGGACTCTAGACAAGGAGTGATGGCGTGCTGATTCTTGAATCTTGACGAAGCGTTCCGTTACGACGGGGCGTGACTTATGATTGGCGTTAGCCATTTCCGACTCCTTGGTTGAGTTGGTTGTGGTCAGCGGGTCGTATGGGTGGCAGCCCATGCGGCCCGCGCTTTTTGCGGTGCTGCGGGTTCAGTCTACGCGAAGAAGAACGCTTTATGAGGCAAATACATGCAAACTGGCCGAACGGTATAGGAACCATTGGTCGTTCGGAATTTCGCGTTGTTGAGCGATAGAGAGCGGACGCTACTATTGGCGGTTGCCCGATTAGAGTGGGAGCTGGCGTACTGGAATCATTGCCGCGAACGTAATCGTAGTAAACATCCGGCACATGACTTTCCGCTAATGCACGGCACAACGCGCGCAGCATCAACGTCTGATGTGCAATCGGGTCTTTCTCGATCGATACCCGAATATCAAACGAGCGCTCCCCATCGGGATTGCGCGCCGAGGAAAAGCCTTCTCCGGGGCCGCTTGGGCCAGCAAGCGAAAGAATGTTCTCAGATTAAGGCGAGACTAGGTCCAACACGCGTGGTGGCACGATGGCACACTCACTTTGCGGCGATACCATTGACAAAGAGAGGTCAGCGACTCCTGCTAGCGTTCAACGCAAAACTTTTGGTTCATCACCGATTTCCGAAGAAGGTAGCCCGGATCGAGGACATCCGACCACACGGGCCGAAGTTTCACGATGGCATTCGACCGAGACCGACCATGAGCGGAATTCCGGCCATTACGATCCACTGCAGCTCTTTGCCTGTTGGGTGCGTGCCCCCTATTTAAGCGGACAGCTATGTAAAAAAATGTTACTTTAGTATACGGGGCTCGGTTGTGCTTGTTGCAGCAGGCGCTGACGACGCCTTGGGTGTCCCGATGCCGGGCACTGCTGCGCCTCTGAGCCTTCGCTCGTGCCTGCAGGTCCGCCTTCGGCCTACTGCTTGGCCAAATGAACTCGCACAACAAAGAAAATCTGGAAGAAGATTTCGACATCGTCGAACCTGCGGCCTCGAATCTCGTCGAGGCGCTCCGTGACATCGGCTACTCGCTCAAGTCCGCGGCTGCTGACATCATCGACAACTCCATATCCGCTTCGGCTCGCCACATCGACATCCGGTTTGGGTGGAGCGATAACCATGAGCCGTGGATTGCCATCATCGATGATGGAAAGGGCATGAGTGAAACCGAACTGGTCGAAGCCATGCGCCCTGGAGGAAAGGATCCGCTCGGCAAGCGAAGGGCCGACGACCTCGGGCGATTCGGCCTCGGCCTGAAGACCGCTTCCTTTTCCCAGTGCCGGGAGCTGACGGTCATTAGCCGCCAAGACGGTCCTCTTGCGTGCCGGCAGTGGAATTTGGATTTGGTGAGGAAGTGCAACCGCTGGGTATTGCGCCGTCCGGGGGCGTCAGAGATTGCGGGATTTCCGGTCGATATCGCCGAGCTCGGCTCCTCGGGTACGATCGTGCTCTGGCGTCAGCTCGACCGTCTGGATTTGGGGACGGACCCGAAGCACCACCACCAGGTGATGAACGAGCGCATCGTGACCGTCTGTGACCACGTGGCCCTTGTTTTCCACCGGTTCATTACCGGCGAGCCCGGCAAGCCGAAGATCGCCTTCCGTGTTAACGGCTCGGCCATTGAAGGCTACGATCCGTTCAATTCCCGGCATCCGGCGACCATGCATCTCGGGGAAGAAGTGCTGGAAATCGAAGGCAAGACTGTGACGCTGTGGCCGTACATCCTCCCGCACCACAGCAAGGTCAGTGCATCCGAATACAACGCGCTGGGCGGCAAGGAAGGCTACCTGCGCGGCCAAGGCTTCTACATCTACCGCAACCGCCGTCTCATCATCCACGGCACTTGGTTCCGCATGGCACGGCAGGACGAGATCACGAAATTGGCGCGGGTCCGAGTCGACATTCCGAACACGCTGGACCACCTATGGACAATAGACGTCCGCAAGTCGCGGGCCCAGCCGCCCGAAGCGGTCCGTCGGCGCCTGCGCGGCATTCTGGACCGCATCCGGGACAGCGCGAAGCGGCCCTACACGCACCGGGGTACGGCAGCGCTCAATTCAGCCAGGCAGCCCGTCTGGCTCCGGAGGCACCACAACGAGCGTATCTCGTATACGCCGAACCTCGAGCACCCACTGGTCGACGAGTTCCGCTCGGACCTGCCGACGGCGATGCGGCCTCGCTTTGACGGGATCATGGCAGTCATCGGCGCAACCCTGCCCTTCGCAACCCTGTTTAACGACATGGCTTCTCGCCCCAATGAGACCGATACGTCAAGGGAAACCACGGAGGCGCTGGAGGCCCTTGCACAGCTGCTGTACGGCGAAGGCGGGACCGATCCGGCGGCGATCGAAAGGGTCATGAAGATTACCGAGCCTTTCTGCTCGGCGCCCGAATTCGTTGCCCAGTACATTAAGCGCCTTCACGCAAAGGAGAACTGAGAGTGAGTCCACAGGAGTTTGAGAACCAGGTCAGAAGCAACCTAAACAATCGCACGTCGGTGACGCCGGACCTGATTCGCAGCGTGGTCCGGCTCACCCTACAGATTCAGGGGGACGACGCTCCCCAGTTCGAAAGTGAGGGCTTGTTCGTCGAGCAGATAGCGCGTTCCATCGAGGAAAAGCTCGACCTGTCGATGCCGGATGCTTCCGTGGTGAAGCTGCCATTCAAGGAGTGGCTTCCAGAGCGTCGCGCCGACACTGACCTGTTCTACTGGAACCGCTATCGTGACTGGCTTCTGCAGTCCGGATTTGCCAAGGAGGTGGTCGGCACCATCGGCCGCGATACCGACAAGATTGTAGGCCTGCTCGAAAATCCCGAGAAGAGCGGGCCTTGGAAGAGGCGCGGCCTCGTCGTAGGCCATGTACAGTCCGGGAAGACTGCTAACTACAACGGCGTCGTCTGCAAGAGTGCGGATTACGGCTACAAGGTCATCATTCTTCTCGCCGGCGTGCACAATAACCTGCGTAGCCAGACCCAGCAGCGGGTGGAGGAAGCCTTCATTGGCGTCGATACCGACAAGAAAGACCGAAATCTGCCGCTCAAGGACATCAAGACTGGTGTTGGCCGCATTTCCGATGTCACCCGCCTGCCGTTCAGTCTGACGTCGCGCGAACACGACTTCCGGAAGGATTCTGCAAAGGCCGCCACGTTTTCACTCAAGGCGATCAGCGAGCCGGTTGTATTCGTCGTCAAGAAGCAGGCAACCGTCCTGCAGAATCTTCACGAGTGGTTTCTTAGCCTGAATGACATCAAGGGCGGGAAGATTCAGGACATTCCGATGCTGCTCATCGACGACGAGGCCGACAACGCGTCGGTGAACGTGGCCAAGGGCGAGGGCGATCCGACGAAGATTAATGGGTTGATTCGGAAGCTGCTCGCGCTGTTCGAGCAGAACAGTTATGTCGGCTATACGGCGACGCCGTTCGCCAACATCTTCATCGACCCTGATTCCAGTCATGCGATGCTGGAAGATGACCTCTTTCCCAAGGACTTCATCGTCAACCTGGATGCGCCGGACAACTACGTCAGTGCTGCCCGCATCTTTGGTGAGAACGGCGACCTCGCACATCTGGTCGAGTCGGTCTCCGACCATGTCGCGTGCTTTCCGGAGCGGCACACGATTGAACAAAAGGTCGAGACACTCCCTTCCAGTTTGCTTGAAGCGGTGCGCCGCTTCGTGCTGGGCCGTGCAGTACGCATTCTTCGCGGGCGGGGACAGGACCATTCGTCGATGCTGGTGAATGTCTCGAGGTTCAATTCGGTGCAGCGACAGGTCACTGCGCTGCTCACGAATTATCTCGAAGAAGTGCTGAATGCGGTCAAGCTCCATGCGTCGCTACCCGACAAGATGGCCCTGCGCGACCCCACCATGCACGCATTAAAGGAAACATGGGACCGGTACCCATCGTCCCAAGGCGAGACTTGGGAAAAAGTCAAGCACGTGCTCGCAAGCGGCGCTGGCGCGGTTGTGGTTAGGACGATCAACAACTCATCTCCCGATCGTCTCGATTACCGAAACTACCGTGAAAATGGCCTGCATGTGGTTGCAGTTGGTGGCCTCAGCCTCTCCCGTGGCTTCACCCTCGAAGGATTGACCACGAGCTATTTCATCCGCAACTCCATCATGTACGACACGCTGCTGCAGATGGGCCGTTGGTTCGGCTACCGGGACGGCTACCTCGACCTATGCAGCATCTACATGACCGACGAAGCGGTCGGCTGGTATTCGCACATCTCGATGGCAATCGACGAGCTCAGGGCCGAGTTCAGATTGATGGAACAGCAGGGACGCAAGCCGGAAGAATTCGGTTTGAAAGTCAGAACCCATCCAGATTCCCTCATCGTCACCGCGCGCAACAAGATGCGAACCGGGCGCAAAGTCGTCCATTCCGTTTCGCTGGCCGGGCGACTGGTCGAAACGGTCTTCCTGAAGTCGGCGCCGCCGACGATTGATGGCAACTTCAGAAAGTTGGGGGCATTTGTCGAAGCGCTGGAGGCCGAGAAGGCGGCGCAATACAACGCTGAATCGGACCTTGGGTACCTATGGTCTCAGATCAAGGCAGATGATGTTTGCCAGTTCCTGCAGTCCTTCGAAAACCATGACGATGCAAGCGCCATCACCCAGTCCCGTCCCATTATCGAGTTCATCAAGGCTGACCCGGAAAATCTCGGTGAGTGGGACGTCTGCCTGTACACGCTGAGGAAAGGCGAGAAGGAGCCGGTGGGTCCCTTACACGTCGTGCCGCAGGAACGCGCATGTGCGGTCAAGGGCGGCTGCTACCAGATTGGCGGCGCCAAGATGAGAGTCGCTTCCCGTGGCGCAGAACGAGTCGGACTGACGCCGGACCAGATCGATGCAGTCGCGGAAAAAGCCGGAAACGCAAATGTGCCGGACGCTGCCTATCGGAGCCGACGGACAAGGCCGCTCCTTATGCTGCATGTCCTCAATCTGTTCCGCCAAGGCGACGAGAATAAGGCTTCCCTGGCGAAATTGGTCTGTGCTTGGGGCATCAGCTTCCCGGGAAGCAAGGAAAAGGGGCGCGGAGCGGAAGTGGAATACATGGTGAATACCGTCTGGTGGCAAGAGCAGTATCAGGAACAAATTGAAGACGAAGACGACGAGGTCGCCGATGCTGTCGGCAACTAACCCGTGGTCCGGTATCGAAGCGGCGCCCAAGCTCGGGGAGCTCCGTGCACGCCGTGCCGATGCCACGCATCCGTACGACTTCTTCTGGGCGCTTGATGCAAAGGGACGCAAGTTGTTTTTGTACCGCGGGGCAGAACTGGATACCGATTGCCCGACACCCAATCTGAAGGGCGTTGCGGTGGAGCAGACGTCCGACCGGCTGATATTGCGGCTGATGGATGCTAGCACGGAAGATATCTTCACTGCGCTCTGTCACAGTTTGCTTGAGCGTACAAGACGCGTTCCGTCGGCCACACTGGTACAGGATGCCGTGCTGTCCCACGTGGAAAAGTGGCAACGCTTCTTCGGCAAGTCGAATGCCGGACTTCTTAGCGACCAAGAGCTGCGCGGACTCTTCGGCGAACTCTCCTTTCTCCAGTCGGAGCTCATTGCGCGGTTCGGGCACTCGGCAGTGCTGTTCTGGAACGGGCCGTCCGGAGCTCCTCAGGACTTCACTGTAGGTACGGCAGCGTTCGAAGTGAAGACAAGGCTGGTAGGCGGACCGGCTGCCGTCACAGTATCGTCGGCACCGCAGCTGTGGCCATTGGGGGGGGCGTTGCATCTCGTGTGCTATGGGATAGGTGACTCTCCCGTGCAGGGAGATGCTGCACGATCGCCAGCGGCCCTCGTCGATGACATCCGGTCGTACTTGACCAGCGCCGAAGCACGCGATGCGTTTGAGGACCGCCTGCTTCAGGCTGGTTACGTGGACCGCCCCGAATATGCAAATCGATTCTTTGCCATTTCTCCGGCGAGGTTCTTTGAAGTGAGGGAAGGATTCCCTCGTATAGTTGCCGAGCATGTTCCGGTCGGGGTGCGGAGCGTGCAGTATGTGCTCGAGCTGCAAGCCTGTCTGCCGTTTGAGAGCGAGCCGGATTGGATAACCATGGGAGCAAGCAGTGGATCTTGACGCGTTTCGCGAAGAACTGGCCCAAGACGTCCTCGTCCGCGCCGATACGTCCGAAAACTTCACCGACGAGGCGTTTGCCGAGGTCGTGGCCGAGTACCTTGCGGAGGCCGGTTCCATCGAGGACTTCATGCCTTGCAAGTACATCCATCGCGGCGTGCGCGTTGACGGGTACTCGCTCAACTGGGAAGACGGTCTGCTGGAGCTCTACGTTGTCGACTGCAGACCCGGCAACAAAGTCGAGCGAATGACGAAAGCGGAAATGACCCAAGGCTTCAAACGCGCCGAGACGTTCTTCGAAAGGGCTTGCACGGCATCATTCGTCGAACAGATGGAAGCTGCGCACCCGGCGTACGGCCTTGCCAGGACAATACTCGAGCAGGGTGACCAGATTCAGCGCGTCAGGTTCTATCTCCTGACGAATGCGCAACTAACCGGAAGTGTGAAGGAGCTTCCTTCCCGCCAAGAGAGCGGTCGGGAATGGTCGTATCGCATTTGGGACTTGGAACGGCTCGCACGCACAATCGGCACTGGGAAGCCGGAAGAAATCGTCGTCGATTTCGAAGAGCTTTTTGGACAGGCTCTGGTCTGCCTTCCCGCCGACGACGGCAACGGCGAAGTGCGGTGCTTCCTTGCGGTGATTCCGGCAGATTGGCTGGCACGCATCTACGACGACTACGGAAGCCGACTGCTCGAGCAGAACGTGCGCACCTTTCTGCAAGCACGCGGCAAGGTCAACAAGGGAATTCGAAAGACCATACTCGACGAGCCGACACGCTTTTTCCCCTACAACAACGGCATCTCGGCTACTGCGGAAGAAGTGTCCGAGGAGCGGCATGGCGGCGTGACCTATCTGCAAAAGGTGAAAAACCTGCAGATCGTCAACGGTGGGCAGACCACCGCCTCAATCTTCAATGCATTCAAGAAGGACAAGGGAGCACCGATCGAGCAGGTCAGCGTGCAGATGAAGCTGTCCGTTGTACCGCCCGATATCGCATCGGAGCTGGTGCCCAAAATTTCCCGGTTCGCCAACAGCCAGAACCGGATAAGCGACTCGGACTTTTTCTCCAATCACCCTTTCCATGTCGTCATCGAGAACCTTTCCCGTCGCCTTTCTGCGCCGGCGAAGGACGGTTCCCAGATACTCACCCACTGGTTCTACGAGCGCGCGAAAGGCCAATACGTCAATGCCGTCTCATACTTATCGGAGGCGAAGAAGCGCGAATTCCAGACCAGGAACCCCAAGAGCCAGGTCATCGACAAGACCGACCTTGCAAAGTGCGTGCAGACATTCCGCTGTCTGCCGCACGACGTCAGCTTGGGCGGACAAAAGAACTTCGCCAAGTTCGCCGAGTACATTGGAGCGGCTTGGGAACATAGCCAGCATGACTTCAACGAACTCTGGTTCAAGCGTGCAGTGGCGGAAGTCATCATATTCAGGCGGGCAGAGTCACTGGTGCTGCGGGCTTCGTGGTATTCGCAAGGCTATCGCGCCCAGACTGTCACGTATGGAATCTCAATGCTCGTTCGGAAGGTGCAGGAGATGAAGCTGGAGCTGGACCTGCAGCGCATCTGGCGTGAGCAGGGGCTCAACGAAGCGTTCGAGGACCAGCTCTTGGAGTCTTGCCGGCTGGCACAGCAAGAAATCATCGGCGGAGCGGCAAGAAACAACGTCATCAACGTTACGGAATGGTGCAAGCGGAAAGCGTGCTGGGATGCGGCGCAGGAGGTGCGGTTTTCTCTGTCCAGCCCGTTCGTGCAGCAGCTCAAGGAGCGTGGCGGTGAGCTCGCAGACACGAAGGACGCGAGGATGGAGCAGAAAAGCCTCAGCGAGGCTGAAGCCTACATCAGCGTAGTGAACGCCGGTTCGGGTTACTGGAAAAACGTTCGCCGCTGGGCCGGGGAAAGCGTCGATCTGAGGCCGTCTGATCTGACGATTCTGGATATCGCCTGTGCTATGCCGAGAAAGATACCGACAGAAAAGCAGGCTCTCAGGCTTGTCGAGATCCGCGGCATCTTTGATGGTGCCAACCGATAGCAACGCAGCGCAAGTCGGAGCTAACCAGCGCGATTGGCCGGCGCCGTTCTACGCCGCCGACTTCACGCGCTGTTCGTTAATTGCGGCGACAATCGCGTCTGCAATCTTCTTTGCCAAAAGAGGCGGGACCGCATTCCCCACTTGGTGGTACTGCTGCGTGCGATTCCCCTGAAAGAAGTAGTCATCCGGGAAGGTCTGCAGCCGTGCCGCTTCTCGTACCGTCAGACTGCGGCACTGCTTGGGGTCGTAGTGGATGAAGTAGTGACCGTCCTTGGCAATGTGGCTGGTCACGGTCGTTGCTGAGCCGCTTGCGATTTGGACTCGGAAGCGGTCCGCAAACTTGCCGGTCTCCCAGTTTTCGTGGTTCGGTTTCAATCCGGGCAAGCTGAACTGCTCATGGCCCTTCGGTGACTGATCATACTTCTCCGCAAACGCGGCGGCATAGACGTACCGGAGAAGGTCCTCCCGCATGTGGCCTCGAGCCTCGTGATTCAGCCAGACCTTGAGCTGCTTACTGGCGCCGTACCATTTCTGAAGTTCAGGCACCGTGCATGATGCGCACGTGTACTTGCCTGTCCTCAGTCCACCGGTCGAAAGTTCCGCGATTAATGAACGTCCATGTTGGCCAAGCTCCCTTGACAGCGGACGCAGCTGACCGTCCTTGGCGGCCTCTTTCGCCAAGTGCTTAAGATGGTCTGAGAGCAGAGCCAGCCAAGTCTCGTCATCGTCCTTTCCCTTGCTTATTCGGCTGCGAAGTTTCGGCAGCATCCCGATCGCTTGGGAGACGGTCGATTGTCTTGACTTCGGTATTTGATCAAGGGGACGAGGCCACACGTCAAGGTCGTCCCGGACGCCAACAAGGATCACGCGGTGCCGGGCCTGCGGAATACCATGTTCTTCGGCACGGACAATGAAATCGCGGGCATCGATCTCGTCCGGATTCATGTTACGGCTGTAATGGGTATCGCTTGACAGGGAGTGGATGCGATAGCCACCGCGTGCCAAGTCGGTCAGAATGCTGTGAAATATCTTCTGTCCGTTTACGGACGACGAAAGGATTCCTTTCACGTTTTCCATCACAAATACTGATGGACGGTAGCGCTGGATGATGCGCAGGTATTCACGGTAAAGGAAGTGGCGGTGATCATTCTCTGGCCGGTAATCCTTCTTGCCTCGATTGCGCGCCCGCCCGACCAGTGAGTAGGCCTGACAGGGCGGGCCACCAATCAGCACCCAGAAGACGTCCGGTCCGATGCCGCTATGCCGGATGTTTTCGTCCAGAATTCTGTTGTCCTTCGACTCGCCGAGCGTGAGCTGAAGCGCTTCTCGGCCTGCCTCTTCCCACGCATCGAGAGTGGCAGCATCGTATGGCACTTCGGCTTCACCGTTGCAAAAGCGGTAATATGGAGTGAGCGCGCTTTCGCCGCTCCTTTTCAAGATCCGGTAAAACGCACGCAGCCGCAGCGTCGCGTGGGCGGATTGCTCCATTTCGGCGGATACGGCGATACGAAACGGTTGCCCCTCGGCGGATGAAAATCCCTCCCCTAGGCCTCCGGGACCTGCGAACAGGTCGACAATTGGAATGTGGCTGATGAGGCTCATTTCTTTCTGAGTTAGTTTCTTCGCCAGCCAGGATACCAGGTTATGGACGTCGTCGACAAGGCCACGCGTTCCCGGATGATGTCAGGAATCCCATCCAAGGATACGAAGCCGGAGATGAGCGTGCGTCGATTCTTGCACCGGCGCGGATTCAGGTACACGCTGCACGACAAGAAACTGCCTGGGAGGCCGGATCTTGCACTGCCGAAGTACCGCACTGCCATCTTCGTCCACGGTTGTTTCTGGCATCGCCATGCAGGATGCAGGTACACGACCACCCCGCGGTCCAACGAACAGAGCTGGCAAACGAAGTTCGAGGCGAACGTGTCTCGGGACATGAAGAATCTCGAAGCGTTACGAGCTGCTGGCTGGTCCGTAATTATAATTTGGGAATGCGGGCTACGAGGGGCGAATGCGGTGGCCCATCTCGAGTGGTTGCCTGACATCATCTCCAGAATGCCGGACGCGGTTTATGAATGGCCGGCTTGATTGCTGAGATTCTCGCGCTGGTGCCCCCACACGCCCCCGGATTCAGACGGGCACCGTTGGACAACATCGGAATAAAAACCCGTGAAGCCTTGTGCTATCACGGGTTTCAGGATTCCCGAGGATGCCCTCGGATAGGTGTTTCGTGCCGGCTGCAGACTCGTACTCGCAACCCGACGAATACAAATCAACTGCGAGGCTGACGCCTTGACCAAGTGGCTCGAAAACTCTGAAGAGGGCTGTTACTCGACGGCTCGTCGCCCCCCAAGAAATTTCGCGTTTCCCCGCAGCAGATATGAGTTAGACGTCAATATTCCCCGCCCGCAACGCATTCGACTCGATAAACGCCCGCCGCGGCTCGACATCATCCCCCATGAGGGTAGTAAAGATCCCATCCGCAGCAATCGCGTCTTCGATCTGCACCCGCAGCAGACGCCGCACGGCCGGATCCATCGTCGTTTCCCACAGCTGCTCGGGGTTCATCTCGCCGAGCCCCTTATACCGCTGCTTCGAAACGTTCCGCTCGGCGTCCGCCAGCAGCCACTTCATCGCGCTCTTGAAGTCCGCGACGGCCATGCTGCGCTCACCGCGCTTGATGACCGCACCTTCGCCGATGAGCCCCTTGAACGTATTCGCGGTGGTCACGAGCTGCTGATAGTCCGCCGTGTGCTGGAATTCCTGGTCGATGACCGAAACCCGCACGTTGCCGTGATGGGTACGTTCGACATGCAGCGACCGCTGTTCGCGAACCGGGTCATACGAAGGCACCACACGCACTTCGTTCTTCAGCGCTTCATCATGCAACGCAGCGTGCAAAGCCTTAGCCGAAGCCTCGGTCGAAGCCTCAGTGGAGAGATCGATCACCACCCCATCCATGACCGCTTCCAGCGCGGCCGGATCATACAACCGGCTCAACCGCTCGATCACGCTCTGCGACAGCAGATACGACCTTGCCAACTCCCCAAGCGCATCGCCCGAAATCGCCGCCGCATTCTCACCCGGCACCAGCTCCGACCCTTGCAGCGCCAACCGCAGCATGTGCGCGTTGAGCTCCACGTCATCCTTCAGATACCGCTCGTCCTTGCCCGCCTTGATCTTGTAAAGCGGCGGCTGCGCGATATACACGTACCCGCGTTCGATCATGTCCGGCATCTGGCGATAGAGGAACGTGAGCAGCAGCGTCCGGATGTGCGCACCGTCGACGTCCGCGTCGGTCATGATGATGATGCGGTGATAGCGCAGCTTGTCGAGGTTGTAGTCTTCCTTGCCGATGCCGCACCCAAGCGCGGTCACGAGCGTGACGATCTGTTCCGACGACAGCAGCTTGTCGTAGCGTGCCTTCTCGACGTTCAGCACCTTGCCGCGCAGCGGCAGGATCGCCTGGAACTTGCGATCACGCCCTTGCTTCGCCGAACCACCTGCCGAGTCACCCTCGACGATGTAGATTTCGCACTTTGCCGGGTCTTTCTCCTGGCAGTCCGCGAGCTTGCCCGGCAGGCCGACGCCGTCGAGCACACCCTTGCGGCGCGTCATCTCACGCGCCTTCCGCGCAGCATCCCGCGCCCGAGCGGCCTCAACGATCTTCCCGCAGATGATCTTCGCGTCGATCGGCGTTTCCAAAAGGAATTCTTCCAGAGCCTTCGCCACAACCTCTTCAACCGGCGCACGAACCTCAGAAGAAACCAGCTTGTCCTTCGTCTGCGAGCTGAACTTCGGCTCCGGCACCTTCACGGACAGCACGCACGACAGCCCTTCGCGCATGTCGTCGCCGGTCGTCTCGACCTTCGCCTTCTTCGCGATTTCGTTGTCGGTGATGTACTTGTTGATGACGCGCGTCATCGCGGCCCGCAGGCCGGTCAGGTGCGTGCCGCCGTCGCGCTGCGGAATGTTGTTCGTGAAGCACAGCACGTTTTCGTTGTAGCTGTCGTTCCACTGCATCGCGACTTCGACGCCCACGCCATCCTTCTCGCCGTTGGCGAAGAACACCGTCGGGTGCAGGTTGGTCTTCGTCTTGTTGATGAACTCGACGAAGCCCTTCACACCGCCGGCGAACGCGAAATCGTCTTCCTTGCCCGAGCGCAGGTCCGTGAGACGAATCCGCACGCCGTTGTTCAGGAACGAGAGTTCACGCATCCGCTTCGCGAGGATGTCGTAGTGATACTCGACCGTGCCGAAAATGGTCGGATCGGCCATGAAGTGCACTTCGGTGCCGCGGTTTTCAGTATCACCGGTGATCAGCATCGGCGAAACTTCCACGCCATCGACCATCTCGAGCACGCGCTCCTGCGCGACGCCGCGATGGAACTCCATGAAATGCTTCTTGCCGTTCCGACGCACGGTCAACCGCAGCCAGCTCGACAGCGCGTTCACGCACGACACGCCCACGCCGTGCAGGCCGCCCGACACCTTGTAGCTGTTCTGGTCGAACTTGCCGCCGGCGTGCAGCTCGGTCATCACGATTTCAGCCGCACTGCGCTTCGGCTCGTGCTTGTCGTTCATCTTCACGTCGGTCGGAATCCCGCGGCCGTTGTCGGTCACGGAAATCGAGTTGTCGGCGTGAATCGTCACGTGGATGTCGTTGCAGTACCCGGCCAACGCTTCGTCGATCGAGTTGTCGAGCACCTCGAACACGAGGTGGTGCAGACCGGTGCCGTCAGACGTGTCGCCGATGTACATCCCGGGGCGCTTGCGCACCGCTTCCAGACCTTCGAGGATCTGGATCGACGAGGCGCCGTAGCTGCTGTTATCGGGTTGCGAATTGTGCTGTTCACTCATGGATATCTTCCGGTTCTGCGAGGCCACTCTAGTGGCGGCGCGGTGCGTTTCAGCGAGAGAAATCGCCGGGCCGCTCCAGTTTCCTGGCCCGCCCCAAGCGCCGAAAAGGCACCAAAGGGACGGGTTGTCGGTTCGCCATAAAAACGCCAAAGGGGCTTGCCGCCCCCTGGTGTGTGTCTTGATGTCGTGCGCGTCAGATGCGCATCGGCATCACGACATACTTGAACTCGTCGTTCTCGGGCACGGTAATCAGCGCGCTCGAGCTGGCGTCGCCGAGGCTCACCTGCACGGTGTCGACCTTCAGGTTCGCGAGCACGTCGAGCAGATACGTGACGTTGAAGCCGATGTCGACGGTATCGCCCTGGTAGGCGATTTCCAGTTCTTCCTGCGCCTCTTCCTGATCGGCGTTGGTCGACATGATCTTCAACTGGCCCGGCGCGATGATGCAGCGCACGCCCTTGAACTTGTCCGAGGTCAGGATCGCCGCGCGCTGCAGCGAACGCTGCAGTTCTTCACGGCCGATCTCGAACGTGTTCTTGTGCGCCTTCGGGATCACGCGCTGGAAGTCGGGGAACTTGCCCTCGACGAGTTTCGACACGAGCTCGACCTGGCCGAACGTGAACTTGGCCTGGGTTTGCGCGATGTCGATGGTGACGGTGTCGTCGATGTCTTCGAGCAGGCGCTGCAGCTCGAGAATCGTCTTGCGCGGCACGATGACTTCCTGGCGGCCGAACGTGCCGCCTTCGAGCTTCATCGACGAGAACGCGAGGCGGTGGCCGTCGGTGGCCACGGCCATCAGCTGGTCGCCGTCGACGACGAGCAGCATGCCGTTCAGGTAATAGCGGATGTCCTGCTGCGCCATCGCGAAGTGGACCATGCCGAGCAACTGGCGGAACGACTTCTGCGGGACGGTCAGGGTCGCGCCGAAATCCTTCGCCTGCGCGACGGTCGGGAACTCGTCGGCCGCCAGCGTCTGCAGTGCGAAACGGCTCTTGCCCGATTGAACGGTGAGGCGCTTGTCGGCGAGCGACAGCGTGACCTGGCCGTCAGGCATCGCGCGCAGGATGTCGAGCAGCTTGCGCGCCGCGACGGTGGTCGCGACCTGGTCGCCGCCGACGCCGAAATCGGCGCGCGTGGTGATCTGCAGCTCCAGGTCGGTCGACAGGAACGAAACGTCCGGGCCGTTCTTGGTGATCAGCAGGTTGGCGAGGATCGGCAACGTATGGCGGCGTTCGACGATGCCGCTGACCGTTTGCAGCGGCCTGAGGAGGGTGTCTCGTTCGGTCTTGACCAGTTGCATAGAGTTCCTTCGTTGAGTAACGGCCTGCAGCGCAGCAGCCTCGCAGCGCCCCGCCGGCCGGGCTCTTGGCCCGCCACCACCGGGGCGGTCAAACCAGTATTGTGCCTCAAAACCGAACCGCCCCCCTTAAATTGGGGCGGAGGCCGAATTATCAAGCGCGCCGCGCGCTCAGCCCTTCAGCGTCTGTTCCAGCACGTGCAGCTCGTGGTTGAGCTGCGCGTCCTTGCTGCGCTCGTCGGCGATCTTGCGCACCGCGTGCAGCACGGTGGTGTGATCGCGCCCGCCGAACAGCTCGCCGATTTCCGGCAGGCTCTTCTGCGTGAGTTCCTTCGCGAGATACATCGCGATCTGCCGCGGCCGCGCGATGTTCGCGGGGCGCTTCTTCGAATACATGTCGGCGACCTTGATGTTGTAGAAGTCGGCGACGGTCTTCTGGATGTTCTCGACCGAAATCTGCCGGTTCTGCACGGTCAGCAGGTCCTTCAGCGCTTCCTTGGTCAGCTCGATCGAGATCTCGCGGCCGTGGAACTTCGAATACGCGAGGATCTTGCGCAGCGCGCCTTCGAGTTCGCGCACGTTCGAGCGCAGGTGCTTCGCGACGAAGAACGCGACGTCTTCCGAGAGATTCACGCCTTCCGACTGCGCCTTGCGCATCAGGATCGCGACGCGCATTTCCAGCTCGGGCGGCTCGATCGCGACGGTGAGGCCCGAGTCGAAGCGCGAGATCAGGCGATCGTCGATGCCCGAGATTTCCTTCGGATACGTGTCGCTGGTGATGATCACCTGCGCCTTGTTCGCGACCAGCGCCTCGAACGCGTAGAAGAATTCCTCTTGCGTGCGCGACTTGCCGGAGAAGAACTGGATATCGTCGATCAGCAGCAGGTCGAGCGAGTGGTAGTAGCGCTTGAAGTCGTCGAACGCCTTGCGCTGGTACGCCTTCACCACGTCCGACACGTACTGTTCCGCATGGATGTAGCGGATCCGCGCGCCGGCCTTGTCGAGCAGCAGCTGGTTGCCGATCGCGTGGATCAGGTGGGTCTTGCCGAGGCCGACGCCGCCGTACAGGAACAGCGGGTTGTACGAGATGCCCGGATTGTCCGCGACCTGGATCGCGGCGGCGCGCGCGAGCTGGTTCGCCTTACCGGTCACGAAGTTGTCGAACGTGAGCACGGGGTTCAGCTTCGAGCGTTCGTACATCGAATCGGCTTCGCCGCCGTTCGCGGGTGCCGCACCGGGGCCCGGACGCCACGTGCGGCGGCCGGCGGCCGCTTCGTGCGCGGGCAGGCTCGGCAGGTCGATGTCGGCGTCGTCGGCGTTCAGGTGGTGCGCGGCGGCCGCCGACGGCGTCATCGGCACGTCGGCCGGCGCGGCGGGCGCAGCAGCGGCATTCGCGGCGAGGTTGGCGGCGATCGCGGCAACCGTCGCGGCCGGGCCGCTCGGCGCCAGCGGCGCGCGCGGGGCTGCCGGTGCGGCGCCGGTCGCGGGCGCTGCGCTGCGCATACCTGCCTTGGGATCGAGGACGAACTGGACTTCGATCGGCGCATTCCAGAAATCTCGGGCCAGATCGGAGATCCGTCCCGAAAACTGGCTCTTGACCCAGTCCAGCTTGAAGCGGTTCGGCGCGGCGATGGACAGCGTGTTCGCCGACGCATCGAAGGCCACCGGGGCCAAGGGTTTGATCCACGTCACGTACTGCTGGGGCGTCAGCTCGCGCTCCAGCAGTGCGGAACAGTGTTGCCAGAAATCGTTCATCAAGTAACTGTCGTTTTTTGCGTGCACAGCGCGGCTCGCCGGCGCCCTTGTCGCGGTTGCGCAACAAGGCCCGAAGCGGTCGTGCGAGCGTGCCTCGGACGCCTGCGTCACAGTGTTGGAGGGGCAGGCGCGAGCCGAAGCGGCGTGCGGGATTCTTGGAGATAAGGCGAGATTCTACCGCCAAACGCGGCCACAGCGCGAGTTATCCACAGGCCGGGATTGTGGGGCGCGGGGCCGGATCGCCCGGGGCTTGCACAGGCGATCGACTCCTAAAGTATTGACCGTCAACGGAAAAACGGTTTAAATAGCGGGTTCCGCGAAAACCAATCCTGTATTCCCGGCGATTGCGTTCGCCCGAATGCCTCCGGTTAAGGGCACGCGGTCCCCTGAATTTCGACATTCTCGAACAAGTGAGAACATCATGAAACGTACTTACCAACCGTCCGTGACGCGCCGCAAGCGCACCCATGGCTTCCGTGTCCGCATGAAGACGGCAGGTGGCCGCAAGGTCATCAACGCTCGCCGCGCGAAGGGCCGCAAGCGCCTCGCCATCTAAGGCAGGTTGCGCGCTGTGTCCGCCGTCCGCAGTCCTGCGGAAGGTGCCGTCGAGCCGGGTGCGAATCCGTCGCAGACGAAAGCCGCCTTCCCGAAAGCTGCGCGACTTCTGAAAACGGATGAATTTTCATCCGTTTTTCGTTTGCGCCCCTGGCGGCGCTCCGCGCACTTCGTGATCTACGGCAAGCCGACCGGTCAGCCCGCGCGTCTGGGGCTCGTCGTCGGCAAGAAGTATGCGCCGCGTGCAGTAACACGTAACCTCGTGAAGCGGCTGGCGCGCGATGCGTTTCGCCTGCGCCGGGCCGAGTTCGCCGGTTACGACCTGCTGCTGCGGCAGCACACGCGGTTCGACAAGAAAGCGCTGCCGAGCGCGGCTTCCGCCCCGCTCGCGGCGATGTGCGCGGCCGAGATCCGCGAACTGCTCGACAGAGCAGTCCGGGAAATCGCGCGCCGGGCGTCGAAGCCCGCGTCCGAGTGACGCATCCATCCGTGGTGCGGCGTTCGCGCCTGCCCGGCTGGTTTTGACGCGGCGTCGAACGGCGCCGCCCAAGGTATGAAAACGGTATTGATCGCCTTGCTGCGCTTCTACAAGGTTGCCGTGAGCCCGATGCTCGGCAACCGTTGCCGTTTTTATCCTTCCTGTTCTGATTACGCGCGCGAGGCAATCCAGTATCATGGCGCCGCGCGCGGCACGTATCTCGCCGTCAGGCGCGTGTGCCGATGCCATCCGTTTTCCGCGGGCGGCATCGACCTCGTCCCGCCGCCCAACTCCGACACTCGCGCTAGCGGCGAAGCCGACGCGCGGTCCCATCGACTCTGAGACAACGCATGGATATCAAACGCACCGTCCTATGGGTGATCTTCTTCATGTCAGCTGTCATGCTGTACGACAACTGGCAGCGCGACCATGGACGCCCGTCGATGTTCTTCCCGAGCGCCACGCAAACGGCCCCCGCGGCTGCAGGCGGTGCATCGGGCACGGGCGCGACGACGACGACCGCAGGTGACGCACCTGCTGCCGCAGCCGGCGCCGCACCGTCGACGACGGCACCGGCCGCGCAGGCGCAGCTCGTGAAGTTCTCGACCGACGTGTACGACGGCGAAATCGACACGCGCGGCGGCACGCTCGCGAAGCTGACGCTGAAGAAGCAGGGCGACGGCAAGCAGCCGGACCTGTACATCACGCTGTTCGACCACACGGCCGGCCACACGTATCTCGCGCGCTCGGGCCTGCTCGGCGGCGACTTCCCGAACCACAACGACGTCTACACGCAGGTCAACGCGGGCCCGACGTCGCTGACGGGTGACCAGAACACGCTCAAGCTGTCGTTCGAATCGCCGGTGAAGGGCGGCGTGAAGGTCGTGAAGACCTACACGTTCACGCGCGGCAGCTACGTGATCGGCGTCGACACCAAGATCGACAACGTCGGCACGGCACCGGTCACGCCGACGGTCTACATGGAACTGGTGCGCGACAACACGGCCGTCGAAACGCCGATGTTCTCGCATACGTTCCTCGGGCCGGCGGTCTACACGGACGCGAAGCACTTCCAGAAGATCGATTTCAGCGACCTCGACAAGAACAAGGCGAACTTCGAGAAGTCCTCCGACAACGGCTGGGTCGCGATGGTGCAGCACTACTTCGCGTCGGCCTGGATTCCGCAGCAGGGCGCGAAGCGCGACATCTACGCTGAAAAGATCGATCCGGCGCTGTACCGCGTCGGCGTGAAGCAGCCGGTCGCCGCGATCGCGCCGGGCCAGTCGGCCGACGTGCAGGCACGCCTGTTCGCCGGTCCGGAAGAAGAGCGCATGCTCGAGGGCGTCGCGCCGGGCCTGGAGCTCGTGAAGGACTATGGCTGGGTGACGATCATCGCGAAGCCGCTGTTCTGGCTGCTCGAGAAGATCCACGGCGTCGTCGGTAACTGGGGCTGGGCGATCGTGCTGCTGACGGTGCTGATCAAGGCGGTGTTCTTCCCGCTGTCGGCTGCCAGCTACAAGTCGATGGCGCGCATGAAGGAAATCACGCCGCGCATGCAGGCGCTGCGCGAACGCTTCAAGAGCGATCCGCAGAAGATGAACGCCGCGCTGATGGAGCTGTACAAGACCGAGAAGGTCAATCCGTTCGGCGGCTGCCTGCCGGTCGTGATCCAGATCCCGGTGTTCATCTCGCTGTACTGGGTGCTGCTCGCGTCGGTCGAAATGCGCGGCGCGCCGTGGATTCTGTGGATTCACGACCTGTCGCAGCGCGACCCGTTCTTCATCCTGCCGGTGCTGATGGCCGTCTCGATGTTCGTGCAGACGAGCCTGAACCCGACGCCGCCGGACCCCGTCCAGGCGAAGATGATGAAGTTCATGCCGATCGCGTTCTCGGTGATGTTCTTCTTCTTCCCGGCCGGCCTGGTGCTGTACTACGTCGTGAACAACGTGCTGTCGATCGCGCAGCAGTACTACATCACGCGCAAGCTCGGCGGCGGCAAGAAGGCCTGACGCCCGTGGCACACGCGGGCGGCCAGCCGCCCGCGATGCACGCAAAAAAGCCGCATGGTTTCATCCATGCGGCTTTTTTGTTTCTGGCGGGTGGCGGCGCGGGGACGTTGACCGCTGTCGTTCAGGCCTTCTTCGCTTCGATTTTCGTGTCGCCGCCGTAGAACTGCTCGATCAGTTCCTGAACGAGGTAACGCTGATGCGGCGGCAGCGCCTCGATCTTCGACGCGAGTTCGATCGTCTCGGGCGTCGGCGGATAACGCTCGTCGCGCGGCAGCGGTTGCGGCGTCGTGTGCTCGGTCACGCTCGGCGACGGGCCGTAATGCAGCCAATGCAGTTCGACGCGCAACCAGTCGGCGAGCGTTTCAAGTTTGTCCGGCGTCGGAATCGTGCGGCCCGTCAGCCATTTGTGCGCGGTTTGCGGCGAAACCGGCTGCGCACCGCGGTGACGCAGATTGAACCGGTTCGCGAGCTCCGTCGCGCCGGTGACCTTGTCCGGGCTGCGCCGCAAGGCGAATTTCAGGCGTTCCGAGAACGCTGCTTTTTCTTCGGGTGTCGGCATGGGGGTGATTGTGCAATTCCGCCGACACGTCTCAGACAACCGTATAGGCTAAACATAGCGTGTTCGGACGAATCCCAATCTGCCGTGGACCGTGCGGCGGAATTGGGGGCCGCAGTGTCGGACCGTTCGGAAAGGCATACTCGTCCGAAATGGACAGGACGTGATTGTCCGGCATTGATACTCGACTTATCCCCGTCGGGATAAATTCGGGCATGTTCGACGCCGATCGGGCGTCCGATGGCGTGCGGGCCGGCACGCTACAATGCCGGCGTCCCGATGCCCGAACTGTTGTGCGGGCGCACCATTGACGCCGTGTTCACCCGATTCATCCGATTCCCATGCTCGCTACCGATTCCGATCCGATCGTCGCCATTGCCACTGCTGCCGGCCGGGGGGGCATCGGCGTCGTCCGCGTGTCGTTCGGGCGCGGCGGCGAGGCGGCCGCGCTGCCGCTGATCGACGCGTTGTGCGGGCAGCGGCTCGCGCCGCGCCATGCGAGCTATGTGCCATTCCTCGACGAGCACGGCGCGCCGCTCGACCGCGGAATCGCGCTGTATTTCCCTGCGCCGCATTCGTACACCGGCGAGCACGTGCTGGAACTGCAGGGGCACGGCGGGCCCATCGTGATGCAGCTGCTGCTGCAGCGTTGCCTCGATGCGGGGCGCGGCTTCGGGTTGCGGCTCGCGGAGCCGGGCGAGTTCACGCGGCGCGCGTTCCTGAACGACAAGCTCGATCTCGCGCAGGCCGAGGCGGTGGCCGACCTGATCGAGGCGAGTACCGAAGCGGCGGCGCGCTCGGCCGGGCGCTCGCTCGACGGCGCGTTCTCGCGGCAGATCCACGCGCTCGTCGAGGATGTGATCACGCTGCGGATGCTGGTCGAGGCGACGCTCGATTTCCCGGAAGAGGAAATCGACTTCCTGGAAGCGGCCGATGCGCGCGGCAAGCTCGCGAGGATCCGCGAGCAACTGGCGCACGTGCTCGGTGACGCGCGGCAGGGCGCGCTGCTGCGCGAGGGGTTGTCGGTCGTGCTCGCGGGGCAGCCGAACGTCGGCAAGTCGTCGCTGCTGAACGCGCTCGCCGGCGCGGAGCTGGCTATCGTCACGCCGATCGCGGGCACGACGCGCGACAAGGTCGCGCAGACGATCCAGGTCGAAGGGATTCCGCTGCACATCATCGATACGGCCGGGCTGCGCGAGACAGAGGACGAAGTCGAGCGGATCGGGATTGCGCGCACGTGGAGTGAGATCGAGCGCGCCGACGTCGTGCTGCATCTGCTCGATTCGCGCACGGGGATGACGGCGGACGACGAAACGATCGCGGCGCGGTTCCCGGATGGCGTGCCGGTGGTGCGGGTGTTGAACAAGACGGACCTCACCGGCGTGCCGGCGTGCGTCGAGCATCCGGCGGCCGAAGGCGACCTGACCGAGGTGCATCTGTCGGCCAAGCGCGGCGACGGCATCGACATGTTGCGCGCGGAACTGCTGCGGATCGCGGGGTGGCAGGCGGGGGCGGAAGGCGTTTATCTGGCGCGCGAGCGGCACTTGATTGCGCTGCGGGCTGCGCAGGAGCATCTGGCGCAGGCGGCGGATCACGCCGAGCAGCGCGCGCAATCGCTCGATCTGTTTGCGGAGGAACTGCGGCTCGCGCAGGAGCAACTCAATGCGATTACCGGCGAGTTCACTTCGGATGATCTGCTGGGGGTGATTTTCAGCAGGTTTTGTATTGGCAAGTAAGCGGGCATTTCAACGGAACACCGGCGCTTCGAATTCCCGTCCCCAGCGATCCGGATCGACTGATCCGGACTGCGTCGTCGCGACAGCCGGGGTGGAATGCATCAATCCCAATGCCGATGATGATGATGGTAATACCCGCCATCACCGTAATACCCATACCCGCCGCCATCCGGCACCACGATGCAGCCGCTCAACAGCACGGCGACACCGGCAATCAGCAAAAGGGTTTTCTTCATCACGCTCACCTGCTCGGATTCGATATGAACCCAGCATAGCGAGCGCCTTCAACACCGGCTGTAAGCGATCGTTTCCCGGCGCGCCAATCCGTAACGGCGGATTATTCCGGTCACAATGACCGTAACATATCCCCAATCCGCAGACGTTTTCACGCCGCCACGACGCGGTTTCGCCCCGCATCCTTCGCACGATACAGCGCGGCATCGGCGGCTTCGATCAATGCATCGGGCGTCGACAGGTCGTCGGCCGACACGGTCGCGCAGCCGACGCTGACGCTCACGCGCCCGGCCGGCGACCCGGGCATCGCGAGATCGATCCGCAGCACCGCTTCGCGCGCTTCCTCGGCAACGACCCGTGCACCGCGCGCGCCGGTGTTCGGCAGCACGATGGCAAACTCCTCGCCGCCGTAGCGCGCGACGATATCGGCCGGCCGCCGCACCGCGCCGGCCAGCGCATTCGCGACGGCGATCAGGCACGCATCGCCCTTCACGTGACCGAACGCGTCGTTGTACGCCTTGAAGTGGTCGACGTCGACCATCAGCAGCGACAACGGCTCGCCTTGCCGCCGCGCCTGCAGGAACAGCGTGTGGAAGTGATCGTTGAAGTGGCTGCGATTGAACGCGCCGGTCAGCCCGTCGCGCGCGGACGAACGAACCAGCGTCGCATGCGCCTCGAACAGCTGCTGATACAGCTTTGTCACTTCCCAGGCGAGCACGCACACCAGCACGCCCGGCGTGAACATGCTGAACACGCGTGCGAGATACCAGCCGACCGTGAAGCGGCTCGTGGTCAGCAGGTTCAGCGTCGTGTCGGTGAGGCAGGCGAGTACCGCGATCGCGAGCCACAGGTCGAGCGTCGTGCGCAGTCGGCCGGAAGCCAGCACGGCGACGAGCGCGAGCGCATTGAGCAGCCACACGACCAGCGCGATCCCGTTGACGGGCAGCGCGGCTGCGTCGCCCGGCGGATGGAACGCGGGCGGCAGCGCCACGTTCAGCGCGAGCACGCACAGCAGCGCGGCCGCGACGGCCGGGCCGCCGACCAGCGCGAAGGTCCATATGCGCGTCTGCGCCGCGCCGACCGGCGCATGCGTGAGCCGCTCGCGCGCGAGCAGCGCGGCCATCACGAAGCACGGAAAGCCGGCATGCCAGAAGACCCACATCCACGCGGCGCTTTGCGGACGCGCGCCGAGCAAGCCGTGCGGCGCGAACACGCCGGGGAAGGTGAGCAGCTGCAGCGCGACGGCGAGTGCGGTGAACGCATAGGCGCCGCCGAGCGCACCGAGCACGGGCTGGCGCGTGACGGTGAACTGCGCGCCGAGGAAGAAGGCGGCGATGCTCGCGGTGGTGAACACGGTCAGCGCGCACATCGGCATGAACGGCTCGACGGCCGGCAGCGTGACGTTCGCGTGCGGCACGGCGATCGCCAGGGCGAGCACGATGACGAGTGCCGTCAGCGCGCCGAACCAAAGCTGACGACGCGTCGTATGCTGGATCAGGATGCCTTCCATGGATTCCCCCGGGCACTCGTGCGGTCACGCCCGGTCTTGGCGCCGGGCAGCATGCATCCGGCCGCAGTGCAACCGGTGCGGCCCGATCCTATCGCGTTATTGGCGTGCGCTCAAATGCCGAGGCCGGGGCCGAAGTTGCCGGCGACCCAGCGCGTGACGGCGTCGACGTCCGCGTAGTCCTGTTCGGGCAGGCCGTCGAGCATCGACAGCACTTCGTTACTGGCGCCGGCGTCGCGTGCGGCGTCGACGATCGCATCCTTGTTGGCCGGGTAGCGGACGGCCGCCAGCACGTCGGCAATCTGCAGGTCGATCGCTTCGCCGGGGATATCGTGCGGAGGGAGAGCGGGTTTGTCGTTCACGTCGGCGGCTCGCTGGTTGGGCGGGATTCGGTTCGAGGCGGTTCGTGGCGCAAAGCGGTTGCACCGTTTGTACCGTGTGCAGCACCCCGCCCGCGTGGGTGCCTTGCGGGGATGGCGATCGGCTCAGTGTCCGCGCCTCACCCGGCGCCACGGATGCTTCCAGTCGATATGCGGTGCATTTTCGTCGCGCGGATGCTGGCGCCGATGTTCCTGCCACAGTTCGTCGGAGAACAGCGCAGCCACGATCATGAGTGGCAGCACGAGGAAGATGCCGAGTATGACTTGCTCGATCACGATAGCCTCCTTGCGGTGGCAGGAACCCTTGTGTCCATTCTAGGCTCTGACCTTCGCCCGCGGTCAACTTCTTGCAGCGCGGAACGCGCCCCGTTCGCGGCGCCGCCGCACGGGTGTTTCATGCGCGCGCGGGCGTCAAAAAGGACACGAACATGCAACTCCAGAACGACAAGCACACGCTTGCACTACGGCCGCTGGAGCGCCAGGACCTGCGCTTCGTTCACGAGCTGAACAACGACGCGAAGATCATGCGCTACTGGTTCGAGGAGCCGTACGAAACCTTCTCCGAGCTGTCGCAACTGTATGACCGTCACGTGCACGATCAGCGCGAGCGCCGCTTCGTCGCGGTCGATGCGCAGGACGAGCTGGTCGGCCTCGTCGAGCTGATCGAGCTCGACTACATTCACCGTCGCGGCGAATTCCAGATCATCATCGCGCCCCAATGCCAGGGGCGCGGCTATGCGGGGCAGGCGACGCGTCTTGCGATCGAATATGCGTTCAAGGTGCTGAACATGCGCAAGCTGTACCTGATCGTCGACACGTCGAATGCGGCGGCCATCCACGTGTACGAGAAATGCGGATTCCAGCACGAGGCGGAATTGAAGGAAGAATTTTTCGGAAACGGCGCGTATCACAACGCTTATCGCATGTGCATTTTCCAGCGCGATTATTTCGAGCGTCCGCAAGTGGTCTGAACAAGATCGGGTAAAAACACTGGCGAACGCCCGCTGCGGCTCCGCTGCAGCGGGCGCCAAGCCTGCCCGGGAAATACGGGTAAATACGAGTGCGCTTATACCTGGCATTTTTCTTGTATCAGGTAAATCCGGTGCCGCACTGCGGTAAATTCAGATCATTTCGGATGACTTTATGTGCAACGCATCAAAATGGTCCCGCTATTGAAATGAATTATCCAAACCGTTCAGCCGATGGACTGTAGTTTCTCCGAAAGGCTTGCCGGATGAGGCTTTGCTTCCGGCAGCGCGGGCGAATCCGCCGGACGGCAGACGCCGCCGCAAGTGAAAAACCGGGTGCGCGCAGGGTGCGACAATTCGCCGCTATTGCGATCGCACAACAAATGTGCTTGATATCGTTTGCCGGTCTTCTAAAGTGAAAAACGCGGGTTCACGATCACCTTTAAACACATAGCTAACCCAGCCTGGTGCCCGCAAGCCTGGAGACAGAACATGATGAAGCGTACCGGTGTCCTTTTTGCCCTCGTCGGCGCATTTTCCGTGGTGTCGATCGCCCAGGCGGGCGGCGATGCGGCTGTCCAGCCGAAGCAGGAAATCCAGCTGACGAAGAATGCGTGGGGCTGTCTGTCGAAAGACAATCTGGACTCCGTACTGAGTCACGAACGTGACGGCAAGTCGCAGGCGAAGCAGCAGTACTTCGACGACTACCGTTGCCTGTCGGTGCCGGAAGGCCAGCGCTTCCGCGTGGTGGCGGTCGATCAGGGCGACGTCCAGTTCGTCAGCGCCGACAACAGCGACCAGCAGGGCCTCTGGACCGATTCGCGCTTCGTCAAGCAGTAACCCGCACGCGCACCTCTCGCCCCCGCGCGCCTGCCGGAACCGCCGGCGGCGCGACCTGAACGCGGCCCGGCCGATGCCGGGCCGTCGTGCTGTGGCGCGCCCGTCACGCGCCGGGCGGCGCGCATTCGGTATCATCACGGCCCGACCGAACCGAATGCCCGCCCGGGCCGTATCCGCATGGCGCTGAAATCCACGATCTACAAAGCCGAGCTGCAAATCGCCGACATGGATCGGCACTACTACGCCGATCACGCGTTGACGGTCGCCCGTCACCCGTCCGAAACCGACGACCGGATGATGGTGCGCATCGTCGCGTTCGCGCTGTTCGCGCACGAGCGGCTCGAATTCTGCAAGGGGCTGTCGGACGTCGACGAGCCCGATCTGTGGCAGAAGGACCTGACGGGGGCGATCGACGTATGGATCGAGGCCGGCCAGCCCGACGAACGGCGCATCTCGAAGGCGGCCGGCCGCGCCGGCCAGGTCACGGTGATCGCGTACGGCGGCAAGACCTCGGATATCTGGTGGCAGGGCGTGCGCAGCAAGGTGGAGCGGCTGCGCAACGTGCAGGTGCTGTCGCTGGCCGACGGCGTCGCGGCCGCGCTCGGGCGGCTCGCCGAGCGCACGATGCGCCTGCAGTGCACGGTGCAGGACGGCGCCGCCTGGATCTCGAGCGCCGACCACGATCCGGTCGCGGTCGAATGGACGGTGCTGAAGCCGTTCGCCGACGCTTGACGGCCGCCGCAGCGCTCAGCCGAACGCGGCGGGCGGCCCCTTGAATTCCAGCATGTTCCCTTCGGGATCGAACAGATAGATCGATGGCCCGTAGCCGCCGGCGCCGTAGCGTTCGGCGGGGGCGCCGGGGCGTGCGCCATGCGCGGCGAAATGCTCGATCAGCGCGTCGGGGTCGAACGGCTCGACGCGCAGGCACAGATGGTCGAGGTTGCGGCCGGTGCCGGGCGGGCCGCTGTCGGGACGATCGATCGGGCCGCCGACCGACAGCAGGTCGATCAGCGCGTCGCCGGCGCGCAACTGCACGAGGCCCAGGTCGGGCTGTTCCTTCTCCACGTGGCAGCCGACGGCATCGCAGTAAAAGCGCGTCATCGCAGCCATGTCGGTCACGCGCAGCACGACGTGATCGATCGCGCGGATGGTCGGTTTCATGAGCGGGGCACTCCTTCGCGGATGGTGTGCACCGAGTGTAGACCGCGCCGGCGACGGATGCCGCAATGCTGCACGATCGACGGACGAAAAAAAGCCCGTTCACGCAGAGCGGAACGGGCTTAATCCATATCAGGAGGAGACATGGAGGAGACAGTTCCAACTATACACACGGCGATGGTGCGTTGCAATATTCCGAGTGTAAAAAATGGTCAGGACGGCGATTGGTCGCAGCCGCACTGCAGCAAAATGGTGACGCGACGATGACGAAAGCGGTGCCGGAGCAGCGCTTGCGCGGTTTTTCGTCCGATCGATCGATTGCGATGTGCCCCCGGTTTCGCCGGCGCGAATCACAGAGCAAGATTCAGGGCGCGACAGCCCATGCCGATGTCTAGAGTAGGCACCATCTACACTAGAGAGCGCGAGGTTCAGATGAAAACCGCCTATCCGACCGACGATGCCCGCTGGGGCGCCGTGACCGCCCGCGATCCGCATGCGGACGGCGCGTTCTTCTACGCCGTGCGCACGACCGGCGTGTTCTGTCGCCCGAGCTGCGCGTCGCGGCTGCCGCGGCGCGAGCATGTGTCCTTCTTTGCCAGTCCGGCCGATGCGCGCGCGGCCGGTTTTCGCCCGTGCAAGCGCTGCCAGCCGGAAGGGCTGCCGCGCGAACTCGAGATCGTCAATCGTGCCTGCGCGGTGCTCGACGCGCATCCGGAGCGGCTCACGCTGCAGCAACTGAGCGACGCCGTGCACGTAAGCCCGTTCCACCTGCAGCGGCTGTTCAAGCGCGTGGTCGGCGTGTCGCCGCGGCAGTACCAGGCCGCGCAGCGCGGCGCCGCCTTGCGCGAGGCGCTGCAAAGCGGGCAGCCGGTCACGCAGGCGGCCGTCGACGCGGGTTTCAACTCGCCGTCGCGGCTCTACGCATCGGTGCCGCGCGAACTGGGCATGGCGCCGTCCGCGTTCCGTCGCCAGGGCGCCGGCCTGCGGATCGACTACGCGACCGCGTCGACGCCGCTCGGCACGGTGCTCGTCGCCGCGACCGAACAGGGCATCTGCCGGATCGCGTTTGGCGACGAGCCGGCGTCGCTCGTCGGCGAACTGACGGATGCGTTCGCGCGTGCCGAGCTGGTCGAATCGCCGTCGCGGCTCGCGCCGTTCGTCGCGCAGATCCGCGCATACCTCGACGGCACCCGGCACGCGTTCGACCTGCCGCTCGACATCGCGCCGACCGCGTTCCAGCAGCGCGTCTGGGAAGCGCTGACGCACATCCCGTACGGCGAAACGCGCAGCTACTCGGAGATCGCCGAGGCACTGGGCGCGCCGCGTGCGGTGCGGGCCGTCGCATCGGCCTGCGCGTCGAACCCGGTCGCGCTCGCGATCCCGTGCCACCGTGTCGTGCAGAAGGGCGGCGCGCTCGCCGGATATCGCTGGGGCGTGCGCCGCAAGGCGACGCTGCTCGCGTCCGAGGCGCGCCATGCGCACGACGATGAAACCGAAGCCGTTGCGGAGGGCAACGCAGTTTGAGCATCGAAAAAAACACGATTACGTCGATCGCGGATGGCGGCCAGGTGCCGCCGTCCGCGCAGATGGAACTGCGCTTCAAGGCGCCGTACGACTGGGCGCGCGTGCTGCGCTTCTTCAGCGGACGGGCGATTCCGGGCGTCGAACAGGTCGTCGACGGCGTGTATCGCCGCATCGTCGACCTCCACGGCGACGCGGGCCGGCTGACCGTCACGAAGCATCCGCGCCGGCATTGCCTGATCGCGATGGTCGACGGAGCGGCCGCGCGGCATGTCGACGATGCATTCGCGCGCCGCGTCGCGTCGATGTTCGACCTCGGCGCCGACCCGGCCGCGATCGGGAGCGGGCTTGCGCGCGACCCGTGGTTCGCGCCGCTCGTCGATGCAGCACCGGGGCTGCGCGTGCCGGGCGCCTGGTCGGGATTCGAGCTCGCGGTGCGCGCGATCGTCGGCCAGCAGGTGAGCGTGAAGGCGGCGACGACGATCGTCGGCCGGCTCGTCCAGCGGGCCGGCGAGCGCGTCGCGCACGACGACGGCATGGCAGCGCCGGACGGCGTGCCCGCCTGGCGTTTCCCGACGCCGGACGCGCTCGCCGCCTGCGATCTGGAGAAGATCGGAATGCCCGGCAAGCGGGCCGCGGCGCTGACGGGCGTGGCGCGCGCGGTGGCGGCCGGCCACGTGCCGCTCGATCCCGCCCAGGCCGATCTCGCGACGCTGCGGAGCGCCTGGCTCGACCTGCCCGGTATCGGCCCGTGGACCGTCGAATACATCGCGATGCGTGCGTGGCGCGACCCGGACGCATGGCCGGCGTCCGATCTCGTGCTGATGCAGTCGATCACCGCGCGCGATCCGTCGCTCGACCGGCTCGCGAGCCAGAAGCGCCGCACCGAAGGCTGGCGGCCGTGGCGCGCGTATGCGGCGCTGCATCTGTGGAACGACGTAGCCGACCGGGCCGGCGGCGCGCGCGGCGGATGACGGCCGCCGCGACCGGCCGGCGGGGGCGCCGGGCAGGGCCGCGCTGCGACCCGCAAACGGCGCCGGGCCGGCAGCGATCGGTCGGTGGTGCTCACGGTTGCGACGCTTGACGGCGACCACCTCGTTCCGGCGGCCGTCATCCCCCGGCGTGCGGGCGGCTCGACCGTGACGGCGACGCGTCGCGGGTTCGGCTGCACGGGTTGCACCTGGCGGCGCCGTGGCTTGCACGGCTCGCATTCCTTCCGACGAATTTCGCGTGATCGTCGCGTCCGGCGGTGCCGACGGACGGTCCGCCGCGCGCGCGGCGATCGTCGCCATCGGCCCGCCCGGCGGCCCGCCGCGGCGGGCGCGCACCACCCGGAGTCACCTCAAGCGCGCGTGACGGCGAGATGTTAAAGTGCCCGCTACCAACGAAGCGACCAATAATCCACCCGGCCGCGCGGCATCCTGCGCGCGGCCGTCACGCACTTGCGTCTCCATGTCGAACACCATGACTCACCGCCAGTCCGAACTGCTGCTGAATCGTCTCGAAGCGCTGAGCTCGGGCCCGACGCGGCAGCATCTGCCCGACGGCCTGCGCGGCATCGAAAAGGAAAGCCTGCGCGTGACGCGCGACGGGATGATCGCGTTCACGCCGCATCCGCGCGCGCTCGGTTCGGCACTCACGCACCCGTCGTTGACGACCGACTATTCCGAAGCGCTGATCGAACTGATCACGCCGGCGGAAGCCGACGCGTCGATTACGCTCGAACGCCTCGACGATCTGCACCGCTACGTGTATGCGTCGCTCGGCGACGAGATGCTGTGGAACGACTCGATGCCGGGCCTGCTGCCGGCCGACGATCAAATCCCGATCGCCGACTACGGCACGTCGAACATCGGCCGCCTGAAGACGGTGTATCGCCGCGGTCTCGCGTATCGCTACGGCCGCACGATGCAGTGCATCGCCGGCATCCACTACAACTACTCGCTGCACGAGGAAGTGTGGCGGCGCCTGCATGCGGAAGAGGGCTCGACGGCCACGCTGGTCGACTACCAGTCGGAGCGCTATCTCGCGCAGATCCGCAACTTCCGGCGCCGCAGCTGGCTCTTGATGTACCTGTTCGGCGCATCGCCCGCGCTCGACACGAAGTTCCTGCGCGGCAAGCCGCACAAGCTCGACACGTTCGACGCCGATACGCTGTACCGGCCATATGCGACGAGCCTGCGGATGAGCGACCTCGGTTACTCGAACACGACCGCGCAGGCCGCGCTGCAAGTCGACTACAACACGCTGCCCGGCTATCTCGACGCGCTGTCGAAGGCCGTGAGCGAGCCGTATCCGCCGTACGAGGCGATCGGCACGCATCGCGACGGCGAGTGGATCCAGATCAACACGAACGTGCTGCAGATCGAGAACGAGTTCTACTCGACGATCCGGCCGAAGCGCGTCACGTATTCGGGCGAACGTCCGCTGCATGCGCTCGCGTCGCGCGGCGTGCAGTACATCGAAGTGCGCTGCCTCGACATCGATCCGTTCGAGCCGACCGGCATCGCGCTGGAGACCGCGCGCTTCATCGACGCATTCCTGCTCGCGTGCGCGCTCGACGAGAGCCCCGCGCTCGACTGCGACGCGTACAAGGAAGCGAATGCGAACTTCGGCAGCGTGACGATGGACGGGCGCAAGCCGGGGCTCACGCTGATGCGCGACGGCCAGCCGGTTGCGCTGCAGGCATGGGCGGACGACCTGATGGCCGATATCGAAACCGTCGGGCGCCGTCTCGACGAGATCCGCGGTGGCGACGAGCATGCGCGTGCGATCGCCGCGCAGCGCGAGAAGCTCGCCGATCCGGAGCGCACGCCGTCGGCGCGCGTGCTGCGCACGATGCGCGAGAACGGGCAGTCGTTCCTCGCGTTCGCGTGCGCGCACAGCGAAGCGCATGCCGCGCATTTCCGCGCGAACCCGCCGTCGGCGGAGACGATGCGCGCCGAGCAGGCGCTCGCCGCGAAGTCGCTGGCCGAGCAGGCCGAGCTCGAAGCGAAGGAGGCCGGATCGTTCGACGCATTCGTCGCGGCCTATCGTGCGTATACGCTGAACCGCTTCAGCGTTTGACGGCCGCGGCCCGCTGCGCGTTGCGCGGCGGGCAGGCCGGTTGTGCAGTCACGCGTCCGGCCCGGTTTCGTCCGCTTCAGTGATGCGCGTACGTGTCGCGATCGACCACGTGCGGCAGTGCCGGTTTTCCTGATTCCACATTCGCATGGCCGTTGCCGCCGTAGCCGGCCGCGTCGCCGCGCGCCTGCACGGCGCGCTGCATGACCGCCTGCATGTTTTGCGGAAAGTCCGGGCTGCTGGCAAGACTCGGCCGGTAGCCGGCGGCCTGCAGTTCCGCAAGTTCCTGGCGAACTTGCGCGCGCGTCAGCGTCGACGCGGCCTGGGCCTGGGCGGCGACAGCCGAGCCGATCAGCAGGAATGCGCACGCCGCAAGTTTCATGGTTTTCATCGTGTTTGCTCCGTGAGGTGTCCGGCGCCGTGCCTTCGTCGGCGCGGGCGGAATCGATGCGGCCAGTCTAGGCTTCGGACGCCAAACGAAACACCCCGCGTGCCGTCAGTCACCTTTGTCGCCTGAGCAACATTGCGCCGGCGGCTTGCTGGCGTGCGTGTCAGCGCGGCGCCAGCCGCCGTTCAGCGTGCGGCGGATTCCGTATGTCGACGTCGCGCGCATCGGGCTTGCCCTCCTTGTGCAAGCGCGATGCGCCTCCTAACCTTTTTTAAGCGACCGATCGGTCGGCGCTGCGGCATGGTTGCATGCGCAAGCGTCGGGCGATCTTCGCCGCCGTGGAACGCACGTTTGATACGGGACAGGAGCAAGCGCTAACGCGCCAACTCCGGTCGAGCGCGAAGCATGGGGCAGGAGTAAGCGCTGAAGCGCTAACTCCGGCCGACCGCGAAGCATGGGACAGGAGTAAGCGCTAAAGCGCTAACTCCTGTCGACACGGAGACACGATGAATCCCACCGCAACCCTGCCGCCCGGCATCCTGTTCGCGCAGCCGTTGACGCCCGTCGCCAACTCGCTGTTCCTGTCGTTCCTCGTCGCGGTGATTCCGATCGCGGTCGCGCTGATCGCGCTCGGCGTGCTGCGCCGGCCGGCATGGCAGGCGTCGCTCGCCGGCCTCGTCACCGGCCTCGCGGTCGCGATCGGCGCGTGGGGTATGCCGGCCGGCCTCGCGTTCAACGCGGTCGGCGCCGGCATGGCGCTCGCGGTCGTGCCGGTGATGTGGATCGTGTTCAACGCCTTGCTGCTGTACAACATCGCGGTGAAGTCGGGCCGCTTCGACCAGTTCCGGCAGTGGATGCTCGACCACTTGCCCGACGACCGCCGCCTCGTGCTGCTCGTCGTCGCGTTCTCTTTCGGCTGCCTGCTCGAAGGGATCTCCGGGTTCGGCACGCCGGTCGCGATCACCAGCGCACTCTTGATCGCGCTCGGCTTCCCCGCGCTCGAAGCGCTCACCTACACGCTGCTGTTCAACACGGCGCCAGTCGCGTTCGGCGCGCTCGGCGTGCCGATCACCGTGCTCGGCGCGGTCACGTCGCTGCCGCCCGCGACGCTCGGCGCGATGGTCGGCCGGCAACTGCCGTTCTTCGCGCTGCTGCTGCCGTTCTACGTGGTCGGCGCGTACGGCGGCCTGCGCTCGATCTCGAAACTGTGGCCCGCGCTGCTCGTGTCGGGCGCGAGCTTCGCGATCGCGCAGTTCGTCACGTCGAACTTCCTCGGCTACCAGCTCACCGACGTGCTGTCGTCGCTCACGTCGCTGATCGTCACGATCGGCTTCCTGCAGGTGTGGAAGCCGCAGCCCGATCCGCAATACGCGCTCGCGCGCAGCGTGCCCGCCACGGCCGGCGCCGCGCGCGCGGGCTTCGGCGGCTGGCTGCCGTGGATCGTCGTGTCGGTGGTCGTGATCGTCTGGGTGCACGCGAACATCGCGGCGATCGGTGACGTGAAGATCAAGTGGCCGGGCCTGCACAACGCGGTCTTCGTGTCGCTGTACCACAAGCCGTATGCGGCGATCTGGGACTTCCAGCCGCTCGGCACCGGCACCGCGATCCTCCTGTCGGCGATCATCACGGCCGTGCTGACGCGCACCGGCGCCGGCGCGTTCCTCGAATGCGTGGTCAAGACGTGGCGGCAGACGTGGATCGCGATCATCACGGTGATGATGATCGTCGGGCTCGCGTACCTGCTGAACTACTCGGGAATCAGCTACACGCTCGGCACCGGTGTCGCGTCGACCGGCGCGCTGTTCCCGCTCGTGTCGGCGTCGCTCGGCTGGATCGCGGTGTTCCTGTCCGGCAGCGACACGTCCGGCAACGCGCTGTTCGGCAACCTGCAGGTGGTCGCCGCGCGGCAGCTCGGCCTCGATCCGGTCCTGATGGCCGCGACCAACTCGTCGGGCGGCGTGATGGGCAAGATGATCTCGCCGCAGAACATCGCGACGGGCGTCTCGACGACCGACCTGAAGGGGCAGGAGGGCATCGTGTTCGCGCGCACCTTCTGGCACAGCGTGATCCTCACGCTGCTGCTCGGCGTGCTCGTGTTCCTGCAGCAGCACGTGCTGACGTGGATGATCCCCGCGCTGCCGAAGTGACGCGCGGCGGCTCAGCGCGCGTGCACCGGCCGCGTCGCGTGCGTTGCGTCGTGCGTCGCGGTCTGCGCAGGTACGATGCACGCGAGGAACGCATCGATCGCCGGGCTCTGGCGGCGCGCCTTCAGGTAGTACACGTATTCGTCGATCGTCGTGTCGACGCCGCGCAGCGCGACGACGCGCAGGTCCGGGTGACGCTCGGCCTCGCCGCGCGGAAACAGGCTTCCGCCCACGCCATGCAGGATCGCCTCGCGGATCGCTTCGCGGCTGCCGATCTCGGCGACCGACGTGGCCGCGACCCCGGCCGCCGCGAGGATCGTCTCCGTGCAGCGACGCGTGACCGACCCTTCCTCGCGAATCAGGAGCCGCACGTCGGCAAGCTGCGCGGCGTCGATCGCGTCGAAGCGTGCGAGCGGATGGTCGCGATGCACGACGAGCACGAGCGGATCGGTCGAGATCACCTTGCGTTCGAGGCCGTCCGCGTCATTGCGCTGCGACGACACCGCGAGGTCGATGCGGAACTCGTGCAGCGCCTGCAGGATTTCCTCGGAATTGCCGATCCGGCACGTGAGCGCGATCGACGGATGCGCGTGCGAGAAGCGGCCGAGCGCGTCCATGATGTAGTACGGCCCGGTCGCGCCGATCCGCAGATGGCCTTCGAACAGGCCGCCGACGTTGCGCAGCATGATGTCGGCCTGCGCCTCGAGCGCGATCATCTTCTCGACGAGCGGCAGCAGCTCGATGCCGGTTTCGGTGACCTCGAGCTTGCGGCCGCTGCGATAGAACAGCTCGACGCCGTACAGCTGCTCGACCTGCCGGATCTGCGCGGCGATCGTCGGCTGGCTCACGCCCAGGTGGCGCGCGGCGCGCGTGATGCTGCCCTGCCGGACGGTCGCGTGGAACGCCTTCAGCTGATCGAACACGACTCGGCTTCTCCCCCCTCTTCATCGCGCGTCAGCGTAGCGCATGCGTGTGTCGGCCACATGAAAGGTGCGTCGTGCGCCGCTTCGAAAAAAAGCTGGGGGTGACCGCAAGAAACCTGCTGGAACCGGTCACGGCCGGGACATGCCGGTGCGGAGTAATAGCGGCAACGCACCGACCGCCGGCCCCGCTCGACCGGCGCCACCCTTACCGACCCACAGGATCCTCTTCATGTCCGCCACCAATCGACGCGATTTCCTGCGCCTCGCCGCCCAGTCGGCCGGCGCGATGGCCGCCTACGCCGGCTTCCCGCCGGCGATCCGCAAGGCGCTCGCGATGCCGGCCGCCTATCGCACCGGCACGATCCGCGACGTCGAACACGTCGTGATCTTCATGCAGGAAAACCGCTCGTTCGACCATTACTTCGGCGGGCTGCGCGGCGTGCGCGGCTTCAACGACCCGCGCCCGCACCTGCTGCCGAACGGCGCGCCGGTGTGGCAGCAGCCGCCGGCGTCGGTGTTCACGAAGAACTACCACTCGCGCGGGCTCGACCCGTCCGCGCCGTACGTGCTGCCGTTCTACCTCGACCCGAAGCAGACGACCGAATTCCAGCCGGGCACCAACCACGGCTGGAGCAGCGGCCACCTGTCCTGGAACAACGGCCAGTGGGACCAGTGGGTGAACCAGAAGCAGGACGTGCTGACGATGGGCTACCTGAAGCGCCAGGACCTCACGTACCACTACGCGCTCGCCGACGCGTTCACGATCTGCGATTCGTACTTCTGCTCCGCGCACGCCGACACGGCGCCGAACCGCATCTACCTGTGGACTGGCACGATCGATTCGCGCAACGTGTACGGCACGCAGCCGAACGGCCCCGGCATCGGCGAGCGCAACAACACGAACGGCTACACGTGGACGACCTACGCGGAACGCCTCGAGAACGCGAAGATCAGCTGGAAGCTGTACCAGGGCGGCACGGGCATCCCGGGCGACCCGACCGACAACTACACCGACAACTCGCTGATGTTCTTCAAGCGCTTCCAGGTGAAGGAAGGCGCGAGCGGCCCGCTGGTCGACAAGGGCGCGTCGGACCACACGCTCGCCGAGCTGAAGGCCGACGTGCAGGCGAACCGGCTGCCGCAGGTGTCGTGGATCGTGTCGCCGTACAAGTACAGCGAACACCCGCAGGCGTCGCCGACCGACGGCGCGTTCTACATCAACACGGTGCTCGAGGCGCTGACGTCGAACCCGGAGGTGTGGGCGAAGACGGTGTTCATCCTCAATTATGACGAAAACGACGGGCTGTTCGACCACGTCGTGCCGCCGGTGCCGCCGGTCACGAGCGGCGTGGGCGGCCAGGGCATCGTGTCGTCGAACCTGCTGTCGAACCTCGGCGACGAACTGCTCGACCTGAACAAGTACCCGGGCGAGATGAGCCCGCTCGTGCCGGGTGCGGACCCGGGCGGCATCCAGCCGATCGGCCTCGGGCCGCGCGTGCCGCTGATCATCATCTCGCCGTGGACGAAGGGCGGCTGGGTCTGCTCGGAGACGTTCGACCACACGTCGGTGCTGCGTTTCCTCGAAGCGCGCTTCGGCGTGCAGGAGCCGAACATCAGCGCGTGGCGCCGCTCGGTCTGCGGCGACCTCACGTCGGCATTCGATTTCTCCGCGCGACCCGATACGCGCACGGTGAGCTTCACGGTGCCGCAGCACATCCAGACGGCCGGCCAGGCGTACCAGGTGCCCGCGCAGCAGTCGATGCCGGCGCAGGAGCCCGGCACGCGTCCGGCGCGGGCGCTGCCGTACGAGCTGTTCGTGCATGCCCGCGTGAACGGCCGCGACGACAGCGTGTCGCTCGATTTCGCGAACTCTGGTGACGCGGGCGCCGCATTCTACGTGTACGACCGCCGCAATCCGGCGACGCCGCCGCGTCGTTACGCGGTGTCGTCGCACGACCGCTTCGCCGATACCTGGAGCACGTCGGCCGCGCGCGGCGACTACCATCTCGCCGCGTATGGCCCGAACGGCTATCTGTGCGAATTCCAGGGCAACACGCGGCTGGCCGCGGACGGCCGCCACGCGAACCCGGAAGCGAAGGTCGGCTACGACGTGCGCAACCGCCACGTGTACCTGCAGCTGCGCAACAGCGGCGGCGCGGCGTGCCGCGTGGTCGTCGACAACGCGTACACCCATGCGCATGCACGCAGCTACACGCTGGAGCCGGGCGAGCGCATCGAGGATCACTTCGAGCTGTCGTCGAGCCACGGCTGGTACGATCTGACGATCACCGCGACCACGCTGCGCGGTGGCGACGACAAGGTCGTGCGCCGCTTCGCGGGCCACGTCGAGACAGGGCGGCCGAGCCAGAGCGACCCGGGGCCGGTGAAGCAGACGGCCTGACGGCAGGCGCGCATCGAGCGGTCCGGCGTGCTCACGCCGGCCGCACGATGCCGCGTGCCGGTTGCATTCCGGCACGCGGAACCGGTTTTTGGAAACTGAAAACTGTTGACAATGTATCGGGCCGAGGGTATATAACGATCATTCGCCGACATGGCGCCCTCGTTTTTCTTCCGCAGCGTCGCTGCCTGCCCGACCATGACTGCCCCGAACGCGCTCAACGCCATCGAACTCCTGCAAAGCCAGTCGCTCGCGATGATTGTCCAGGACATGCTCGAGCGCGCGATCGTGTCCGGCGAATATGCGCCGGGCGAGAAGCTCAACGAAGTCGATATCGCGACCAAGCTGAACGTGTCGCGCGGCCCCGTGCGCGAAGCATTCCGCGCGCTCGAGCAGGCCGGGCTGCTGCGCAACGAGAAGAATCGCGGCGTGACGGTGCGCGTCGTGCCGCTGCGCGAGGCCGAAGAGATCTACGAAGTGCGCGCGATGCTCGACGAGTCGGTCGCGCGCGCGCTCGCGAAACGCATTTCGCCCGACACGCTGAAGGTGCTGAAGGGCATCATCCAGTCGATGAAGGATGCCGCGAAGACGCATGACGTCACGCGCTATACCGAGCTGAACGTGCAGTTCCACGACGCGATGGTGGTCGGCGTCGGCAATACGCATCTCACCGACACTTATCGCCGGCTCGTGCGCCAGCTCGGGCTGCTGCGCCAGGCCGCGATCGAGGCCGAGGAGGATGCGATCGCGGTGTCGGCGGCCGAGCACGACAAGATCGTGCAGGCGCTCGCGAGCGGCGACGAGGAGAAGGCGGTCGCACTGGTGCGCGAGCATGTCGCGCACGGCCTCGCGCGGATGCGCCGCACGCACGAGCAGGGGTTGCCTGCGGCGGGGAAGGCGGCGCGGGAGAAGGCCGGCGCGTGAGCGGGTTGCGGCGCGGGTTTCACCGCGCGTCGATGGCGACAGGGCGCTGAACCGATCGGTCAGCGCCTTTTGTGTTTACATCGTTCGCATGGTGACGTGCCGTGCGCGATGCGCGTTGTGCCTGGCGGGTTCAGTTCCTGCCGAAGATGACGAGATCCGAGCCGATTGGGGTGATCGTCGGCGCGTTGATCATTTGCCGCTCCGTTTATCAAAGAAATCGTCCAGGACCCAGCCAGTACCAGTCTCGCAGCGCACCTGTGTGTAGGCGTAAATTTTTGCGGCGCGATCCGCCAATGGCACGCAGGATTCGCCTTTCCTGATCGTAAAGACGGGCTGGGTTCGATCGTCATTCGGCGCGGCGAAGGCAGGCATGTCTTGAAGCGCCGTCCATTTTTCGTCTATGTGCTTCGAGCATGCACAGATCGTGACGGTGAATATGGCAAACAGCAGAACGCGCGTCATTTCTTCGGGTAGTGTCGGATTCCAATCAATCGCTTCGAATGGCGCAGGCCGATCATTAGATCTGCGGGAGCTATGATACCCGGGAGCTGCCATCTCGGGTCGTAAGCCAGAATGCCCGCCTTGCCGAGTACCTCGGCTATATTTGATGAGCAGTTATTGTCGACGAGTGAGTAGCGCTTGTTTTCAAGGCGCCGCCTTCTTATTTCGTCAAGAATGATTCTTTTCTCGTCTCCGGATGTCTTGACGAGATAGCCGATCGTATCGCGCCGCATTTTGGTTTTCTGGCGATTCAGATAATTCGAGACGTCATCTACGTCCCATCCCGGATGCGCACGGCCGTATACGACTCCATCAATGGCGATTGCGGCATGTCCGAATTGTGATCCGCTCGATATGGATCGAGAGTCGCTAATCAGAATTTCAATGGTCGATGATGAATGCATGAGGGGCGTGTCTCCGCTGAAAGTGGGGATCCTCTCACGCTATTTGTCATCGCAAAATCGAGATAATAATTTGGTGCGGCGAGATAAATTTCATGCGGCGAGAGTTGTCTTATTGTTCGGTGTTCATTTGAATGAAAGTCATTCTATTTTATAGAAAACGCCACTTCGGAAATTTGACTTGTCTTGTCAATGGTCTTTGCTCATTTGTTATTTGAGCAAGGCCGAAATTCGAAGAAGATGTGACGAACTGTTATTCGGAGGAACTGTTCACGCGTACTGCGCGCTGGCGCATTGCACCTGTGCTTTACGCCTTGTCCGCCTTCCCCGCCGCGCTCGCGAACTTCGCGAGCCACGTGTCGACCATCGCCGGCCGCCGGCTTTCGTCCTCCGCACGCTCCTTGCGACGAATCGCATTGCGCACGACGTGCGCGCCCACATAGCGGATCGGCTCCGGCGGGAAATGGCCGAGCGGGCCGCGTACGATCGGGCTGCGCGTCCACGCGTTGTCGAGGCCGAGCACCAGCGACGACAGGATCTGTCCGCCCATGTAGGTCGGCCCGACGCCGTTGCCTGAATAGCCGAAGCCGTAGAACACGTTCGGCGCGCCGTCGAGGCGGCCGAAGAACGGGAAGCCCGTCACCGAACGGTCCGACGGGCCGTTCCAGCTCGCAGTCACCGGCACGCCCGCGAGCGAAGGAAAGAATTCGCGCAGGCTCTGCGTGAGCTGCGCCTCGTACGGCGAGCGCCGGTCGAACACCGGCGCGATGCGGCTGCGCCACGAGAACGTGTTGCCGCCCTTGCCGAGCATCAGCCGGCCGTCGGCGGTCGTGCGGTAGTAGTACACGAAGATCCGCGAATCGAGCACCGACACGCCGTCGACGAGCCCGGTCCGTTCCAGCAGTTCCGGGCATTTCTCGGTGATGACCATGTCGCTCGACACGACCGCGATCGTGCGCTCGAACTGCGGGAAGCGGCTCGCCATCCACGCGTTGATCGCGAACACCAGCTTGCCGGCGCGCACGCTGCCGGACGGCGTCCGTACGACGGCCGGCTGCCCCGGCGGGAAGTCGACGAGCGGCGTGCGCTCGTAGATCCGGATCCCCATCTCGAGCGCGACGCGGCGCAGCCCGCGCACGAGCTTGCCCGGATGCACGGTCGCGGCGATCGGCGAATACACGCCGTCGAGATTGCGGGCGGAGCCCGAGCGGCGCGCGACTTCAGCGGCCGGCAGCGGCTCGTAGCTGTGGATACCGCACGCGGCGAGCGCGTCGAGCACCGGCGCGAGCGTGCCGACCTGCGCGCGCGACGTCGCGGTGTACAGCGTGCCGTCGAGCCGCAGTTCGGCATCGATGCGATGCGTGCGACAGAAGTCGGCGATGTGCTGGACGGCCGCCTCCGACGCCTTCACGAGCCGGATCGCCTCCGCTTCGCCGAACAGGCGCCGCAGCGTCAGGAATTTGGCTGACCACGTGAGCAGGCACCCGCCGTTGCGCCCGCTCGCGCCGGCGCCGCACAGGTCGGCCTCGAGTATCGCGATGTCGAGCGCCGGGTTCTGCTGCTTCGCCTGGATCGCGGTCCAGAGCCCCGTGAAGCCGCCGCCGACGATGCAGACGTCGGCCGCTATCGCGCCCTGCAGCGCGGGGGCGAGATCGCCGTCGTTGAACAGTGCTTGTTCGATCCAGAAGGGTCGCATCGGATGTCGTGCCGGTAAGGGTCGAGAGAATTGCCGTGCTGCACACGGCGGTAAAACGCGAAACGAAAGCGAACCCGCCGCACCGCGCTGCACGGCGACCGGCCGCGCGCCGCGGTGCGGCGGATGCCTCGCGTCAGGCCGCCGCTTCGGCCGACACGCGCCGCACGCCCATCGCCTTCAGCGTGTCGGCGATCGCGGCGACCGCGCCCGGAATGCCGGCTTCGCCGAAGTGGCCGATGCAGCCGACGCGGAACGTGTCGACCTCGGTCAGCTTGCCCGGATACAGAATGTAGCCGCGCTTTTTGACCTCCTGATAAAAGCGCTTGAAGTCGTAGTTCGGATCGTCCGGTGCGTGGAACGTGACGATGATCGGCGCCTGGATCGCGGAATCGAGGAACGGCCGGAACCCGAGCGCGCGCATCCCGTCGATCAGCGCGCGCGTGTTGCGCTGGTAGCGGCCGCCGCGCGCGGCGAGCCCGCCTTCGTCGACGTACTGCGCGACGGCCGCGTCGAGCGCCGCGACCACGTGCGTGGGCGGCGTGAAGCGCCATTGCGTCGTGCGCTGCATGTAGACCCACTGGTCGTACAGGTCCATCGCGAGCGAGTGGCTGTTGCCTTCGCAGCGTTCGAGCGCGGTGCGCTTCGCGATCACGAAGCCGAGCCCCGGCACGCCTTCGAGACACTTGCCGGACGCGGCGATCACCGCGTCGAACGGCGTCGTGCGCGCATCGATGTCGATCGCGCCGAACGAGCTCATCGCGTCGACGATCAGCCCGCGGCCGTGTTTCGCGACGACCTGCGCGACCTCGTGCAGCGGGTTCAGCACGCCGGCGCCGGTTTCGCAGTGCACGAGCGCGACGTGCGTGATGGTCGGATCGCCGGCGAGCGCGCGCTCGACGTCGGCCGGATCGACGCGGCGGTCCTCGCTGTAGTCGATCGTCGTGAGCTTGCGGCCGAGCACGCGGCAGATCTTCGCGAGGCGCTGGCAGTACGCGCCGTTGTTCGGCACGAGCACGTGGCCGTCGCGCGGCACGAGCGTGCCGATCGCCGCCTCGACCGAGAACGTGCCGCTACCCTGCAGCGGCACGCATTCGTGCGTGCCTTCGCCGTGCACGATCTGCAGCAGCCGTTCGCGCAGCCGCGCGGTGATCGCGTTGAAGTCGCTGTCCCACGAACCCCAGTCGCGCAGCATCGCGTCGCGCGTGCGCTCCGAGGTCGTCAGGGGGCCGGGGGTGAGCAGGATGGGCTGGGTGGCGAGCGTCATGGTGTCTCCTTGGTGAAGTCGGGACGTCACGTGAATGCGGCGAACGGATCAGCGGCGATGCGGGGTGCGCCAGGCCTGCGTGCGGCGCAACAGGCGGTGCGAAATGCAGGCGAACAGCACGCACGCGAACGACGAGGTCGCGAGCACGAGCGTCGCCATCGCGGCGGCCGGGCCCATCTGGCCCGCGTCGTCGAGGTTCAGGATCGCGACGGAGGCGGGCTGCGTGTCCGGCGAGTACAGGAACGCGACGGCGGAGACCGTCGTCATCCCGTTGACGAACAGGTAGCGCGCGATCAGCAGGATCGCGGGCAGGCACACGGGCACGGTCACGCGCAGGAAGGTCTTGTAGAACGGCACCTTCAGCGACGCGGACACGGCCTCGAACTCGCTGTCGATCTGCCGCAGCGCGGTGACGGCGGTCAGGTGGCTCGACGCGTAGTAGTGGACGACCGTGACGATCGCGAGCAGCCACAGCGACCCGTACAGCCCGTTCAGCGGATTGCCCGGCGCGTTGAACAGGAAGATGTAGCTGATGCCGAGCACGAGGCCCGGCACGCCCATCGGCAGGATCGCGCACAGGCTGATGAAGCCGCGCAGCCAGCGTGCGCCGCGGGTTTTCTCGATCAGGTAGGCGCCGCCGAACACGACGATCGTGCCGCCGAGCGCGACGGTCGCGGCCATCCGCAGGCTGTTCTTGTACGCGTCGAAGATGCCGGCGCCGATCAGCCCCATCTCATAGTGCTGCAGCCCGACGCTCATCTGGTACGGCCAGAACTTCACGAACGACGCGAACACCGAGATGCCGACCACCGCGATGAAGAACGCGCACACCAGCGCGCAGTACGCGAGCATCGCGGCGTCGAAGCCGCGCGACGGCTTCGGCTGGTACGGCGTCGAGCGCGCGCCGAGCTGCGACTGCTGGCGGCGGCGGATGAAGAAGTCGACACCGAACGCGACCAGCGCCGGGCACAGCAGCATCAGGCTCACGACCGCGCTGCGGTTGAAGTCCTGCAGCCCGATGATCAGCTTGTAGATGTCGGTCGACAGCACGTTGTACGAACCGCCGATCACCACGGGCACGCCGAAGTCGTTGATGCACATCGTGAAGGCCACCATCGTCGCGCTGATCAGCCCGTACTTCGCGCCCGGCAGCGTGATCGTGAAGAACTTGCGCACGCGGCTCGTGCCCATCGCGTCGGCGGCTTCGTAGAGCCGGCCATCCGCGAGCGACAGCGCGGTGACGAGGATCATCAGCACGTGCGGGAACGATGCGTACACCATGCTCAGCACGATCCCCGGCAGTCCGTAGATCGAGTGACCGTGCAGCAGCGGCTTGAGCAGCCCCGCGTTGCCGAACCAGTAGATGAACGACACGGCGGACAGCAGCGTCGGCGCGAGCAGCGGCAGCAGCGCGATCGTGCGTGCGGCGTTCTTCAGCGGCATGCACGAGCGCGTCAGCGCATACGCGAACGTGAACGCCATCGGCACGACGATCATCGTGACGAGCGCGCCGACCGTCAGCGAGTGGAGCATCGAGCGCAGCACGCCGCTGTCCTCGAGATACTCGACGAAGTTGTGTGCGCCGACGAAATGGCCGTCCGCGTCGACGAAGCATTTCTGCACGACGAGCGCGAGCGGCAGCAGCAGGAACAGCGACATCAGCGCGGCCATCGCGACGAGCGCGAGCTGCGCGATGCGGTCGTGCCAGTGCGTGAGCTGCCGCACGTCGGCGGAGGCGGCCGCGCCGCGGCGGCGTTCGGTGAGGACGGCGCTCATTGCAGTCGCTCCTTCGCGCTCGGGAACACGCGCACATGCTCGCGATCGAGCGCGAGGTCGATGCGCGCGCCGGCCTGCACGCCGGTGCGGTCGACGTCGTGATACGACAGGTCGGCGACGATTTCCTGGCCGTCGAGCCCGTCGATCCGGAAGCTCACGCGACAGAACGCGCCGAGGAACTCGAGCTTCTCGACGCGGCCGGCCAGCACGTTGTCGGCCGTCTCGCCCGGAATGCGGATGCGCAGATCCTCGGGCCGCACGTAGACCGACACGGCCGCGCCCTGGGCCGGCCGGTTCGCGCCATGCCGGCAGTCGAAGCCGACGCTGCCCGCACGCAGCGTGCCGTCCTGCGCGACTTCGGCGGGGATCGTGTTGACGCGGCCGATGAAGTCCGCGACGAACGGCGACGCGGGCTGCCGGTAGATTTCGAGCGGCGTGCCGATCTGCTCGATCACGCCGTGATTCATCACGACGATGCGGTCGGCCATCGACAGCGCCTCTTCCTGGTCGTGCGTGACCATGATCGTCGTCACGCCGAGCCGCTGCTGCAGCGCGCGGATCTCCTGGCGCAGCCGCACGCGCACGCGCGCATCGAGCGCCGACAGCGGCTCGTCGAGCAGCAGCAGGCCGGGCGACGTCGCGAGCGCGCGCGCGAGCGCGATGCGCTGCTGCTGGCCGCCGGACAGCTGACCCGGATGCTTGCGATGGCTGTCGGGCAGGCCGACCAGCGCGAGCAGCGTATGCACGCGCTCGTGGATCGCGTCGCGCTTCATCCTGCGGTTCACGAGCCCGTACGCGACGTTGTCGAAGACGGTGAGGTTCGGAAACAGCGCGTACGACTGGAACACGATCCCGTAGTCGCGCAGTTGCGGCGGCAGCCGCGAAATGTCGCGGCCGTCCTGCATGATGTGGCCGGCGCTTTGCGCCTCGAGCCCCGCGATGATCCGCAGCAGCGTGGTTTTCCCGCAGCCGGACGGCCCCAGGAAGCAGATCATCTCGCCCTTCATCACGCTCAGGTTGATGTCGGTGAGGACCTGTGTGTCGTTGTACCGCTTTTCGATGCGTTCTACGCTCAGATAGGGTGCCATGCACGCCTCCACGCTGCGGGCGGCCCGGATGCGGGCCGGATACGACGATCGGAAGGGAGGCGGGGCGGCGCGTGTCGCGGCCCCGCTGCCTGGTGCGGCGTTAGCGCCGCGTCATTGCTGTGCTTTCGCCCCGTAGCGCTTTTGCCAGGTATCGAGGATCGACTGACGGTTCTTCGCCGACCACACGAAGTCGTTCTTCACGAGCAGGTCCGCATAGTTGTCGGGGATGCCGGCGAGCTTGCGCGCGACGCCCGGGTACGCGACGATCGCCCACCAGCGCGCGGTGATCTGGTTCGCGTCCTTGCTCGCCATGAAGTCCGCGAGCTTCTTCGCGGCGTCGGGCTGTTTCGTCGTCTTCATGATCGCCGTGCCTTCCATGTCCCAGCCGAGCCCTTCCTTCGGGAACACGAGGTCGATCGGCGCGCCCTGCGCCTGCAGTTCATGACCGCGGAACTCGAACGAGATGCCGATCGGGAATTCGCCGGTGCCGGCGAGCGTGCACGGCTTCGAGCCCGAATGCACGTACTGCGCGACGTTCTTGTCGAGCGCATCCATGAATTTCCAGCCGCGGTCGTCGCCGAAGGTCTGCAGCCACGCGGTGACGTCGAGATAGCCGGTGCCCGACGAAACGGGGCTCGGCATCACGATTGCGCCCTTGTAGACAGGCTTCGTCAGGTCTTCCCACGACGTCGGCTTCGGGATGTTCTTCGCCTGCGCGGCGACGCGGTTGTAGCAGATCGTCGCGCCCCACACGTCCATGCCGACCCAGTGCGGCGGCGTGTTCGCGTCGCTGTACTTGCGCGTGAGCTGGTCGAAGCCCTTCGGCGCATACGGCATCAGCATCCCCTGCAGGTCGAGCAGCGTGAGACTCGACGCGGCGAGGCCGAGGATGACGTCCGCGCGCGGGTTGTTCTTCTCCGCGAGCAGCTTCGCGGTGACCGAGCCGGTCGAGTCGCGCACCCAGCGGATCTCGATGTCGGGGTTCGCTTTCTCGAAGGCGTCCTTGTAGGGCTTCATCGCCTCGTCCTCCAGCGCGGTGTAGACGAGCAGCGACGTCTTCGCATGCGCCGCCTGCGCCGCGCCGAGCGCGACCGCGGCGGCCAGCGCGACGCGCGCCGCGCCCGTCGCCCATGCATTGAAACGCTTCTGTACCGGCACTTCGTTCATCTTCAGACCCCTTGACCGTGGCGCCGCGGCATGCGGCGGATGAGTGGAGACCAGCCCTCTTCGTACTGCCTCGTGTTTCCGTCTTTTGCTTTCTGTTCTCTGCATGTTGTTGACAATCTACAAATCATCAATTTTAATGTCAAGCATGGAAAACACCTCCTCGGCGCGGCGCGGGCGCCGACAGCTCAACCCCTTCGAACCGAAAGGACTGAACGTCATGACTGAAACGCCTGTATCCGTGGAAGTGAACGGCCGCCGCTACAACTGGATGCGCCGCCCCGTGGTGGTGGTCTGCGTCGACGGCTGCGCCTATGAGTATCTCGAGATGGCGGCCGAGGCCGGCGTCGCGCCGTTCCTGCGCACGCTGCTGAAGCCGGGCACGGCGCTCAAGGGCGAGTGCGTGGTGCCGAGCTTCACGAACCCGAACAACCTGTCGATTGTTACCGGCGTGCCGCCCGCGATCCACGGGATAAGCGGCAATTACTTCTACGATCGCGACACCGGTGCCGAGGTGCTGATGAACGATCCGAAGTACCTCGTCGCGCCCACCGTGCTCGCGACTTTCGCCGAGCAGGGCGCGCGCGTCGCGGTCGTCACCGCGAAGGACAAGCTGCGCCGCCTGCTCGGCAAGGGGCTCAAGGGCATCTGCTTCTCGTCGGAGAAAGCGGACGAGGCGAGCCTCGAGGAAAACGGCATCGACAACGTGCTCGAGCTGGTCGGCAAGCCGGTGCCGAGCGTGTACAGCGCGGACCTGTCGGAGTTCGTGTTCGCGGCCGCCGTGCGCCTGCTCGAGACGCGCCCGATCGACCTGATGTACCTGTCGACGACCGACTACGTGCAGCACAAGTGCGCGCCCGGCACCGACGGCGCGAACGCGTTCTACCAGATGATGGACGCGTACCTGAAGCGGCTCGACGAACTCGGCGCGATCGTCGCGATCACGGCCGACCACGGAATGAACGCGAAGCACGACGGCGAGACCGGCGAGCCGAACGTGATCTACCTGCAGGAGCTGTTCGACGCGTGGCTCGGCCACGACGCGGCGCGCGTGATCCTGCCGATCACCGATCCGTACGTCGTGCACCACGGCGCGCTCGGCTCGTTCGCGACCGTCTACGTGCCGGACGACGCCGATGCCGACGCGCTGCGCGCGCGGCTCGCCGCGGTGGACGGCATCGAGGTCGTGCTGACGGGCGCCGAAGGCTGCGCGCGCTTCGAGCTGCCGCCCGAGCGGATGGGCGACCTGATCGTGATCTCGAAGCAGGACGTCGTGCTCGGCACGCGGCGCATCAAGCATGACCTGTCGGGCCTCGACGTGCCGCTGCGCTCGCACGGCGGGATCTCCGAGCAGATCGTGCCGCTGATCTTCAGCAAGCCGGTCGCGACCGATGTCGCGGGCCGCGCGCGGCTGCGCAACTTCGACATCATCGACATCGCGCTCAACCATCTGCAGTGACGCGGACGCATCCGCCAGGAGACACTCATGAACGCCATTGCAGCATCGACGGAAGTTCGCACGGTACATCGTGAAGCACTGCGAATCGATGGTGAAAGGATTCAGCGCGATGCGGTGATCGAGGTGCGCAACCCGTACGACGGCACGCTCGTCGGCACCGTGCCGAAGGCGACGCTCGACGACGTGCGGCGCGCATTCGCGGTCGCGCGTGCGTACCGGCCGTCGCTCACGCGCCACGAACGCGCGGCGATCCTGCGCCGCGCGGCCGACATCGTGCGTGCGCGCACCGCCCGGATCGCGGCGCTGATCACGGCCGAGGCCGGCTTGTGCATCAAGGATTCGACGTATGAAGCCGGGCGCGTGGCCGACGTGCTCACGTTCGGCGCGGGCGAAGTGCTGAAGGACGACGGGCAGATCTTCTCGTGCGATCTGACGCCGCACGGCAAGAAGCGCCGCGTGTACACGCAGCGCGAACCGCTGCTCGGCGTGATTTCCGCGATCACGCCGTTCAACCATCCGATGAACCAGGTCGCGCACAAGGTCGTGCCGTCGGTCGCGACCAACAACCGGATCGTCGTGAAGCCGTCGGAGAAGGTGCCGCTGTCGTGCTACCTGTTCGCGGACATCCTGTATGAAGCCGGCCTGCCGCCGCAGATGCTGCAGGTGATCACCGGCGACCCGAAGGAGATCGCCGACGAGCTGATCACGAATCAGGCGATCGACCTGATCACGTTCACCGGCGGCGTGTCGATCGGCAAGTCGATCGCGGCGCGAATGGGCTACCGGCGCGCGGTGCTGGAACTCGGCGGAAACGATCCGATCATCGTGATGGAAGACGCCGATCTCGACGAAGCGAGCACGCTGGCGGTGTCGGGTTCGTACAAGAACTCGGGGCAGCGCTGCACCGCGATCAAGCGGATGCTCGTGCACGAGGCGGTGGCCGATCGCTTCACCGAGCTGGTCGTCGAGAAAACCCGCGCGTGGGCATACGGGAACCCGGCCGATCCGTCGGTCGACATGGGCACCGTGATCGACGAAGCGGCCGCGAAGTTCTGCGAGCAGCAGGTGAACGACGCGATTGCACGCGGTGCGCGGCTGCTGGTCGGCAACGTGCGCGACGGCGCGCTGTATTCGCCGACGGTCGTCGATCGCGTGACGCCCGACATGCCGCTCGTGAAGTACGAGACGTTCGGGCCCGTGTCGCCGATCATGCGTTTTCGCGACATCGACGAGGCGATCCGGATGTCGAACAGCACCGACTATGCGTTGTCGTCGTCGGTCTGCACGAACCGCTTCGACAGCATCACGCGCTTCATCACGGAGCTGGAAGTCGGCAGCGTGAACGTGCGCGAGGTGCCGGGCTACCGGCTCGAACTGACGCCGTTCGGCGGCGTGAAGGATTCGGGCCTCGGGTACAAGGAAGGCGTGCAGGAGGCGATGAAGAGCTTCACGAACACGAAGACCTACTCGCTGCCGTGGTAAGCGGTGCGTGATGCGCACGCGCCGGCTCGAAGGCCGGCGCGCGCAATTTCCCCATCGCGGGAGGCGGCCGCGACAGCCGCCTTGGGACGGTCAATCGTCGTCGTGATGGTGATGACGCCAGCCGCGATGCCAGCCGTTGTCGTGCCGGTAGTAGCGGTAACGGTATTCGCCGTAGTACGGGCCGTAATAGGCGGGCGCCGGCTCGTACACGACGGGCGGCGGCGGCGCGTAGTAGACAGGCGGCGGCGCCTCGATCACCGGCCCCGGCACGCCGAAATACACGCCGACGTCGGCACGCGCGAACGCACTTGCCGACAGGCAGGCGGCCGCGATGCCGAGGGCACTGGACAACAGGATGCGTCTCATTTGCCGTTCACTCCGTCCGCGGGGACCAGGCCCGCGAGCAATCGTTTTACCTGCCTTCATGGTACGTAGTGCATGCCCGATGGGTGATACCGCAGTGTCGCTTCTGTAACCGCAGGTAACGATTCGTCAGACGATCGCCGCGTTGCATCGCGTGGGATTTCGTCTGCGGAATGGGCGCGGCTCGCCGGCGCGTTATTCGACGCGCTCATATCGTTAGCGGATTTGCGTTTTTGCCGGATATCGGCGCGTCGGTAGAATTCGCGGACCTCTCGCGCGGCCGTTCGGGCCGGCGGGTCCACTCCCTTCCATCGTTCGGGGTCCGCACCATGAAATTCCTTCGCTCCATCCTGGTCGTCGCATTGCTGCAGGCCACTGCCGTCACGAGCGCGCTGGCGGCCGACGATCTCGCGCAGATCAAGTCGGCCGGCGTGTTCCGGGTCGGCACCGAAGGCACGTACGCACCGTTCACGTATCACGATGCGTCGGGCAAGCTGACCGGCTTCGACGTCGACATCGCGAGCGCGATCGCGCAACGGCTCGGCGTGAAGGCGGAATTCGTCGAAGGCAAGTGGGACGGGCTGATCGCGGGCCTCGACGTGAATCGCTACGACGCGGTCGTCAACGAAGTGTCGATCACCGATGCGCGCAAGGCGAAATATGATTTCTCGACGCCGTACATCACGTCCCACGCGGTGCTGATCGTGCGCGCGGACAACACGTCGATCCGCTCGTTCGACGACCTGAAGGGCAAGAAATCCGCGAACACGCTGACCAGCAATTTCGGCAAGCTCGCGGCCGCGCACGGCGCGGACGTGGTGCCCGTGCAGGGCTTCAACGAATCGATCGACCTGCTGAGCGCGGGACGCGTCGACGCGACGATCAACGATTCGCTGTCGTACCTCGATTTCCGCAAGCACAAGCCCGACGCGAAACTGAAGATCGCGGCGACCGACACGAGCGGCGCCGGCGATGCATCGGGCGTGCTGCTGCGCAAGGGCAGTCCCGCGCTGGTGGCGGCGATCGACAAGGCGCTCGCGGACCTCAAGGCCGACGGCACCTACGCGAAGATCTCGCAGAAGTACTTCGGCCGCGACGTGTCGCAGCCGTGACGCGAGGCTGACCGATGCCGCCCTGGCTGCACTTGATGGCGGAATCGCTGCGGCCCCTGCTGGTGGCGGGGCTCGTGTTTACGGTTCCGCTCACGCTCGCGTCGTTCGCGATCGGCCTGCTGCTCGCGTTCGGCGCGGCGCTCGCGCGCCTGTTCGGGCCGCGCTGGGCGCAGGCCGCCATACGTTTCTACATCTGGCTGTTTCGCGGCTCGCCGCTGCTCGTGCAGCTGTTCGTGATCTTCTACGGACTGCCGAACGTCGGCATCGTGCTCGATCCGCTGACCGCCGCCGTGATCGGCTTCTCGCTGAACGTCGGCGCGTACAACGCCGAGGTGATCCGCGGCGTGATCGAATCGATCCCGAAAGGGCAGTGGGAAGCCGCGTACTCGATGGCGATGACGCGCGCGCAGGCGCTGCGCCGCGCGATCCTGCCGCAGGCCGCGCGCGTCGCGCTGCCCGCGCTGTCGAATTCGTTCATCTCGCTGGTAAAGGACACGTCGCTCGCGGCCGTGCTGACCGTGCCCGAGATCTTCCAGGCCGCGCAGCGCATCGCGGCCGTCACCTACGAGCCGCTGATCCTCTATACCGAAGCCGCGCTGATCTATCTGCTGTTCAGCTCGGTGCTCTCGTCGCTGCAACGTCGGCTCGAGCTGCGCTTCGGGCGCCATGCGCTGTTCCACGCGGAGTTGCGATGATCCGTCTCGAACGCATCGACAAGTCGTTCGGCGCGCAGCGCGTGCTGACCGGCATCGACCTCGCATTGCAGCCCGGCAGCGTGACCGCGTTGATCGGGCCGTCCGGCAGCGGCAAGAGCACGCTGCTGCGCTGTGTGAACCTGCTCGAAGTGCCGGAGGCGGGCGCGCTCACGGTCGGCGACGCCCGCATCGACTTCGCGGCGGGGCGCCGCCCGTCGCGCGATCACGTGTTTGCGGTGCGCCGTCAGACCGGCATGGTGTTCCAGAACTTCCAGTTGTTTCCGCACCTGAGCGTCGTGCAGAACGTGATGGAAGGGCTCGTGACCGTGCAGCGCTGGCCGCGCGAGCAAGCGCGCGAACGGGCGCTCGCGTTGCTGGACAAGGTCGGTATCGCCGACAAGGCCGACGCGTGGCCCGCGACGTTGTCGGGCGGCCAGCAGCAGCGCGTGGCCATCGCACGCGCGCTCGCGCCGTCGCCGCAGGTGCTGCTGTGCGACGAGCCGACGTCCGCGCTCGATCCCGAATTGTCCGTCGAAGTCGTCGAAGTGTTGCGCCAGCTCGCGCGGGAAGGCACGACGATGCTGATGGCCACGCACGACCTGCGCCTGGCCGCGTCGGTCGCGCACGATGCGGTGTTTCTCGCGGATGGCCGCGTGGTCGAGGCCGGCGCATCGCGCGAGCTGTTCGGGCGGCCGCGCGATCCGCGCACCGCGAAGTTCGTCGCGACGCTCGCGCAGGGCGTGCCGGCCTTCTGATTTGCTACGCCGCGCGACTGTGTGGGCGATCAATCCTGTCCGTGTGCGTCGAGCACCGCGGCGACGATCGCCTCGGGCGCATCCTCCTGGACCAGGTGTCCCGCGCGCGGCACGCGGATCAGCTTTCCGCCCGCGATGCGATCGGCGAGCGCCTGCCCCTGTTCGCGCGGAATCCACGCGTCGTCCTCGCCCCACACGATGCGCACTGGAAAGTCCGGCGGCGCATAACGGGCCTCGGCTTCCTCGATATAGCGCTGGCGCATCTGCGCGATCTGTCGATAGAACGCCGGCTGGCCGGCCGGCGTGAGCCACGGCGAGCGGTAGATCGACAGCACGTCGTCGCTCAACGGCCGTGCGACCGCATTGCCGATATAGGCCGACACGAGTGCGTGATGCGCATACGCCGGCAGCCCGGTGAACGCGGCTTCGTGCTGCGCGACGTGGCGCACGAACGGCGAGCCTTGCGGCGCGATCGCGACGGGGTTCACGAGTGTCAGGTCCGAATACGCGATGCCGTTGAGGAAATGCGCGCGCAGCACGGTTGCGCCGCCGTAGTCGTGCGCGAGTACGCGCGGGCGTGACAGTTTCCATTCGTCGAGCAGCGCGCCGAACAGCACGTTCTGCCGGCCGAGCGAGACGTCCGTGTCGGGCATGTCCGACTGGCCGTAGCCGAGCAGGTCGTAGAAGAACACGCGATGACGCCGTGCGAGCCACGGGGCGATGCGGCGCCACACCTGCGACGAGAACGGCGTCCCGTGCACGAGCACGAGCGGCGGCCCTTCGCCGAGCGTGCCCCATGCGATCCGGTGACCTTCGAAATTGTAGCGATTGGCGAGCTCGAGCATCGGTGCCTCCGTGCTAACCTGTTTTGGTTGTTAACAGGTTACGCCTGTTCATTCGGATATGAAACCGATAGGTGAAAATAAATGGTTACTCGACACGAGCCTGCGCGAGCGGCGCATACATGGCGTGCGGCCGATTTCGTCGGCGGCCATCCGGCGCTCGATTTCCTGAACACGGTGGCCGACACGGGCAAGACGCGCGATGAGGACAAACTCGTCGACTGGCCGGCCGTGCGTGCCTGGGCCGGGAAGGCGGGGTTGCTGGCGGAGGCCGACCTGACGCGGTTTCTGCGTCATCCCCGGCAGGACGGCGCGGACGAACTCGCCGCGCTGCACGGTTTTCGCGAGGATGCGTATGCGGCGCTCGCGCACCTGACGGCCGGCGAAGGCGGCAGCGCCGGCGCGCGAGCGGCGGACCGGCTCGCCGAGGCGATTCGCGATGCGATCGGGCGCAGCAGATTCGACGCGGTCGACGGCCGCTTCGCGTGGCGGCCCGATGCGCGCGCCGCGTCGCGCTGGATCGACGCGGCCGCGCTCGGGTTCGAGCATCTGCTGCGCGGCGACGACTTCGCGCGCGTGCGGCAGTGCGGCCGCTGTACGTGGTTCTTCGTCGATCGCGGCCGCGGCGTCGGACGCCGCTGGTGCGACATGCGCACGTGCGGCAACCGCGCGAAGGTGGAGGCGTTCAGGGAGCGGTGAAGCCGCGGTCGCGGCGTTGACGGCCCGGTTCTTCCGCGTTCGTCATTCGGCGAGTTCGTGCGGCCGAGGCTCGGGCCACAGCGCCCCGACGACGAACAGTCCGGCGACGAGGAACGGCGCGCCGATCGCGAACAGGATGGCCGTGAGCCCCCACCGGTCCCAGAACCGGTCGATGACCGCGCGCTCGGGCGTGACGGGGTCGTACAGCACGTCGACCACCTCGCCTTCGTACAGCCCGGGGCGCGACGAGGTCGAGCCTTGCGCGAACGTGACGGGGCGGCCGCTGTCGGTCGTGAACGCGATGGTCGCCGAATAGAGCGACGTGCGCGTGCGGGACGACTGGGCGGTTTCGGCGATCGAGACGACATGGCCGGTCGAGTGCGCGTAATGGCGGGCGACCTGCCACTGGCGCAAGCCGGCGGCGCCGGCGCCGGCCAGGAAGACGGTGCCGATCGCGATCGGAATCAGCGCGATCGCGATGTTCCAGCGGCGCCGGCCCCCTATGCGGGCCGCCGGCGCGGACAGCGCGTCGGCCTGCCGGCCGCGGCGCCCGTTCACGTACAGCACGCTGCCGATCGCCAGCGATGCGACTGCGAGCAGCGCCGGCACCGCGACGGGCAGCCAGCGTTGCGTGAAATCGTCGATCAGCGCGGGACGGTTCGGATGGGCCGGATCGACCAGGACGTCCACGCTTTCGCCGATGTCGTAGGCCGGGACCACCGATGCGGTATTGCCGGCGACTTCGCGGCGGCGGCCGTCGTTCGCCAAATAGGCGACGATCGGGCGGTATGCACGCATCGCGTCGCTGTCCTGCACGATGCGCACGACCGTGCCCGGTGTACGGATCAGGTCGCCGGCCGCATGGCTCGCGGTGACGGCGAGCATGGCTGCGACCACGAGCAGTGCAACGCCGAGCGCGAGTGCGACGAGCGCGTCCTTACGCGGCATGGCCGGATCCATAGTGCGCGTCACGCGACGGGCCCGGATGCGATCGGGGGAAGGGGGCAACACGATGTGCGTGCCGTTGTCGGCGTGACCATGCCCTCTGAATGGTCGCGTCTCGTTCACATGATTCCATGTCTGACGTCCCATGCTCTCTCAGTGCCGGCGGCGATACGGCAATCGCCGTCCCGGTCGTGTGATATTTTGTCGGACGATTCTAGCGGAAAGTACCTGGGCGAGGCATCAATGTGATTGCCTGTCGCGAGGAGGGGCCGAGGCCGGGCGGCGCCGGAAATGGAAAAAGGCCGGTCAGCTTGCGCTGACCGGCCTTTGGAATTCCTGGTGGGGCGTGAGTGACTCGAACACTCGACCTACGGATTAAGAGTCCGCTGCTCTACCAACTGAGCTAACGCCCCCAACAGAAGAAAGATTATGCCCGTGTATTTCGGACTTGGCAAGCCCTTTCTGCGAATTTCCTCAAAATATTTCGTGGCGGCGACGGCGGCCGTCGCCGCGGTGATGAGCCATCGCAGTTGGCGCGCTCCCGGTATGATGACGTCCACACCCGTTGCGCGGCGGTCGCGCAACGTTTTCTGGACATTCGAAGATGGACGAAAACGCAGTCCGCGAATTGCTGGATCGCCTGCTGGCCCCGTGGGTCCGCTCGCTCGGTCTGGTCCCCGTATCGATCGGCGACGACAGCGTCACGATGCGCCTGCCGTTTTCCGGCGAATTCCGTCATTCGGGCGGCGTCATTTGCGGCCAGGTGTTCACGGCCGCCGCCGACACCGCGATGGTCATCGCGATCTCGGCCGCGCTCGGCGAGTTCCGGCCGATGACCACCGTCTCGCTGAACACGAACTTCATGCGTCCGGTGCGCAAGGGCGACGTGCTTGTCACCGCGCGCGTGCTGCGGATGGGCCGCAACCTGGTATTCGGCGAAGTCGAGCTGTTCGACGAGGACGGCAAGATGGCCGTTCACGCGACGTCGACCTACGCGCTCGTCAGCTGAGCGGCGCGATGTTCGACCAGATCGTCTTCGCGGGCGGCGGCAATCGCTGCTGGTGGCAGGCCGGCTTCTGGGACGTCGCGCAGCCGGCGCTCGGCCTGCGCCCGCGCGTGATCGCGGGGATCTCGGCCGGCGCGGCGACCGCCTGCATGCTGTATACACGCGACGCCGCGTGGGTGATGCGCTATTACGAGGAAGCGCTGCGCCACAACCGCAAGAACGCGTACTGGGGCAACCTGTTCGGCCGCGAGCCGGTGTTTCCGCATTACCGGATCTACCGTCAGGCGCTGCTCGACATCTACGGCGAGCCGTTCGCGCGGCTCGCCGACGCGCCGGAGATCCGCATCGGCGTGTCGCACGTGCCGCGCTGGCTCGGCGCGCGCAGCGCGGTCGCCGCGGGCCTCGTCGCATACAACATCGAAAAGTACCTGCGCAAGACGCTGCACCCGACGCTCGGGCGCACGCTCGGTTTCCGGCCCGAGTTCGTGCGCGCGCAGGCGTGCGCGAGTGTCGAGGAACTCGCCGACCTGATCCTGCAGTCGTCGTGCACGCCGCCGTTCACGCCGGTGCTGCGCCGCGGCGGCCGACCGGTACTCGACGGCGGGATGGTCGACAACGTGCCGGTCGACGCGCTCGACGCGTCGCCGGGCGACGCGCTGGTGCTCGTCACGCGGCTGTATCCGCGCCCGCAGATGTTCACGGTCGCGCACGGCGACCAGCGGCGGCTGTATGTACAGCCGTCGAGCAAGGTGCCGATTTCGAGCTGGGATTACACGAGTCCGTCGCAGATGCGGCATGCGTACGACCTCGGACGGCGCGACGGCGAGCATTTCCTCACGCGCGTCGACGCGATGACGGGCGGCCGCGTGGCCGCCTGAAGGCGGGGAAGGCGGGAAGCCCGGCAGCAGAGCCGCGCGGCGAGCGCGACCCGTGCCGGTCGGCACCGCTCGGAGTCCGTCAGCGCACGCGGCGCGGCGTCAGCGCTTCCGGATTGACGACGCTCGACATATCGCCCTGGTCGAACGCGAGGATGTTCTTGAACGCCGCGCTGAAATAGAGCTCGTAGCTTTCGCGCTCGACGTAGCCGATGTGCGGCGTGCAGATCACGTTTTCCATTCGCAGCAGGCTGTAGCCCTGCAGGATCGGCTCGCTCTCGAACACGTCGATCGCGACCATCCCCGGACGGTTGTGCGTCAGCGCGTTGACGAGCGCGTTTTCCTCGAGCAGCTCGGCACGGCTCGTGTTGACGAGCAGCGACGTCGGTTTCATCCGCATCAGGTCTTCCTGCTTGACGATTCCGCGCGTGTCGTCGTGCATGCGCAGGTGCAGCGACAGCACGTCGCTCTGCTCGAACAGCGCTTCGCGGCTCTCGGCGGCCGTGTAGCCGTCGGCGCGCGCGGCCTCGAGCGAATGCTCGCGGCCCCAGATCAGCACGTTCATCCCGAACGCCTTGCCGTAGCCGGCGACCAGCCGGCCGATCTTGCCATAGCCCCAGATGCCGAGCGTCTGGCCGCGCAGCACCTGGCCGAGGCCGAAGTTCGGCGGCAGCGCCGACGTCTTCAGGCCCGACTGTTGCCACGCACCCTGCTTCAGGTTCGCGACGTATTGCGGAATGCGGCGCTGGGCGGCCATCACGAGCGCCCAGGTCAGCTCGGCGGGCGCGACCGGCGAACCCGTGCCTTCGAGCACCGCGATGCCGCGATCGGTACACGCTTCGAGGTCGATGTGGCTCGAGATGCGGCCGGTCTGGCTGATCATGCGCAGGTTCGGCAGCTTGGCGAGCAGTTGCGACGAAATCGGCGTGCGCTCGCGAATCAGCACGAGCGCCTCGACTTCCGCCAGGCGGCTCGCGAGTTGCCCCAGGCCGCGTACCGTGTTGTTGAAGACCTTCACGTCGTGCTCGGCGAGCATCTCGAAGCAGTTCAGCTTGCGGACGGCGTCCTGGTAGTCGTCGAGGATGGCAATTTTCATGGTCAGCGGGAGTCGCGCGTTGGAAGCGGCAGCGGCGGCGGCGCAGGTCGCGCACCCGTCCCGCCCGGCCGGGGCCGACATGATGCTACGTCGGCGCACGTCGTGGTGTCTTTTTAACAGGTTGTTACGCTCCGCCGCAATCGGCGGCGGCCTGACCGGCGCCGCTCCCGTCGGGTGAGTCGGGGGTGCGCTGCCGTGTCGCGTCAAATACGTCCTTCCTGATTCGGACGTTTCCTCGACGAGGTTCACCCAATTGTTGCTTCAATCAGAATAATTGGATCATCCATTCGCGATCAGTGAGGATTTTTGACTATTTTTATCGTCAAGGCGGCCCTTGTTGAGCAACTCTGCATCATTTCCGCTGTCGTAGGAGAATTACGCATTTGCTTCAACTTTTTGAAGTTGTAACAGCGGCAGGAGTCGTTATGGATCATTTGCAGTCGATGCGCGTGTTCGTCAAGGTTGCGGATCTCGGCAGTTTCGCGCGGGCCGCGAGTGCAATGGATATTTCCAACGCGGTCGCGACGCGTCACGTCGCCGATCTGGAAGGCCGGCTCGGCACGCGCCTGCTGAACCGCACCACGCGCAGCCTTTCGCTGACGGAGTCGGGCCAGGTCTATCTGGAGCGGGCGCGCCAGATTCTCGATGAGCTCGAGGATGTCGAACAGATGGTCGTCGCGCGCAATCACGAGCCGGTCGGCACGTTGCGCATCGTCGCGCCGGTCGTGTTCGGCCTGCACAACCTTGCGCCCGTCCTGCAGTCGTACACCGAGAATTTCCCGAAAGTGGTGCCGGATCTGACGCTGGTCGACCGCCAGGTCGATCTCGTCGAGGAAGGTTTCGACGTCGGCATCGTCGTCACGCGCCAGATGCGCAGCGCGAGCATCGTCACGCGTCGGCTGACCACGGGCTGCATGACCGTGTGCGCGACGCCGAGCTACCTGGAAAAGCACGGCGTGCCGACCCATCCGGAGCATCTCGCCGAACACCCGGCGCTGAGCCTGCCGACCGAATACTGGGGCGACGAGCGCGTGTTCACCGGGCCGGACGGCGAAGTGCGCGTGCGCCCGACCAACGTGATCGTCGCGAACAATACCGCGATGCTGCGCCAGTTCGCGCTGCTCGGGATGGGCGTCGCGATCCTGCCCAGCTACCTGATCGGCAGCGACATCGCGCGCGGCGCGCTGGTCCGGCTGCTGCCGGAATTCCGGCTGCCGCAGGTCGAGATCAACATCGCGTATCCGAGCCGGCGCCACCTGCCCGCGAAGGTGCGCACGTTCATCGACCATCTCGTCGAATATTTCAGCCACTCGACCGACGCAATGATGGGCGAACAGTGGGCCGCACAGAGCGCGGCGCCTGCGCCGATCGGCGTCGAGATGCGTGCCGAGCCGCCCGAATCGACCGACCCGAACCTGCAGCCGCGGCTCGCGCGCTCGCCGCGCGCGCGCGTCGCGGTGCCGTCGCCGCTGTAAAGGCGCGGCGGCCGCGCACCGGCACGGCCGGCAGCAGGCACCAAGAAAAAACGCGGATCGAGCGATCGATCCGCGTTTTTTTGTCGCCGCTTCACCGGCTTACTACGGGCCGGGGAAACCCCGGCGCCCGGTGCGTCAGGAGCCCGTCTTGCGCGCCGTCGTCTTGCGGGCGGCGGTCTTGCGCGCCGGTGCCGGTTTCTCGTCGGCGCCTTCCGTCACGGTTTCGGCATCCTTCGTCGCCGATTTTGCCGTCTTCTTCGCGGCCGCGGCCTTCGGTTCCTTCTTCTCGAACTCGAAACCGATCTTGCCGTCCGGCTGCTTCACGAGGAATGCCTTGAAGTTGCGGCCCGTGCGCGACGACTTGAAGTTCGGCAGCAGATCCGTGCGGCCGTCGGCCAGCAGTTTCGCCATCTGCTCGCGCGTGATTTCCTGCTGCAGGATCACCTTGCCCGAACGGAAGTCGCAGGTCTTCGGATTCGCGACCGAGTGCTCGCACACATAGCTCATCCCGTGCTCGAACACGCGGCCCTTGCATTTCGGGCATGCGCCGACCGGTTCCTGCGCGGAGAAGTCGGGCGCTTCGCCTTCCTCGCCGCCCTGGTCCTGGCCGAAGTCGAACTCGAGCTTGTAGTTCTTCGTTTCGTCGTCGAACGAGAGCTTCAGGATCGCCGAGAACGGACGGCCCATCTTGCTGCGGAAGCCGGACAGCGGACCGATGGTTTTTTCCCGCAGCAGCTCCTCGACTTCCGCGATCTCGAACTGCCGGCTGCCCGGAATCTTCGAGATCGAGAACTCGCACTTCGTGCATGCGAAGCGGCGGTAGTTTTCCTTCACCTGGCCGCCGCAGTTCGGGCACGGCGTCTCGAGCGTCGCATAATCGCCGGGGATCGTGTCGGAATCGTATTCCTTCGCGCGCTTGACGATCTGCTGCGTCATGCGGGCGATTTCCTGCATGAACGCGTCGCGCCCGAGGTTGCCGCGCTCCATCTGCGACAGCTTGTATTCCCATTCGCCGGTGAGTTCGGGCGCGGTCAGTTCCTTCACGCCGAGCCCGCGCAGCAGCGTCATCAGCTGGAATGCCTTCGCGGTCGGGATCAGCTCGCGGCCTTCGCGCACGAGATACTTCTCGCCGAGCAGGCCTTCGATGATCGCCGCGCGCGTCGCCGGCGTGCCGAGGCCCTTCGCGGCCATCGCCTCGCGCAGCTCGTCGTCCTCGACGAGCTTGCCCGCGCCTTCCATCGCCGACAGCAGCGTCGCTTCCGAGTAGCGTGCGGGTGGTTTCGTCACGAGCGCGACGGCGGCGATCTCGTCCGTCTTCACCTTCTCGTCCTTCTGCACCGGCACGAGGTTCGCGTCCGCGCCTTCGGCGTCGCGGCCGTACACCTGCAGCCAGCCCGGCTCGACGAGCACCTTGCCTTCGGTCTTGAAGTGATGGCCGGCGACTTCGGTGATCCGCGTCGTGACGCGGAACTCGGCCGCCGGGAAGAACACCGCGAGGAAGCGCTTCACGACCATGTCGTACAGCTTCTGCTCCGGCTCGGACAGCGACTTCGGCGCCTGCAGCGTCGGGATGATGGCGAAGTGGTCGCTGATCTTCGAGTTGTCGAAGATCCGCTTGTTCGGCTTCACCCAGCCCTTGTCGAGCACCTGCTTCGCGTGCGGCAGGTAGTTGTGGCTCTCCTTGAGCATCTCGAGCGTGGACTGCACCGTCGAAATGTAGTCTTCCGGCAGCGCGCGCGCGTCGGTACGCGGGTACGTCAGTACCTTATGCTTTTCATACAGCGCCTGCGCGAGACCGAGCGTGTTCTTCGCGGAGAAGCCGAAGCGGCTGTTCGCTTCGCGCTGCAGGCTCGTCAGGTCGAACAGCAGCGGCGACAGCTGGGTCGACGGCTTCGATTCCTCGGACACGGTGCCGACCTGGTCGCGGCACGCGGCGACGATCGTTTCGGCGGCCGGCAGGCTCCAGAGGCGCGAGTCGCGCTTTTCCGGATCGAATTCGTCGCGCTTGAATTTCGGGTCGAACCACTTGCCTTCGTAGAAGCCGCCCGCGCATGCGAACTCGGCCTTCACTTCCCAGTAGTCGCGCGGGATGAAGCGGCGGATTTTCTCTTCACGTTCGACGACGATCGACAAGGTTGGCGTCTGAACGCGGCCGACGGTCGTCAGGAAGAAGCCGCCGCCCTTGCTGTTGAACGCGGTCATCGCGCGCGTGCCGTTGATCCCGACGAGCCAGTCGGCTTCCGAGCGGCAGCGTGCGGCGTCGGCGAGCGGCTGCATGTCCGAGTCGGTGCGCAGGTGTGCGAAACCGTCGCGGATCGCCTGCGGTGTCATCGACTGCAGCCACAGGCGCTGGACCGGCTGCTTCGCCTTCGCGTGCTGCACGATCAGGCGGAAAATCAGCTCGCCCTCGCGCCCCGCGTCACATGCGTTGATCAGGCGGTCGACGTCCTTGCGCTTCATCAGCTTGGTCAGGACTTTCAGGCGCGACTCGCTTTTTGCGATCGGGTTCAGGTCGAAATGCGGGGGGATGACGGGCAGATGAGCGAAGCTCCATTTCCCGCGCTTGACCTCGTACTCTTCCGGGGCGGCGATTTCCAGCAGGTGGCCGACCGCGGACGACAGGACGAATTCGTCGCTCTCGAAGTATTCGTCATGCTTGGTAAAGCCGCCCAAAGCGCGCGCGATGTCGTTCGCGACAGAAGGCTTTTCCGCAATGATCAGAGCTTTGGACATGACAGATGTGTGTTGGTAGACCGGGTTCGCCGGCGTGGGTCCCTTTTACGACGGCTTTATAGCACACGCCGCAGCGACGGCGGCTCGGCGTGCAAAAAGCGGCTCATCATAGAGGGGGGGCGCAACGGCGGCAAGCGCGCCCGGCGCGGCGGCACGCGCAACGGCGCGAAAAGCCCGGAAAAGCCGCCCGGCCGGTGCGCGGTTCACGCCTCGACGTTCAGGATATTGCGCAATTTCGGTGCGTGCGGCGCGCCGGGCACGGCGCTCAGGTCGGACAGCATCCGTTCGACGATCGTCGCGTGCGGCAGCACCGTGCCGAAGAAGCGCGCGGTGTTCGCGTCCTCGATCAGGATCGTCGGGAAATTCTCGACGTCGAGATCGTCGAGCCGGTCGGCATGGGTTTCGATGTCGATCCACACGAAGCAGGCGTCGGGATGGGTGTCGGCGAGCTGGTCGAAGGCCGTCCGGTAGTCGCGGCAGGTGCCGCACCACTCGGCGCACAGGCAGGCGACCAGCAGCGTGTCGGGATCGGCGAGGCGCTCGGCGATCCGATCGGCATCGGTGTCGAGATTCAGCGCGGGCATGGAATTCCTTGGGTAGCGTCGGCGGCACGGGCCGCCCTATGCGGGGGACTGTAGCACGCCGGACGCGGGCGGAGTGGGCGCCACGTCAAGCCGCGCGAAGCGTCCGCCGGGCACGCTCGCGACGCGGCCGGCCAGTTCGAGCGCGAGCAGCGCGCGATGCAGCACGTCATCCGACAGGCCGCTCTGCTCGGCGAGCCACTCGTAAGTAACGGGGCCGTATCCCAGTGCGGCGAGCACGGATCGTTCGGCCGGGTCGTCGGGCGGCACGCCTTCGTTTCCGGTCGATGCGGTGGATGGAACGGCGGAAGCCGGTTTCCCGACATGCTCGCCCGCGCGTCGCCCCACGGTGTCGGCTGTTTCGCCGTTATCGGGGTGCGTACGCGAATTCGCCGTGGCGTGGGCGGTGTGCGCTGCCGGTTGGTCCAGCCCATACTCCTCGAGCACGTCGAGCGGCGTCGCGGCGAGCTTCGCGCCGTCGCGGATCAGCGCGTGGCAGCCCTGCGCGAGCGGCGCGTGGATCGAGCCCGGCATCGCGAACACGTCGCGGCCCAGCTCGTTCGCGAGCCGTGCGGTGATCAGCGAGCCGGAGCGCGGCGCGGCTTCGACGACGAGCACGCCGAGCGCGAGCGCGGCGATCAGCCGGTTGCGCTGCGGGAAATGCGACGCCCGCGCGGGCGTGCCGAGCGGCCATTCGGACAGGATCGCGCCGCGCGCGGCAATGTCGTGCGCAAGCTTGCGGTGCCGCGCCGGATACACGAGATCGGCGCCCGTCGCGATCACCGCGACCGTGCCGGTGCGGCCGTCGAGCCCGCCGCGATGCGCGGCGCCGTCGATGCCGAGCGCAAGGCCGGAGACGATCGCGAGCCCCGCGTCGGACAGCGCATGGGCGAAGCGGGTGGCGTCGGCGAGCCCTTGCGGCGTCGCATGGCGGCTGCCGACCACGGCGAGCCCGCGTGCGTGCAGCAGGTCGAGCCTGCCCTTTACATATAGCAGCGGCGGCGGATCGTGCAGGTCGCGCAGCCGTGGCGGATAGACGGGATCGTTGAGCGTGACGATCGCGTTGCCCGGTGTATCGAGCCATGCCAGCGCGGCGTCGGTGCATGCGTCGAGGTCGTCCCGCTCGCTGGCGCGCACCGCCCGCGCGGCGGCAGCGCTGCTCGCCGCGCCGATGGCTTGGTCGGACGCGGCGAGCAGCGCCGCCGGCGAGCCGAATGCGTCGAGCAGCGCGTGCAGCACGGCGGGTGGGATGCCCGGCGCATGCGCGAGCTGCAGCCACGCGCGCAATGCGGAGGTCGTCAGCGCTTGCGGCGACATGAGGTTCCCCTCGAACGCGGCGGCCAGCGGAGCGCGTGGCGCCATGATAAAATTTTCATCATCCGAAATACTCGACAGGGCCGCGCGCACGAGCGCCCGGCCAATTGCAGGAGGCATGACCCGCGGCGTTGATATGCCGCGCGTCTGCCTCATCTTCATTGCATCCCGGCGGCGGCGCCAGCCGGCCGGATGGCCGATGCGGCGCGCCGCTCCACCGAATACCGAACACCATGGCTTTGCTGAACATTCTTCATTACCCCGACAAGCGGCTGCACAAGGTCGCGAAGCCCGTCGACAAGGTCGACGACCGGATCCGCAAGCTCGTCGCCGACATGGCCGAAACCATGTACGCCGCGCCGGGTATCGGCCTCGCGGCGACGCAGGTCGACGTGCACGAGCGCGTGATCGTGATCGACGTCTCCGAGGAGAAGAACGAGCTGCGCGCGTTCATCAACCCCGAGATCATCTGGTCGAGCGACGTGAAACAGGTCTACGAGGAGGGCTGCCTGTCGGTGCCCGGGATCTACGACGAAGTCGAGCGTCCCGACCACGTGCGCGTGCGTGCGCTCAACGAGCACGGCGAGACTTTCGAGCTCGACTGCGAGGGCCTCCTGGCCGTGTGCGTGCAGCACGAGATGGATCACCTGATGGGGCGCGTGTTCGTCGAGTATCTGTCGCCGCTGAAGCAGACCCGCATCAAGACGAAGATGAAGAAACTCGAACGCGCGATGTGACGCGCGTGTGCCCAGCCCGATCCCGAACGCTGTCATGACCCATACGTTGCGCGTGATTTTTGCCGGCACGCCGGAATTCGCCGCGGCCGCACTCGCCGCGATCCACGAGGCCGGTTTTCCGGTGCCGCTCGTGCTCACCCAGCCCGATCGCCCGGCCGGGCGCGGGATGAAACTGCAGGCGAGCGCCGTGAAGCGCTATGCCGTCGAGCACGGGATGCCCGTCGCGCAGCCGCCGTCGCTGCGCCGCGCGGGCAAGTACCCGGCGGAGGCGGCCGACGCGATCGAGCTGCTGCGCGCGACCCCGCACGACGTGATGGTGGTCGCCGCATACGGCCTGCTGCTGCCGCAGGAGGTGCTCGACATTCCGCGCGCCGGCTGCATCAACATCCATGCGTCGCTGCTGCCGCGCTGGCGCGGCGCCGCGCCGATCCACCGCGCGATCGAGGCCGGTGACGCCGAGACGGGCGTCACGCTGATGCAGATGGACGTCGGCCTCGACACCGGCGCGATGATCGAGGAAGCGCGCGTCGCGATCGCGTCCGACGACACGACCGCCACGCTGCACGACCGGCTCGCCGCCGACGGCGCGCGGCTGATCGTCGATGCGCTGGTGCGGCTCGAGCGCGACGGCGCGCTGGCCGCCACGCCGCAGCCGGCCGACGGTGTGACCTATGCGGAAAAGATCGGCAAGCACGAAGCGGCGCTCGACTGGCGCAAGCCGGCCGACGTGCTCGCGCGCCAGGTGCGCGCGTTCGACCCGTTCCCGGGCGGCGTCGCCACGCTCGACGGCGCGGCCATCAAGCTGTGGGCGGCCGAGCCGGTGGCGGCGCGCGGCACGACGGTCGACATGGCGCCCGGCACGATCGTCGAGGCTGCGCCGGAGGGCGTGGTCGTCGCCTGCGGCAGCGGCGCGCTGCGCGTCACGCAACTGCAGAAACCGGGCGGCAAGCGGCTGCCCGCGCGCGAATTCCTGGCCGGCTCGCCGCTCGCCGCGGGCCAGCGCTTCGCGTTGCCTGACGCGGCCTGAGCGTCATTCGACACGGCATCGCGGCCGCGCGCAATCGGCCGGATGGCCGAGTCGCGCGGCGCGGCAGGCGCGCGTAGAATTTCCCTGCGCATTCCGGTTTCGAGGTTCTCATGCTTGGCATCACCCATTTCGGTTTCTTCGTGCTCGCGGTCTTCCTGCTGAACGTCACGCCCGGCCCCGATACGGCGTACATCGTCGGCCGCAGCGTCGCGCAGGGCCGCGGCGCGGGGCTGATGTCGGCGCTCGGCATCTCGGCCGGCTGCTGCGTGCACACGCTTGCGTGCGCATTCGGCCTGACCGCGCTGCTCGCGGCGTCGGCCGCCGCGTTCACGGCGATCAAGCTGGTCGGTGCCGCTTACCTGATCTACCTCGGCGTGCGCATGATCCTCGCGAAGCAGGCCGCCGCGCCGGCAGGCGCCGAGGCGGTGCAGGCCACGGCCGCGAAGCCGCTGCGCCAGCTGTTCATGCAGGGTTTCTGGACCAACGTGCTGAATCCGAAGGTCGTGCTGTTCTTCGTGTCGTTCTTCCCGCAGTTCGTGTCGGCCGACAGCCCGCACAAGGCGCTGGCGTTCCTGGCCCTCGGGTCGGTGTTCCTCGTGATGAGCACCGTCTGGAGCTGCATCGTCGCGTGGGTCGCGGGTAGCATCACGCAGCGCTTTTCCGGCAAGCCGGGCGTCAGGAAATGGCTGGATCGCACGGTGGGCAGCGCCTTCGTCGGCCTCGGGCTGCGGCTCGCGGCGACGCAACGCTGAAATTGAATTTTTCCGGCAAGACCTTATCTAACAAATAGCTTACAATTTTCCGCCGCGCACTGTGATGTCGGCGGGTCCCCTGACGGATAAGGAGTGGGTATGTTCAATTGGGTCAAAACGGCGATGCTGATGGCCGCGATCACGGCCCTGTTCATCGTGATCGGCGGCATGATCGGTGGCTCGCGCGGCATGACGATCGCGCTGCTGTTCGCGCTCGGCATGAATTTCTTCTCATACTGGTTCTCCGACAAGATGGTGCTGCGCATGTACAACGCGCAGGAAGTCGACGAGAACACGGCGCCGCAGTTCTACCGGATGGTGCGCGAGCTCGCCACGCGCGCGAACCTGCCGATGCCGCGCGTCTACCTGATCAACGAGGACGCGCCGAACGCGTTCGCCACGGGCCGCAACCCTGAGCACGCGGCAGTCGCCGCGACGACGGGCATCCTGCGCGTGCTGTCCGAGCGCGAGATGCGCGGCGTGATGGCGCACGAGCTCGCGCACGTGAAGCACCGCGACATCCTGATCTCGACGATCACCGCGACGATGGCGGGCGCGATTTCGGCGCTGGCCAACTTCGCGATGTTCTTCGGCGGTCGCGACGAAAACGGCCGTCCGGCCAACCCGATCGCGGGGATTGCGGTCGCGCTGCTCGCGCCGATCGCCGGTGCGCTGATCCAGATGGCGATCTCGCGGGCGCGCGAGTTCGAGGCCGACCGCGGCGGCGCGCAGATCTCCGGCGATCCGCAGTCGCTCGCCACCGCGCTCGACAAGATCCATCGCTATGCGGCCGGCATCCCGTTCCAGGCGGCCGAGGCGCATCCGGCCACCGCGCAAATGATGATCATGAACCCGCTGCACGGCGGCGGCCTGCAGAACCTGTTCTCCACGCACCCGGCGACCGAGGAGCGCATCGCGCGCCTGATGGAGATGGCCCGTACCGGCCGCTTCGACTAAGTCGCACGGCGCTCGACACATCGCCCCGCATGCCCCGCGCTGCGGGGTGTTTCATTTGTGCGCCCCGTAAAGGGGCCGCATGACCTCACGCTACAATGCGCGGTTTGGAATCGCGGCGGCCACGCGGCCGCAGGGTTCCCGCCGCTCGCGGCACCCGTTTGCCGATCTTGCTCCGATGACACGAACCCGTTCCTCCGCCCCGTCTTCCTCCGGCCGCCCGGCGCGCCTGTCCGCGCTGCATCTCGCGCCCGATTCGCTGGGCTTCGCGCTCGACGCGGCCGCGCAGGCAGTCGATGCGGTGCGGCGCGGCACCGCGCTGCCGGCGGCGCTGGCCGCGGTGTTCGCGCAGATGCCGGCCGGCACGCAGGCGCTCGCGCGCGGCGCGACGCAGGACGTTGCGTACCGGACGATGCGTCGTCTCGGCAGCGCGGACTGGCTGATCGGCCGGCTCGTCAGCAAGGCGCCGCCCGCGCATGTGCATGCGGTGCTCGCCGGCGCGCTTGCGCTGCTGCTCGATCCGGAGGAGGCGGCCGCGTATCCGGCATTCACGATCGTCGACCAGGCCGTGACCGTGATCGGCGCACGTCGCGAGTATGCGTTCGCGAAGGGGCTGGTCAACGCAGTGCTGCGGCGTTTCCAGCGCGAGCGCGATGCGCTCGTCGCGGCGCTGCAGGACGATCCCGTCGCGCGCTGGAATTACCGCGCGTGGTGGGTCGATGCGGTGAAGCGGGCCTGGCCCGACGCATGGCAGGCGATCCTCGCGGCCGGCGAGCGCCAGGGGCCGCTGACGCTGCGCGTGAACGCGCGCCGCGCGAGCGTCGACGCGTATCTCGACACGCTGCGCGCGAGCGGGATCGACGCGACCGCGATCGGCCGTCACGCGGTGCGGCTCGCGTCGGCGCTGCCGGTCGATCGCATTCCGGGCTTCGCCGACGGCGTCGTGTCGGTGCAGGACGCCGGCGCGCAGCTCGCGGCCGAATGGCTCGGTGCGCGCGACGGCATGCGCGTGCTCGACGCGTGCGCGGCACCGGGCGGCAAGACCGGGCATATCCTCGAACTGGCCGACGCGGAAGTCGTTGCGCTCGAAAGCGACGCGACACGCGCGGCGCGTATCGGCGAGAACCTCGCGCGCCTGTCGCTCGCGGCGGACGTGCGCGTCGGCGACGCGGGCGCGCCGCACGCGTGGTACGACGGCCGTCCGTTCGACCGCATCCTGGCCGACGTGCCGTGCTCGGCGTCCGGCATCGTGCGCCGTCATCCCGACATCCGCTGGCTGCGCCGCGAAGCCGACATCGCCGCGCTCGTCGCGGAACAGCGCCGCATCCTGAGCGCGTTGTGGCCGCTGGTGAAGCCGGGCGGCGAACTGCTCTACGTGACCTGTTCGATCTTCCCCGAGGAAGGTGAATTGCAGGCGCGCTGGTTTGAAGCGGCCTGTGAAGATGCGGTACGATTGGACGCGCCCGGCCAACTGCTGCCGGGCGGCGTGCACGGCGGGGCGGCCGGCGCACGCGACCAGAACACCGATCACGACGGATTTTTCTACGCGCGGTTTCAGAAACGGTGACGATCAAACACCTTTTTCCACTTCGGCTTGCGGCCGTCCTGCTGGTCGCGTTGACGCTGTGCGTGACGGTCGTTCGGCCGGCGCGCGCCGAGTCGATCGCCGTGCAGCGCGCATCGCTGCAGGCTGACGGAAGCGGCTGGAGCCTCGATGCCCGCTTCGATTTCGAGCTGAATCCGAACCTCGAGGATGCCGTCAACAAGGGCATCCCGCTTTACTTCACGACCGACTTCGAACTGGGCCGCGCGCGCTGGTACTGGTTCGACGAGCAGCCGGTGTCGGTGTCGCAGACGATCCGGCTGTCGTTCCAGCCGCTCACGCGCGAGTACCGCGTGTCGACGGGCGGCCTGCAACTCGGCTTCCCGTCGCTGAAGGACGCGCTCGCGGTCGTCCGGCACATCACGTCGTGGCACGTGATCGACCGCAACCAGGTGCGTGCCGGCGAAACCTACACGGCCTCGGTGCGGATGCAGCTCGATACGGCGCTGATGCCGAAGCCGTTCCAGGTCGACGCGGTGAACAACCGCGATTGGACGCTCGGGTCGGACTGGAAGCGCTTTACTTTCACGGTGACCGAACGTGCTAAATAAAGTGCGCCGCGCGGCCAGCGGGAAGAGCCTCCTCGTTCGCGTGATCGTCTCGACCGTCGCGATCACCGCATTGCTGCTGCTCGTGCTGCTCGCGGCCGCGAGCGCGAACACCGAATTCTTCGACCGCTACTACTCGTGGCTGTACGCGACGAACATCGTCGTCGCGCTCGTGTTCCTGCTCGTGGTGCTCGGGCTGATCGGGATGATCGTCGTGCGCCTGAGGAAGGGCAAGTTCGGCACGCGGCTGCTCGCGAAGCTCGCGGTGTTCTTCGCGCTCGTCGGCGTGGTGCCGGGCGGGATCATCTACATCGTGTCGTACCAGTTCGTGTCGCGCAGTATCGAGTCGTGGTTCGACGTGAACGTCGAGACCGCGCTGACGGCCGGCCTGAACCTCGGCCGCGGGATGCTCGACGCGTCGCTGTCCGACCTGCAGACGAAGGCGCGGCTGATGTCCGACCAGCTCGCGAGCGTCGATGCGAACACGAACGGCACGACGCTCACGCTGTTGCGCCTGCGCGACCAGTTCGGCGTGCAGGATGCGACGATCGTCGAGCCGAGCCGCGGCGGCTCTGGCGCGGCGCCCGAGCTGCACATCGTCGCGCAGGCATCGGGCAATTTCGCCGCGCTGATTCCGGACGACCTGCCGACGCCGCTGATGCTGAGCCAGGCGCGCGAACATGGCGCGTACGCGGCGATCGAGGGCGAGGTCGACGGCGACCCGCGCGCGCACGGCGCGAAGGGCGCGCTGCGGCTGCGCGTCGTGCGGCCGATTCCCGACGCGACGACGTCGCTGCTGCAGCCGGCGGAGCGGTTCCTGCAGCTCACGCAGCCGGTGCCGCCCACGCTCGCGCACAATGCCGACGCGGTGCAGCGCGCGTATCGCGAGTACCAGGAAAAATCGCTCGGCCGCACGGGCTTGCGCAAGATGTACATCGGCACGCTGACGCTCGCGCTGTTCCTCGCGACGTTCATCGCGATGATGCTCGCGCTCGCGCTCGGCCAGCAGCTCGCGCGGCCGCTGTTCCTGCTCGCGCAGGGCACGAAGGAGATCACGGAAGGCGACTACACGCCGAAGCGCGAGATCAAGTCGCGCGACGAGCTCGGCTTCCTCACGCAGTCGTTCAACGCGATGACGCGCCAGCTGTCCGAGGCGCGGCTCGCAGTCGAGAAGAACCGCGTCGCGCTCGAGCATTCGAAGACGTATCTCGAGAGCATCCTCGCGAACCTGACCGCCGGCGTGTTCGTGCTCGATCGCCAGTTCCGGCTGACGACGGCCAACCGCGGCGCCGAGCGCATTTTCCGGCAACCGTTCGGCGCGATGATCGGCACGGCGCTCGACCGGATCGGCGTCGTCGCGGAATTCGGCGCGATGGTGCGCAAGGCGTTCGCCGATCGCGAAGCGGCGTCCGACGACGGCGGCGGCGATCGCGGCCACTGGCAGCAGCAGTTCGCGATCGAAGTGCCGGGCGAAGCCGATCCGCTGACCTTGCTCGTACGCGGCACGCGCCTCGTATCGACCGTCGAGGGCGAGGCCGACGATCCGCAGACGTCCGGCTACGTCGTCGTGTTCGACGACATCTCCGACGTGATTTCCGCGCAGCGTTCGGTCGCATGGGGCGAGGTCGCGCGGCGGCTCGCGCACGAGATCAAGAATCCGCTGACGCCGATCCAGCTGTCGGCCGAGCGCCTGCAGATGAAGCTGTCCGACAAGCTCGCGCCGCCCGATGCCGACGTGCTCAAGCGCGGCGCGACGATGATCGTCAACCAGGTGGCCGCGATGAAGCGGATGGTCGACGACTTCCGCGAATATGCGCGCACGCCGCCGGCGGTGCTCGCCAACCTGCAGCTGAACGAACTGGCGAGCGAGGTGCTCGGGCTGTATGGTGTCGGCGAAGGCAAGAGCGCGATCGTCGCCGAACTCGCGCCGTCGCTGCCGGTGATCCGCGGCGACGCGACGCAACTGCGCCAGGTGATTCACAACCTGCTGCAGAACGCGCAGGATTCGGTCGCGGAAGTCGCGCATCCGCGTGTGTTGATCGAAACCAAGACAGTAGAATATGGCGACCCCGACGCCGAGGGCAAAACGCGCGTCGCGGTACGTCTTACCGTGTCCGACAACGGGCCCGGTTTTCCGGCACGCATCCTGACCCGTGCGTTCGAGCCTTACGTGACGACGAAGGCGAAGGGCACGGGGCTCGGATTGGCCACGGTCAAGAAAATCGTCGATGAGCACGGCGCGCGGATCGATCTGCGCAATCGCATGCACGGCGAGACCGTCGAGGGTGCGCAGGTGTCGATCCTGTTCCTGCAGATGGCGAGCGATACGCCAGGCGTCGAATCCGGCGCGCAGGGCGGGACGGCTCCCGCCAAGACAAAAGCAAGTGTGCAGACAAAGGCAGCGTAAATGGCAACCATCCTGGTGGTAGATGATGAAATGGGCATCCGGGAATTGCTCTCGGAGATCCTCAGCGATGAAGGACATGTCGTCGAGGCGGCGGAGAACGCGCAGGCCGCGCGGGAATACCGTCTGAATCAGGCGCCCGATCTCGTGCTGCTCGATATCTGGATGCCCGATACCGACGGCGTCACGCTGCTCAAGGAATGGGCGGCGCAGGGCCTGTTGACGATGCCCGTGATCATGATGTCCGGGCACGCGACGATCGACACGGCCGTCGAGGCGACGAAGATCGGCGCGCTCGATTTCCTCGAGAAGCCGATCGCGCTGCAGAAGCTGCTGAAGTCGGTCGAGCACGGCCTCGCGCGCGGCGCGGCACCGGTGCCTGCCAACGCGGCGGCGAAGGCGGGCGGCGGCCAGGCATCGGGCCCGGCGGCGGTCGCGTCCGCGGCCGCGCTGCCGACGCTCGGCGACGACATGGCCGCGGCGCTCGGCTTCGCGGGCCAGACGGCCGCGATTCCGTTCGACATCCCGTTGCGCGAAGCGCGCGACGCGTTCGAGCGCGCGTACTTCGAATATCACCTCGCGCGCGAGAACGGCAGCATGACGCGCGTCGCGGAGAAGACGGGCCTCGAGCGCACGCACCTGTATCGCAAGCTCAAGCAGCTCGGCGTCGAGCTCGGCAAGAAGCCGTCGGAAGGGGCCGTATAAGAAATTTCACGAAACCCCTTGTGCGACACAATAAAGCTCGATATACTTTGTTTCTTCGTTGGCCCGGTAGCTCAGTTGGTAGAGCAGCGGATTGAAAATCCGCGTGTCGATGGTTCGATTCCGTCCCAGGCCACCAGCAGTTCCAACCCCAAGAATCGGAAGGTTCTTGGGGTTTTTCGTTTGTGGTGGGTTTGCGCGGCATTGGCGGCGCGCCCGGCAGCATTCGCCGGGGCGTGATAAAATCCGTGCCCGCTCAATGACTTAGCGCATCGCTTCATGCGTACGGCAAGGCTGCCCGCAGGCGCTGCCGCCGTGATGTGCGGCAACGAAGCCGCGCGATGGGCGGTATAAGCGCTCCGCCGCGTTCGCGGCCGACCGCGCTGCCTATACTGGTCGAGCCGGCGCAGGCCGGCACGCGTCGGGCCGCCCGGCGGCAGCCGGCCCCGGGGCGCAGCGCGACGCGAGCCTACACATTCACGGAGTATCACGGTGATTCGGACAGACGCTAAAGACGGCGCGCTCGTGTTGTTTTCCGGCGGGCAGGACTCGACCACGTGCGTGGCCTGGGCCCTCGAACGCTACCAGACGGTCGAGACGCTCGGCTTCGATTACGGCCAGCGCCACCGCGTCGAACTCGAATGTCGCGAAGGCGTGCGCGACGCGCTGAAGCGTCAGTTTCCCGCGTGGGCCGACCGCCTCGGCGACGATCACATGGTCGACCTGTCGGTGCTCGGCGCGATCAGCGATACCGCGATGACGCGCACGATCGAGATCGAGACCGCGGCGAACGGCTTGCCGAACACGTTCGTGCCGGGCCGCAACCTGCTGTTCATGACGATCGCGGCCGCGATCGCCTATCGCCGCGGCTTGCGCGTGCTGGTCGGCGGGATGTGCGAGACCGATTTCTCGGGCTACCCGGACTGCCGCGACGACACGATGAAGGCGCTGCAGGTCGCGCTGAACCTCGGGATGGATACGCGCGTCGTGCTCGAGACGCCGCTGATGTGGCTGGACAAGGCACAGACCTGGCAACTCGCCGAACAACTCGGCGGCGAGGCGCTCGTCGAGCTGATCCGCGTCGAGACGCACACGTGCTACGTGGGCGAGCGCGCGGAACTGCACGACTGGGGCTTCGGCTGCGGCGAATGCCCGGCCTGCAAGCTGCGCAAGCGCGGCTATGAGGCCTACCTGAAGGGCGAGCGCGTGACCGAAGCACCGCTGTGACGCGGGTGCGCCGGCAGCGCCGGATGGATAACGGATTCTGATCGACAACAAGCGGCGCGAGCCGGACGAAGCACGATGACTTACGCGGTCAAGGAAATTTTCTACACGTTGCAGGGCGAGGGCGCGAACGCGGGCCGTCCGGCCGTGTTCTGCCGGTTCGCCGGCTGCAATCTGTGGTCGGGTCGCGAAGAGGATCGGGCGGACGCCGTGTGCCGCTTCTGCGATACGGACTTCGTCGGCACCGACGGCGAGAACGGCGGCAAGTTCAAGGACGCCGACGCGCTCGTCGCGACGATCGCCGGCCTGTGGCCGGACGGCGAGGCGCACCGCTTCGTCGTCTGCACGGGCGGCGAGCCGATGCTGCAGCTCGACCAGCCGCTCGTCGACGCGCTGCACGCGGCGGGCTTCGAGATCGCGATCGAGACCAACGGCTCGCTGCCGGTGCTCGAGACGATCGACTGGATCTGCGTGAGCCCGAAGGCCGGCGCGCCGCTCGTCGTCACGAAGGGCAACGAACTGAAGGTCGTGATCCCGCAGGACAATCAGCGGCTGGCCGACTACGCGAAGCTCGATTTCGAGTATTTTCTCGTGCAGCCGATGGACGGCCCGTCGCGCGACCTCAATACGAAGCTCGCGATCGACTGGTGCAAGCGGCATCCGCAGTGGCGGCTGTCGATGCAGACCCACAAATATCTGAACATTCCCTGAGCCACGGCTTTTGACATCGTGCTGATTACCCGAAAACTCGAATTCGACGCGGGCCACCGCATTCCCGATCACCGCAGCCAGTGCCGCAACCTGCACGGCCATCGCTACGTGCTCGAAGTCACGCTGCGCGGCGATCTCGTCGATACCGAGGGGGCGCCCGACCGCGGCATGGTGATGGACTTCGCCGACGTGAAGGCGCTCGCGGTCGAGCACCTCGTCAACAAGTGGGATCACGCGTTCCTGGTCTACGCGCGCGACGAAGTCGTGCGCTCGTTCCTCGAGCAGATGGCCGACCACAAGACCGTCGTGCTCGACCGGATCCCGACCGTCGAGAACCTCGCGGCGATCGCGTTCGACATCCTCGCGAACGTGTACGACGCGCACTACGGCGTGAACCTGCGCCTGGAGCGCGTGCGCCTGTACGAAACGCCGAACTGCTGGGCCGACGTCGAGCGCCAGCCCGGCCGCTGATCCTGCCTTCCCGGCAGCCCCGCCAGCCGGCGCGGGCTGCCTGCCGCCGCGCCGCGCGGCCTCGCCCGGCGCCGTTCCCCGCCTGTTCCCACATTCCGCGTGACGCCGCGCTATGATCGTTGCGTGGCACCGGAAAACACATCCGTGCGGCATCGCGCGGCCCGCGCTGTCAGATCCGCTGCTCACGACCGACTGACGTTCCAGGGCCCGGTCCGGCGCCGCCGGGCATGGCGGCCCGGCGCATTGCGCCCGCTTCGCCCGTTGCTTGTCCCGTTCGATTGCCGTTCCGTCCAGGAGCCCGTATCGATGAGCACGCTCACCAATTCCCTCAAACAACGCCTGCACGACGGCGACGAGCCGCTGTACGGCCTGTGGCTGTCGCTCGGCTGCGATTCGGCCGCGGAAGCGCTCGCCCACGCCGGCTACGACTGGCTCTGCATCGACATGGAGCATGCGCCGAACGACAGCCGCGACGTCGCGTCGCAACTGCGCGCGCTGGCCGCCGCGCACCTGCCGAGCGAGCCCGTCGTGCGCGTGCCGGGGCGCGAGCCTTGGCTCGTGAAGCGCGCGCTCGACGCCGGCGCGCGCACGCTGATGTTCCCGTGCATCGAGACGCCCGGCGAGGCCGCGCACGCGGTGCGGCTCACGCGCTTCCCGTCGCCGGATTCCCCCGACGGGCTGCGCGGCGTGGCTGGCATGGTGCGTGCGGCGGCGTTCGGCATGCGTCGCGATTACCTGCAGACGGCGAACGCGCAGGTCGCGGTGATCGTGCAGATCGAATCGGCGCGCGGCATCGACGAAGTCGAGCGGATCGCCGCGACGCCGGGCGTCGACTGCCTGTTCGTCGGCCCGGCCGATCTGGCGGCGAGCCTCGGGCACCTCGGCGACAGCCGCCATCCGGACGTCGAAACCGCGATCGCGCGCGTGCTCGCGGCCGGCAAGCAGGCCGGCGTCGCGGTCGGCATCTTCGCGAGCGATACCGCAACCGCGCGCCAGTATCGCGAGGCCGGCTTCCGGATGATCACGCTGTCGGCCGACGTGAGCTGGCTGCTGCGCGCGACGCGCCAGGCATTGCAGGAGGTGCGGTCATGAACGATGGCGACGGCGCGGGGCGCGAAGGTGTGCGGCGTACGGCCGGCGTACGCGGGCGGATCGGCGCGCTGCTCGGGCTGTGGGCCGTATGCGTCGCGGCGGTTGCGCAGAATGCGCCGCACGCGAAGCCGGACCCGGCGCGCGAGACGCAATCCGCGGTGGCCGACTACAACGCGGGCGACTATCGCGCGGCGCTGGTGCAGTTCCACGACGCGGCGGAACGCGGCGACCGGCTCGCGCAGTTCAACTACGCGATGATGCTGCTCACGGGTGTCGGCGTGACCGCGAACGTCGACGAAGGGCTGCGCTGGCTGAAGCGGGCGGCCGACGCGAACATGTCGCATGCGCAGTACGTGTACGGGCGCATGTTCGACGACGGCGAGTTCGTTGCGCGCAACCCGGCTGAAGCGCACCGCTGGTTCCTGCGCGCGGCGAAGCAGGGGCACGTGCAGGCCGAGCTGTCGCTCGCGAACCAGTTCCTCGACGGGCGCGGCACGCCGCGCGACAACCGGCGGGCGTTCGAGTGGTACAAGCAGGCGGCCGACGCGGGCGAGCCGACCGCGCAGTACGTGACCGCATCGTTCTACGAGCGCGGTGGCGACGGCGTCACGCAGAACCTGAACATCGCGCGCGCGTATTACGCGGCCGCGGCCGCGCAGGGCGACGAGACGGCCGGGCTGAAATTCAAGGAACTGAGCGCGCGGCTGAGAGCGCAGGAGCCTGCTTCGGGCGCCGGTGCGGATCATGGGAGCCCGCGCGCGATGCCGCAATGAGCGGGCCGCCCCGCTGCATTCGACCTGCCTGACGAAAAACGGCGCCCGTGGCGCCGTTTTTCGTTGCTGCGACTGTGTGCGGCCGCTGCGGCCGAGTGTCGTGCCGCGCCGTCAACTCTTCATCAGCCGCCGCTGTCGCCCGACGCTCATGATCATGCCGATCGCGACACCGAGCGTCGCGAGTGCGGTGCCGCCGTAACTCATGAACGGCAACGGCACGCCGACGACGGGCAGCACGCCGCTCACCATCCCGATGTTGACGAACGCGTAGACGAAGAATGCGAGTGTGAGCGAGCCCGCGAGCAGCCGGCCGAACAGCGTCGCGCCCTGCGCGGCGATATAGAGCCCGCGTGCGATCAGCGCCATGTACAGCGTCAGCAGCACGAGGCCGCCGGCGAGCCCCCATTCTTCCGAGAACACCGCAAAGATGAAGTCGGTGTGCTTCTCCGGAATGAATTCGAGGTGGGCCTGGGTGCCCTTCAGGTAGCCCTTGCCGAGCGCGCCGCCCGAGCCGATCGCGATCACGGCCTGGATCGTGTGGAAGCCCTTGCCGAGCGGATCGGAGGTCGGGTCGAGCAGCGTGCACACGCGGTGCTTCTGGTAGTCGTGCATCAGCGGCCACTGCACTTCGGGCTGGCAGATGCGCTCCTCGAACACGGCGATCGAGCCGACCGCGATCACGCCCGCGACGAGCACCGGCACGATCAGCTTGAACGACAGGCCCGCGAGGTAGATCACGAAGAAGCCGGCCGCGAACACGAGCAGGCCCGTGCCGAGGTCGGGCTGCTTCGCGATCAGGCCGACCGGCACCAGCAGGATCCCGAACGCGGCGATGAAGTCGTACCAGCGCAGCCCGCCTTCGCGGCGCTGGTAGTACCACGCGAGCATCAGCGGTGTCGCGATCTTGAGGATTTCCGACGGCTGGATCACGACGCCGACGTTCAGCCAGCGCTTCGCGCCCTTCTTGGTCATCCCGAACAGCGCGACGGCGACCAGCAGCGTGACCCCGAACGTATAGAGCGGGACCGCGAAGCGCATCAGCGTCGTCGGCGGGATGTTGGCGATCACCCACATCAGCACGAACGTCAGCAGGATGTTGCGCAGCTGATCCTCGACGCGGCCCGGCATGTCGATCGACGCGCTGTACAGCGTGACGATGCCGACGCACAGCAGCAGGAACACGATGAGGGCGAGCGGGCGGTCGAAGCCCGCGAACATCTGCTTGATCTTGTCGAGCCAGGCGCGCTTGTCGAATTGCATGCCTTTCTCCGTTAATGAGCGGTGCCGGCGTTCACCGCTTTCGCGGAGGCCGTGACACGGAAGTTGTCGTCGCGCGGCGCGGCGGCGAGCGGCTGCGCGTCGCTGGCGGGCCGGCGCGGCCGGTGCGGGCGCCGGATCGGCGGCAGGCTCGCGGCCCTCGGCGCCGCGGCGCTCGCGTCGGCGGGCTGCGCGGCGCTTGCCGCGGCCGCACCCGACGCATCGGGCGCCGACGCGGCCGATGCCGCATCCGCCGCGCTGGCCGCGGCCGGCACGACGGGCTGCGGCAGCGCCTTGAAGCCGGCCGCGACGGACACGGCCTTCGAGGCATCGCCGATCACCGGTGCGCTGATCGGCTCGGTCGCCGACGCGGCGGCGGCGACGGCAGCCGCCTCGTTCTCCGGTTTCTGGCGCTCGACGAGATAGAAGTCGAGCACGCGGCGCGCGATCGGGCCCGCGGCCTGCGCGCCCCAGCCGCCGTTCTCGACGACCAGCGCGAGCGCGATCTGCGGATGGTCGACCGGCGCGTACGCGATGAACAGCGCGTGGTCGCGCAGGTGTTCGGCGAGCAGGTGGCCCTTGTAGTTCGAGCCCTGCAGCGAGAACACCTGCGCGGTACCGGTCTTGCCTGCCGCGAGGTACGACGCGCCGCGGAACACCTTGTACGCGGTCCCGGACGGATTCTCGATCACGTTCTCCATCCCGCGCTTCACGACGTCGATGTCGGCCTGCTTGAGCGGGATCGTTTCGCTTTCCTTCGGCACGGTCAGGTGGCGCCCGCGCGTGATCGGATCCTCGACTTCCTTCACGAGGTGGGGCTTCATCACGACGCCGTTGTTCGCGAGCGTCGCGGTGGCATGCGCGAGCTGCAGGATCGTGTACGAGTTGTAGCCCTGGCCGATCCCGAGGCTGATCGTCTCGCCGTCGAACCACTTCTGCTGCGCGGCCTTCTTGAACGCCTTCTTCTTCCAGTCGGTCGACGGCAGGATCCCGCGCGCCTCGCCCTGGATGTCGATGCCGGTGATCTGGCCGAAGCCGAACGGCTTCATGAAGTTCGCGATCGCGTTCACGCCGAGATCGCGCGCGAGCATGTAGAAGTAGGTGTCGTTCGACACCATGATCGCCTTGTTCATGTCGACCCAGCCCTGGCCCGAGCGCACGTCGTTGCGGAACGTGTGCCCGCCGAACGTGAAGTAGCCGGGATCCTGGAAGCCCCAGCCCGGCGTGCGCTTGCCGAGCGTCAGGCCGGCCAGCGCCATGAACGGCTTGTACGTCGAGCCGGGCGGGTAGGTGCCGTGCAGCGGGCGGTTCAGGAGCGGCTTGTCGGGCGAGTTGTTCAGTTCGTCCCAGGTCTGCTGGTCGATGCCGTCGACGAACGAGTTCGGGTCGAAGCTCGGCGACGACACGAACGCGAGCACGTCGCCCGTCTTCGGCTCGATCGCGACGAGCGCGCCGCGCTTGCCGGCGAACGCCTGCTCGGCGACCTGCTGCAGCGCGATGTCGAGCGACAGCACGAGGTTGTTGCCGGGCGTCGCCTGCGTGCGCGACAGCGTGCGCACGGGCCGGCCGCCGGCCGTCACCTCGACTTCCTCGAAGCCCGTGAGGCCGTGCAGCTCGGTTTCGTAGCTCTGCTCGACGCCGATCTTGCCGATGTAGTCGGTGCCCTTGTAGTTGTTCGCGTCGCGACGCGGATCGTAGTGTTCCTGGTCGCTGTCGTTGTCGTCGCTCATCGCGTCGATGCGATCCTGGTCGCGCTTCGAGATCCGGCCGATGTAGCCGATCACGTGCGCGGCCGTCATGCCGAGCGGGTATTGGCGGAACAGCCGCGCGCGCACGTCGACGCCGGGAAAGCGGAAGCGCTGCGCGGTGAAGCGCGCGACTTCCGCGTCGGTGAGGCGCGTGCGGATCGGCAGGCTCTCGAAATTCTTCGAGTCTTCCTGCAGCTTCTTGAAGCGGCGGCGATCGCGCGCGTCGATCGGGATGATCTCGGACAGCTTGTCGATCGTGTTGTCGAGCGTGTCGTCGAGCTTCGACGGCGTGATCTCGAGCGTGTAGGCCGAATAGTTCTTCGCGAGGACCACGCCGTTGCGGTCGGTGATGATTCCGCGGTTCGGCACGATCGGTGCGACCGAGATGCGGTTTTCCTCGGCCTGCAGCGCGTATTTGCCGTGCTGCATCAGCTGCAGGTAGAAGAAGCGGCTCGCGAGCAGCCCGAAGCAGACGAACACGAACACGCCCGCCGCCGCGACGCGCAGGCGGAACTTCGAGAGCTGCTGTTGGGTGTCGTTGAATTCGGTCATGCGGTTACGATCGATCTGGCCCGTGCGCGGCGAGCGCGCGCGGGCGAGGAGCCGCCCCGGAGCGCGGCGCGCGGGCGTGGGGGCGGCGGGTATTCAAGGTCGGTCCGGCTCAGATGGGGCGCGTATCGTCCGGGTCGACCGGGCGGCGTTGCGGCATCAGCAGCAGGTGGCTCGCGATCGGCCACAGCGCGGCCTCGACGAAGCCGTCCACCAGATAGCGCCAGCCGGGAAACGCGGCGCCCATCACGAGGCGGATCACGAACGGCACCAGCTGCGCGACGACGAGCAGCGGCGTGACGTACAGCACCTGCACGCCGATCGGCATCCACAGCACGCGGCGGTGGATCGTGATCGCGCCGTACGACAGCAGCGTATAGGCGAGCGCATGCTCGCCGAGCAGCCCCGCGTCATGCACGTCCATCAGGATGCCGAGCGCGAACGCGACGCCCATTCCGACCTTGCGCGGCTGGTGGATGTTCCAGAACAGCAGCACGAGCGCGACGAAGTCGGGCACGCCGGGCAGGCGGCCCCACGGCATCAGGTTCAGCAGGAACGCGGCGGCGAGGCTGAAGACGATGAAGTACGGGTTGACCGGCTGCAGGATGTATTGCGGGCGGTTCATCGCTGGGCTCCTGGTTGCCCGGCCACGGGCTTCGCGGGCGCGGCGGCGGGCTTGGCCGGAGCGGCGGGGGCGGCGGGGGCGGCAGGTGCAGCCGCCGCCGGTTTCGCGCCGGGTGCGGCCGCGGCGGCCGGCTTCGCGTTCGCGTCGGCCTTCTCGGCTTTGTCGCTCTTCGCGGCGGCCTTGGCGCCCTTCTTGCCCTTCGCGTTCTTGTCGGCCGGCTCGGGCTCGGCCGGGCGCGGCGGGACATCGTTCTGGTAATGCAGCACGAGCATCTGGCGCGCGCCGCGCACGGCGGCGACCGGCGCGCAGGTCACGCGCGCGAACGCGGTATCGGCGAGCTTGTCGACCTTCGCGACCTTCGCGACCGGCAGGCCCGGCGGATAGACGCCATCGAGGCCGCTCGTGACGAGTTCGTCGCCCGCGACGAGGTCCGAGCTCGTCGGCACGAAGCGCAGGTCGAGCGAATCGCCCTTCGGCGTGCCGTAGATCACGCTGCGCAGGCCGGTGCGCAGCACCTGCACGGGAATCGCGAGATCGCGGTCGGTGATCAGCGTGACTTCGGCCTGCAGCGGGAACACGCGCGTGACCTGGCCGATCACGCCGTCCTCGCTGACGACCGGCGCGCCGTTCTGGATGCCCTGCTGCGAACCCTGGCCGATCACGATCTTCTGCGTGAACGGGTCGCTGGTGTCGTACTGGATCTCGACCGGCGTCGAATGCGTCGCGATGTGCTGGCGCAGTTCGAGCACCGCGCGCAGATGCGTGTTCTCCTGCGCGAGCACCGCGGCCTGGTTGGCCTGCGTGGACAGCTGCAGGTTGCGCTTGCGCAGCGCGTCGTTCTCGTGGCGCAGCGATGTGCCGGTGACGGCGATGTCGGCCGCGCCCATGAACAGGTCGCGCGGCACGAGCGCCGCGCGCTGCAGCGGGTACAGCACGGTGCCGAGCACGCCGCGGACGATTTCGAGCGTGCTGAAGCGCGCGTCCGATACGAGAAGCGCGATGGCGAGGGCGACGAAGAAGATGAGCCGCGCGAGCGCGGGCGGACCTTGCTTGAAGAGGGGCGGCGGACTGTATTCCATGGTCGGCGCCGGGCGCGTGGCGATCGGTTAAATAATGCTCAGACGCGCGAACGGCGTGGCGGTTCGTTCTGAACGAGCGATCCGGCCACGCCGCGGGTGCGTCATATCAAACGGGACTGCTTAGGCGATCACTCGTACGAGAAGATGCTGCCCAGCTTGTCCATGCGTTCGAGCGCCATGCCCGAACCGCGTACGACGCAGGTGAGCGGATCTTCGGCGACGAGCACCGGCAGGCCGGTTTCTTCCGCGAGCAGGCGGTCGAGGTCGCGCAGCAGTGCGCCGCCGCCCGTCAGCATCATCCCGCGCTCGGCGATGTCGGCGCCGAGTTCCGGCGGCGTCTGCTCGAGGGCGATCTTCACCGACGACACGATCTGGTTCAGCGGATCGGTCAGCGCTTCGAGGATTTCGTTGCTGGAGATCGTGAAGCTGCGCGGAATGCCTTCCGACAGGTTGCGGCCCTTCACTTCCATTTCCTTGACTTCGGAGCCCGGGAACGCGGAGCCGATTTCCTTCTTGATCGCTTCGGCGGTTTGCTCGCCGATCAGCATTCCGTAGTTGCGGCGGATGTAGTTGACGATCGCCTCGTCGAACTTGTCGCCGCCGACGCGCACCGAGCCTTTGTAGACGATGCCGCCGAGCGAGATCACGCCGACTTCCGTGGTGCCGCCGCCGATGTCGACGACCATCGAGCCGGTCGCTTCCGACACCGGCAGGCCCGCGCCGATCGCGGCCGCCATCGGCTCCTCGATCAGGTAGACCTGCGATGCGCCGGCGCCGTGCGCGGCTTCCTTGATCGCGCGGCGCTCGACCTGGGTCGAGCCGCACGGCACGCAGATGATGATGCGCGGCGACGGCGAGAACATGCGCGACTCGTGCGCCGTCTTGATGAACTGCTTGATCATCTGCTCGGTGACGGTGAAGTCGGCGATCACGCCGTCCTTCATCGGGCGGATCGCCTCGATGTTGCCCGGCACCTTGCCGAGCATCTGCTTGGCTTCCTTGCCGACTGCCTGGATCGTCTTCTTGCCGTTGGGGCCGCCTTCCTGGCGGATCGACACGACCGACGGCTCATCGAGCACGATGCCCTTGCCGCGCATGTAGATCAGGGTGTTTGCGGTGCCGAGGTCGATCGCCAGATCGTTGGAGAAGTAGCTGCGCAAAAAACCGAACATTCAGAATCCTGTTTCGCTCTGGGCCGGCCCTGCATAGCGAACGCTGAGGGCGGGCAGCGGAAAAAATAACAGCCTCGGGAAGCGTGGCGGAAGCGGCCGCCGCGGCGCACGAAGCTGCGAGTGATGTCTACCGGGAATCGCACGAAGCACGCACGGCTTGCCGAAGCGGGGCGAAACGGTGCGGGAAAAGGCTGCCGGGTTTGGGTCGAACGCGTAATGATACCTTATAATTTCGCGGTATTTGAATCGAAACGGACGGTATTTTTGCCGCTTCGGCCCCGATTTTTGAGGGTGGGATCGTACCCTCCAACCCCCCGCCGCAGCGCGGTTTTCAATGCGCTGCGCAGCCTTGTTTTTCCGGTGATCGCATGGCCCTGACCCTGACCGATGTGAAACGCATCGCGCACCTGGCGCGACTCGAAATGGCCGACGCCGACGCCGAGCATACGCTCGGCCAGCTCAACGAATTCTTCGGCCTCGTCGAGCAGATGCAGGCGGTCGACACCGCCGGCATCGCGCCGCTCGCCCACCCGATCGAACAGATCCAGGAAGTCGCGCAGCGCCTGCGCGACGACGCCGTGACGGAAGTCGTCAATCGCGACGACAACCAGCGTCCGGCGCCGGCCGTCCAGGACGGCCTCTATCTCGTGCCGAAGGTGATCGAGTAAGCATTCGATGAGAAGCGCGCCGGCCGGCTTGCGCCGCGCGCCACCCAGAATTCCCAGGAAAACCACTCAATGCACGCAAAAAGCCTGACCGAACTGCGCGCCGCGCTCGCCGCCAAGGAATGCTCGGCCGTCGAGCTCGCGCAGCTCTACCTGAAACGGATCGACGCGGCACGCGACCTGAACGCGTTCGTCCATGTCGATGCCGACCTCACCCTTGCGCAGGCGAAGGCCGCCGACGCCGAGCTCGCGCGCGGCGCGGGCGGCGCGCTGACCGGCCTGCCGATCGCGCACAAGGACGTGTTCGTCACGCGCGGCTGGCACTCGACCGCCGGCTCGAAGATGCTCGCGAACTACGAAAGCCCGTTCGACGCGACCGTCGTCGCCCGCCTGCAGGCGGCCGGCATGGTCACGCTCGGCAAGACCAACATGGACGAGTTCGCGATGGGCTCGTCCAACGAGAACTCGGCGTTCGGCGCGGTGAAGAACCCGTGGGACACGAACGCCGTGCCGGGCGGCAGCTCGGGCGGCAGCTCGGCCGCCGTCGCCGCGCGCCTCGCGCCGGCCGCGACCGGCACCGACACCGGCGGCTCGATCCGGCAGCCCGCGTCGTTCGCGGGCGTGACGGGCATCAAGCCGACCTACGGCCGCGTGTCGCGCTACGGGATGATCGCGTTCGCGTCGTCGCTCGACCAGGGCGGCCCGATGGCGCAGAGCGCGTCCGACTGCGCGCTGCTGCTGAACGCGATGGCCGGCTTCGACGAGCGCGACTCGACGAGCCTCGAGCGCGACGACGAGGATTTCACGCGTCACCTCGGCCAGCCGTGGGCGGCCGGCAACGATGCGGGCAAGCCGCTCGCGGGGCTGCGCATCGGCCTGCCGAACGAGTATTTCGGTGATGGTCTGGCCGACGACGTGCGTGCGTCGATCGACGCGGCGCTCAAGCAATATGAGGCGCTCGGCGCGACGCTCGTGCCGGTGTCGCTGCCGAAGACGGAACTGTCGATTCCCGTGTACTACGTGATCGCACCGGCCGAGGCGTCGTCGAACCTGTCGCGTTTCGACGGCGTGCGCTTCGGCCACCGCGCCGCGCAGTACGGCGACCTGCTCGACATGTACAAGAAGTCGCGCGCCGAAGGCTTCGGCCCCGAGGTGAAGCGCCGGATCCTGGTCGGCACCTACGTGCTGTCGCACGGCTACTACGACGCGTACTACCTGCAGGCGCAGAAGATCCGCCGCATCATCGCGAACGATTTCCAGGAAGCGTTCAAGTCCTGCGACGTGATCATGGGCCCGGCGTCGCCGACGGTCGCATGGGATCTCGGCGCGAAGGGCGACGATCCGGTGCAGATGTATCTCGCGGATATCTACACGCTGTCGGTGAGCCTCGCCGGTCTTCCCGGCATGAGCGTGCCGTGCGGCTTCGGCGCCGGCGCGAACGCGAAGCGCCCGGTCGGTCTGCAGATCATCGGCAACTATTTCAACGAAGCCCGGATGCTGCAGGTCGCCGACGCGTTCCAGCGCGCGACCGACTGGCACAAGCAAGTTCCGGCAGGGGTGTAAGCATATGGCTACTCAATGGGAAGTCGTCATCGGTCTCGAGACGCACGCGCAACTGTCGACCGTCTCGAAGATTTTCTCGGGCGCGTCGACGCAGTTCGGCGCCGAGCCGAACACGCAGGCTTGCCCGGTCGACCTGGCGCTGCCGGGCGTGCTGCCGGTACTGAACCGCGGCGCGGTCGAGCGCGCGATCCGCTTCGGCCTTGCGATCGGCTCGACCATCGCGCCGCGCAGCATCTTCGCGCGCAAGAATTACTTCTACCCCGATCTGCCGAAGGGCTATCAGATCAGCCAGTACGAGATTCCGGTCGTGCAGGGCGGCCAGATCACGATCCAGGTGCCCGCCAACGAAAAGGCCGGCAAGGAAGCGTACGAGAAGACCGTCAACCTGACCCGCGCGCACCTCGAGGAAGATGCGGGCAAGTCGCTGCATGAAGACTTCGCCGGGATGACCGGGATCGACCTGAACCGCGCGGGCACGCCGCTGCTCGAGATCGTCACCGAGCCGGAAATGCGCAGCGCGGCCGAGGCCGTCGCGTATGCGAAGGCGCTGCACGCGCTCGTCGTGTGGCTCGGCATCTGCGACGGCAACATGCAGGAAGGCTCGTTCCGCTGCGACGCGAACGTGTCGGTGCGCCCGGTCGGCCAGGAAAAGTTCGGCACGCGTGCCGAGATCAAGAACCTGAACTCGTTCCGGTTCCTTGAAGAGGCGATCAACTACGAAGTGCGCCGCCAGATCGAGCTGATCGAGGACGGCGGCGAAGTCGTGCAGGAAACGCGCCTCTACGATCCGGACAAGCGCGAGACGCGTTCGATGCGCAGCAAGGAAGACGCGCACGACTACCGCTACTTCCCCGACCCCGACCTGATGCCGCTCGTGATCGGCCGTGACTGGGTCGAGCGCGTGCAGGCCGGCATGCCCGAGCTGCCGGCCGCGATGCAGCAGCGCTTCGTCGAGCAGTACGGCGTGTCCGCGTACGACGCGGGCGTGCTGACGTCGAGCAAGGCGATGGCTGCCTACTTCGAGGCGGTGGTCGCGAAGGCCGGCGCCGCGAACGCGAAGATCGCCGCGAACTGGCTGATGGGCGACGTGTCGTCGCAGCTGAACCGCGACGGCATCGAGATCGACGCGATCCCCGTATCGGCCGCGCAGCTTGCACTGGTGCTGCAGCGCATCGCCGACGGCACGATCTCGAACAAGATCGCGAAGGAAATCTTCGCGACGATCTGGGACGAGAAGGCGACCGACGAAGGCGCGGCCGACCGCATCATCGACGCGAAGGGCTTGAAGCAGATTTCCGACACCGGCGCACTGGAAGCGATCATCGACGAGGTGCTGGCGGCGAACGCGAAGTCGGTCGAGGAGTTCCGCGCCGGCAAGGAAAAGGCGTTCAACGCGCTGATCGGCCAGGCGATGAAGGCGACCAAGGGCAAGGCCAATCCGCAGCAGGTCAACGAGCTGCTGAAGAAGAAACTCGGTTGAGCATGGCCGCGCGCCTGAACCGCGCCTGACGACGGGCCGCCGCCGAACCTGTTCGGGGCGGCCCGTCGCTTTGGTGCATGCGTTATCGTGTGCGCGTGTGCATCGCACCGTCCAACGGAGGAACGAATGGCGAAACAACCGTCGCTCGACGATTTCCGCGTGCCGTACAGCACGCGCGAGAAGGAAGCTGCCGCATTCAGGCTCGATGCGTTCGATCCGGCCGCGAAGCCGTTTTCGTCGGGGTCGAAGGACGCCGACCGCGAACGGCTGGCCGCCGTGTCGACCGAGCTCGACGTCCAGCAGGAGCGCCTGCACACGCAGCAGAAGAAGCGCGTGCTGCTCGTGCTGCAGGGGATGGATACCAGCGGCAAGGACGGCACCGTGCGCGCCGTGTTCCGCGAGGTCGATCCGCTCGGCCTGCGCGTCGTGTCGTTCAAGGCGCCGACGCCGATCGAGGCCGTGCACGATTTCCTCTGGCGCGTGCATCTGCAGGTGCCGGCCGCGGGCGAGCTCGCGATCTTCAACCGCAGCCACTACGAAGACGTGCTCGTGCCGCGCGTGATAGGCGCGATCGACGACAAGGAATGCGAGCGCCGCTACCGGCAGATCCGCGATTTCGAGACGATGCTGTTCGAGAACGGCACGACGATCGTCAAGTGCTTCCTGCACATCTCGAAGGACGAGCAGCGCGAGCGGCTGCAGGCGCGCATCGACGATCCGACCAAGCACTGGAAGTTCGACATCGCCGATCTCGACGCGCGCAAGCACTGGGAGGCGTACCAGTCGGCGTACCGCGATGCGCTCGCCGCGACGTCGGCCGAGCATGCGCCGTGGTACGTGATCCCGGCGGATTCGAAGACGCATCGCAACGTGATGATCGCCGAGCTGCTGCTGCGCACGATGACCGACATGAAGCTCGAATTCCCGCCGCCGAAGCCGGAACTCGAAGGTGTGAAGATCCGCTAGGCTGCGCTCCTGCAACCACATCGAACTGAACTGAACTGAACAACGGAACCCGACATGATGCGAGTGATTACCGCCAACCTGAACGGCATCCGCTCCGCCGCGAAGAAGGGCTTCTTCGAATGGCTCGGCGAACAGAATGCCGACTGCGTGTGCGTGCAGGAAATCAAGGTATCGGCCGACGACCTGCCGGCCGAATTCGTCGAGCCGCACGGCTTCAGGAGCTACTTCCATCACGCCGAGAAGAAGGGCTACAGCGGCGCGGGCGTGTACAGCCGCCACGAGCCCGATGACGTGATCATCGGCTTCGGCAGCAGCGAATTCGACTCCGAGGGGCGCTACGTCGAGGCGCGCTACGGCAAGCTGTCGGTCGTGTCGGTGTACGTGCCGTCCGGCTCGAGCGGCGAAGAGCGCCAGCAGGCGAAGTACCGCTTCATGGACGAGTTCATGCCGCACCTCGCCGAGCTGAAGAAGAAGCGCGAGGTGATCCTGTGCGGCGACGTGAACATCGTGCACAAGGAAATCGACATCAAGAACTGGAAGAGCAACCAGAAGAATTCGGGCTGCCTGCCGGAAGAGCGCGCGTGGCTCACGCAGCTGTTCGACGATGTCGGCTACGTCGACGTGTTCCGCACGCTCGATCCGCGCCCCGAGCAGTACACGTGGTGGAGCAACCGCGGCCAGGCGTACGCGAAGAACGTCGGGTGGCGCATCGATTACCAGATCGCGACGCCGGGCGTGGCCGGCACCGCGAAACGCACGTCGATCTTCAAGGACATCAAGTTCAGCGATCACGCGCCGCTGACGGTCGATTACGACTACAAGAAGTGAGCGTCGGCGCGACGCGGTGCGCGTCGCTGTCGAGTCGTCCGGTCGCCGGACGCAAAACGGGGCCGCATGTCGAACATGCGGCCCCGTTTCGTTTGGTGCGTCGCTTACTGCTTGATCGACGCCATGTCGATCACGAACCGGTACTTCACGTCGCTCTTCAGCATCCGCTCGTAAGCGGCGTTGATCTGCTGCATCGGAATCGTTTCGATATCCGACGTAATGCCGTGCTCCGCGCAGAAGTCGAGCATTTCCTGCGTTTCCGCGATCCCGCCGATCAGCGAGCCCGCGAGGCGGCGGCGCTTGAAGATCAGGTTGAATACCTGCGGCGACGGGTGATCGTGCTCCGGCGCGCCGACGAGCGTCATCGTGCCGTCGCGCTTCAGCAGGTGCAGGAACGGGTTCAGGTCGTGCTGCGCGGCGACCGTGTTCAGGATGAAGTCGAAGCTGTTCAGGTGCGCGTTCATCTGCGCTTCGTCCTTCGAGATCACCACGTCATGCGCGCCGAGACGCTTGCCGTCCTCGATCTTCGACGGCGACGTCGTGAACAGCACGACGTGCGCGCCCATCGCGCGCGCGAGCTTCACACCCATGTGGCCGAGCCCGCCCAGGCCGACGATGCCGACCTTCTTGCCGGGCCCGACGTTCCACTGGCGCAGCGGCGAATAGGTCGTGATCCCCGCGCACAAGAGCGGCGCGGCACCGGCCGGGTCGAGCGTCTCGGGCACGCGCAGCACGAACGCCTCGTCGACGACGAGCTGTGTCGAATAGCCGCCGTACGTGACGTCGCCGGTCAGGCGGTCCTGGCCGTTGTAGGTGCCGACGAAGCCGTTCTCGCAATACTGCTCGAGGCCTTCCGCGCAGCTCGGGCAGGTGCGGCACGAATCGACGAGACAGCCGACGCCGACCAGCTCGCCGACCTTGAAGCGCGACACTTGCGGGCCGGTCGCGGTCACGCGGCCGACGATTTCATGGCCCGGCACGACCGGGTAGATCGTGTTGCGCCATTCGTTGCGGGCCTGGTGCAGGTCCGAGTGGCAGACGCCGCAGTAGAGCACCTCGATCTGGACGTCGAGGTCGCGCAGCGCGCGGCGCTGGAATTCGAACGGGGCGAGCGGCGAGCGCGCGTCGGTCGCCGCGTAAGCGTAGGTTGTGCTCATGCAGGGGGCTCCTTGTCCGGCAAAAAGGCCGGCAAATCAGACTGCCGCCGCATCATGTGGCGACGCGGCGAGACAGGTGCCCATCGTAAGGAGCGGGCCGCGTCGGCGAAATACACGAAGGTCTCGAAGATTTGCCTATTCCTCTGGAATTGCACGCGAACGGCCGTCAAAACGCTTTCAAGGTGCTACATTGCGAGCCTGATTCTCTTGCCGGACAGGACGACGCCCGTGAGCTTCCAACCCCTTTTCGACGACACGGGCGACCGTGTGCGGCGCCGCATGATCGAGCTGCATGCGCGTCTCGCGCCGAACGAGGGCGATACGCCGGCGGCGCTCGACGGCGTGCGCTTCTTCCGCGTGAACCGCCCCGTGCCGCGCATGCCGGTGCTGTACGAACCGAGCATCATCGTCGTGTGCCAGGGCCGCAAGCTCGGCTATCTCGGCGACCGCTCGTTCGTCTACGACGCGCAGCAGTATCTCGTGCTGTCGGTGCCGCTGCCGTTCGAATGCGAGACCTTCGCGAGCATGGACGAGCCGTTTCTCGCGATCTCGATCCGCGTCGATCTCGCGGTGATCGCCGAGCTCGCGATCCTGCTCGACGAGACGCTGGGCGCTTCAGTCAGCGAGCCGCACGGCGTCTATTCGACGCCGCTCGATGCGCCGCTCGCCGACGCTGTGGTGCGGCTGCTCGAAGCGCTCGCGTCGCCGCACGACACGTGCGTGCTCGGGCCGGCGATCATGCGCGAGATCGCATACCGCGTGCTGACGGGCGCGCAGGGCGACGCGATTCGGGCGGCGCTCGTCCAGCAGCATCATTTCGGCCGCATCGCGAAGGCGCTGCGGCGCATCCATGCGGACCTGAAGGCCGATCTCGACGTCGAGACGCTCGCACGCGAGGCCGGGATGAGCGTTGCGGTGTTCCACGCGCAGTTCAAGCACGTGACGGCGACGTCGCCGATGCAGTATGTGAAGGCAGCGCGCCTGCACCAGGCGCGCTTGATGATGGTGCAGGACGGTATCGGCGCGGGTGCGGCGGCGGCACGGGTCGGCTATGCGAGCGCGTCGCAGTTCAGCCGCGAGTTCAAGCGGCTGTTCGGCCGCAGCCCGGGAGACGAAGTACGCTGGATGCGCGAAATCGGCAGCCGGCCGGTCGAGTCTGAAGTCGGCGCGTAGCGCCTGGCCTCGTGCGCCGGTGATGCGTGCCGGCGATTCCCGGCGGGGAAGCCGCCGGGTGCGGCGCTCAGCGCCGCACGACCTTGGGCCGCTGCGCGCTGATGCCCGCGTAGTCGGGCAGCGTGTCGACGCGTTTGGCCGTCGCCTTCGCATACAGCGGCATCAGGTCCGGCAGGCGGTTCAGCAGATCCTGCCGCCGCGCGGCGCTGTACGGATGCATGTAGATGAAGCCCGACGTCTTGTTCGCGCGCGTCGCCGCCGCGAGCTTGTCCCACAGCGTGATCGCCGCGCGCGGATCGAAACCCGCGCGGGCGGCGATGTCGCCGCCGATCACGTCGGCTTCGGTTTCGTCGGTCGGGTCGTAGCGCAGCGTCTGCAGGCGTTCGCCGAGGTTCAGCGCCTGCGGCAGCGGATCGCCGACGCCGAACAGCGGCGGCAGCGTGGCCGCGCGCAGCGACGTTTGCGACGTCGCGCTGAAATTGCTGCGCGCGTGTTCGCGCAGCGCATGCGCGATGCCGTGTGCGATCAGCACGCCGAACTCGTCGTCGTTCAGGCGGACGCGATCGAGCAGCCCGCCGTACACGAGCACCTTGCCGCCCGGCAGGCAGGTGATGCGGATGTCGCGCGAGCGGATCACGTTGACGTCCCACGCCCAGCTCTTCACACGATCGTTCCACTTCACCGAATACGGCGCGAGCTTCATGACGATCGCGCGCAGCCGCTTCACGCGCGGCTGGTTCGCGGGCAGCAGGCGGTCGCTGTCGGCGGCGGCCTGGACGATCTGCGCGTATTCGTTCGCGGTGAGTTGTTCGAGCAGCGGCGACGGGATCAGCGTGCGGAACGCGATCGCATTGCCGTAGCGAACCTGCTGCGGCGTCGGCGTATAGGCTTTCGCGGGCACGGCGGCGCCGGTCGGCTGCGCGGCTTCGGCTGCAGGCGGGGGAGCGGATGCCGCTGGCGTGGACGGCGATGCCGGCGCGGCAGCGGGCGCGGAGCCGGCCATGGCCGCCACGGTGTCGGACGCATGAGCGCTTCCCGCCGCGCCGAGCGTCGCGAAGCCGACGCCCAGCGCGGCGACGACGCGCGCCACGCGATGCAGTCGGTCATTGCGCACGGCTGGCCTCGCCGTTGCGCGCGGTGCCGTTCCACGGCGCGATCTTGAACAGCAGCAGCATGCCGGGGATCGCGAGCGCGGTGCACACGATGAAGTAGTCGAACCAGCCGATCTTCGCGACGATGAAGCCGCTCGCGGCCGATGCGAGGGTGCGCGGCACGGACGCGAGGCTCGTGAACAGCGCGAACTGCGTGGCCGTGTAGCGCGGATCGGTCGTGCTCGCGATATACGCGACGAACGCGGCCATCGTCAGGCCGGTCGTGAAGGTTTCGACGCCGTAGACGATCGCGAGCGCGACCGTCATCGGGCTGAATTGCGGCGTGACCGCGACGCCGAACACGGACAGCGCCGCCGCGATCGCGTGGCTCGTCGATACCGTGAAGTCGTACAGCATGGCGAGCACCGGCGAGCCGGGGCCGAGTTGCGCGAGCCACGCGAAGCCGAGCGTCGACACCATCTGCAGCGCGCCGAAGATCCACAGCCCGCGGCCGATCCCGATCTTCACGAGCCAGACGCCGCCGATGATGCCGCCGGCGACGCTCGCGACGAGCGCGGTGGTCTTCGCGACGATGCCGATCTCGGTGCGCGTGAAGCCGATGTCGAGGAAGAACGACGTCGACAGCGTGGTGGCCATCGTGTCGCCGATCTTGAACAGGAAGATGAACGCGATGACGAGCAGCGCGCCGCTCCAGCCGTCGCGCTGGATGAATTCGCGGAACGGCAGCACGATCGCGTCGCGCAGGTTGCGCGGCGGCGCGCCGACGACTTCCGGTTCGCGCACGAGCAGCGTCATCAGGATGCCCGGCAGCATGAACGCGCCGGTGAGCGCGAACACGGCGTCCCACGGCATGTGGTCGGACAGGATCAGCGCAAGCGAGCCGGGGATCAGGGCGGCGAGCTTGTATGCGTTCACGTGCACCGCGTTGCCGAGGCCTTGCTCGGTGTCGCGCAGCAGTTCGCGGCGATAGGCGTCGATCACGATGTCGGAGCTTGCGCCGAAGAATGCGACGAGCGTCGTGAGCGCGGCGACCGTCCAGATCGAGTCGCGCGGCGACACGAAGCCGAGCGCGGCGATCGCGCCGGCGACCAGCACCTGCGTGAGCAGCATCCAGCCGCGCCGGCGGCCCGGCCGCCAGCCGGGCAGGCGCGGGATGTAGCGGTCCATCAGCGGCGCCCACAGGAACTTCCACGTATACGGGAACTGGATCAGCGCGAACAGGCCGATTTCCTTCAGGTTCACGCCCTCGGAGCGCAGCCATGCCTGCACGAGGTAGACGAGCGTGAACAGGGGCAGCCCCGACGTGAAGCCCAGGAACACGCAGATCAGCATGTGCGTGTTCAGATAGGCGCGCCAGCCGGGGTGATCCTCGTGAGCGGTGAGTGCGGGCGCCTCGTGTGGCGTTTTGGACATGGACGGAAACTGGGTAGCGTTGACTGATGGCGGCGGCAGCGCGGGCGGCACTGGAGGGACGGCCGCACGCGTGTGCGGGCCGGATCACCCGTCAACGGCCCCCCGGCTCAGCTGCGCTTGACGCGGTAGACAGCAAGACTACCACGCCAGTTCGCTCCCCATCGAATCGGCTGGCCTTCGTGCAGCACGATGCGGTCGAGGATCGTGACGCCGACTTCCGGTGCGAGCGCCTCGAAATCCTTGATCGTCAGCACCCGGACGTTCGGCGTGTTGTGCCACTGGTAAGGCAGCGACTTCGACACCGGCATCCGGCCGCGCAGCACCGACAACCGGTGCGCCCAGTAGCCGAAGTTCGGGAACGATACGATGCATTCGCGCCCGACGCGCGCGGTTTCGCGCAGGATCGCGGCCGTCTGGTGGATCGTCTGGAGTGTTTGCGACAGGATCGCGAAATCGAAGCTGTGATCCTCGAACAGGCGCAGGCCGTCCTCGAGGTTCTGCTGGATCACGTTGATCCCGTTCTTCGCGCTGGCGAGCACGCCCGCGTCGTTCAGCTCGATCCCGTAGCCGGACACGTCGAGTTCTTCCGACAGCAGCGACAGCAGCGAGCCGTCGCCGCAGCCGAGGTCGAGCACGGTCGCGCGCGGTTCGACCCAGCGGGCGATCGCGCGGAAGTCCGCGCGGGCGGACAGGGAATTCAGTGCTTGCTGGTTCATGCCCCCACCTCGATGGCGATTCGTTCGTAATACGCGCGGAGCAGGTTGTGATAGCGCGCGTCGTCGAGCAGGAACGCGTCGTGGCCGTGCGGCGCGTCGATTTCCGCATAGCTGACCGTGCGCTTGTTGTCGAGCAGCGCCTTTACGATCTCGCGCGAGCGTGCCGGCGCGAAGCGCCAGTCGGTCGAGAAGCTCGCGATCAGGTATTTCGCCTGCGTGTGCGCGAGCGCGGCCGTCAGGTTGCCGTCGAACGCCTTGGCCGGATCGAAGTAGTCGAGCGCGCGCGTGATCAGCAGGTAGGTGTTCGCGTCGAAGTAGTCGGCGAACTTGTCACCCTGGTAGCGCAGGTACGACTCGACCTCGAACTCCACGTCGAAGCTGAAGTTGTACGCGTCGAGCGCGCCGTCCGCGCGGCGCAGCGCACGGCCGAATTTCTCGGCCATGTCGTCGTCGGACAGGTACGTGATGTGGCCGATCATCCGCGCGACGCGCAGGCCGCGCTTCGGCTTCACGCCGTGCGCGTAGTAGTCGCCGCCGTGGAAGTCGGGATCGGACAGGATCGCCGAGCGCGCGACCTCGTTGAACGCGATGTTCTGCGCGGACAGCTTCGGCGTCGACGCGATGTCGATGCAGTGCGCGACGCGCTCCGGATACATCAGGCTCCACGCGAGCGCCTGCATCCCGCCGAGGCTGCCACCCATCACGGCGGCGAAGCGCTCGATGCCGAACGCGTCGGCGACGCGCGCCTGCGCGTGCACCCAGTCCTCGACGGTGACGACGGGGAAGCGCGCGCCGTACGGCTTGCCGGTCGACGGATCGATGCTCATCGGGCCGGTCGAGCCGAAACACGACCCGAGGTTGTTCACGCCGATCACGAAGAAGCGGTTGGTGTCGAGCGGCTTGCCGGGTCCGACCATGTTGTCCCACCAGCCGGTGCTGCGCGGATCGTCCGCGTAGACGCCGGCGACGTGGTGCGACGCGTTGAGCGCGTGGCAGACGAGCACCGCGTTCGAGCGCGCGGCGTTGAGCTCGCCGTACGTCTCGACGACGAGCTGATAGTTGCCGATCACGCTGCCGCTTTGCAAGCGCAGCGGTTCGGCGAAGTGCATGGTCTGTGGAGCGACGATGCCGATCGATTCCATTCGTTCCGCCTTATGCCATATGACTGGGCGGCTAAATGGTGTCGGCGAGGCGCGGAGTCGAAGGTGCGCGGCTGACGACCTCTTTAGCCGCATTTGTAGTGAACCGCCGGGGAACGACGCATCGACGCGTCAAAGCCCCGGCCGGTTCGCGCGCCCGCAATCGAGTCAGCAAATCGGCGCGCTTCCGGCCTGCCGCCAAGGAGGCGGCAAGTCGGCAAAGTATAGCGGAAATTGCGGGGCGCGGATTCGGGAGGTGTGCTGGGCGGCCGGCGGCCCGGCCCTGTGGACCCACCGGGCCGCCCAGAACCGCCTGCGTGGGGAACAGGCGGCGTCGCGCGCGCCGTCACCAGCGGTACTTCGCGGCCAGCTCGCCCTTGACCACCGCATAGTCGGACAGGTTTGCCTCCACGCCAAGGCTCGCCGATATCGCGAAGCGCTTCGACACCTGGCCCGTCGCGCCGACCCGGAACGCCGCGCGATCGCGCGGCACGCTGAACGAGAACGCATTGCGGTCGAGCGTCAGCGTGCGCGAGCCGGGGCCGTGCCACCAGTTCGCCTCGATGAACGGGCGCAGCTCGCGGCCGGGCGACATCGCGGTCACGCCGTGCACGCGTACGCCGAGGCGGGTGAGCACGTCGGTGGCGCCCTGGCCGTCGAGGCGGCCGCCGGCGGTGCCGTGCGCGTCCGCGCGATAGTCGGACACGACGAGTTGCGCTTCGGGCTCGACGAAGAACCGCGTGTCGCCGCGCTCGTAGAACCCGAGTGAATAGCCGGTCTCGATCGAGCCGGTCACGGTGCGCGACCGGTACGAATCGGCCGCAAGGCTGCCGCCGACGCTGTTCGCGTAGGCGCCGTACATGAACCAGGCATCGACGTAAGGGCCGGTCAGGATGTCGCGGCTGCCGTACCACGTGCCGTACACACCGACGTTGTAGCCGGCCACGCTGCCGCGCGCGGTGGCGTTCGTGACACGCCCCTCGATCGCATTCCACAGCGGGCGTGTCGACCAGTTGGTCTGGCTGCCGTACATGCCCATTGCGCCGATGCGCACGCTGCCGCCACGGCCGTCGTCGAAGCGGAGCAGGTCGGCGCCCGCGTGGATCAGGCGACCGTTGCCCGACACGCTGCGGTTGCCGCCGGACATCGATGTCGTCTGGCCTTCGGCACGCAGCCAGATGGCGCCGTCGAGCGGGCCGGTGGCTTCGGTGCGTAGCGAGCGATCGTTGCGCTGGTGCAGCGAATGAATCGCCATCGTCGCTGCGGCATCCGCGTTTGCCAGATACGCGTCGGGTTCCGGTGCGGCGGCGCGCGGAGGAGGGGGGATGACTTCCGGCTCGATCGGTGGATCGGGCTGAACCGGCGGAACCGGCGGATCGGGCGGTTCCGGCGGCTGTGGTTTTGCCGCGGAGACGAGATACCAGTCTTCCGCCTGTCCGCCATCGCCGCCACGTTTGAGCATGTAATCGTAGCCGCCTGCCGACAACGTGCCGAAGCCGGTCCGGTAGCCGTCCGACGCTGCATCGAGCGTGAACGCAGTCGCATCTGTCGTGCCGCCATTGCGCGTTTCGACGAGCGGGATGCCGATGGTCGTCGCCGCGCCGTCGCCGCCCGCGCGCTTCACGACGATACCGGTGTCGCCCGATGCGTGGCCGCCGTCGATCACGAGGCGGTCGGTGGGCGACGCGTCGTCCAGCAGCGTCGTATGGAGCACCAGCTTGCCGTTGCGCGCCGCATAGTCGCCCGTCACCACGAGCGTGCGCGGCGTCGGCGGCACACCGGCCGCCGGCGCGTCGAATGCGATCGTCGAATCGTTCAGCGCGACGGAGCCGACCGACGAGTCGCCGGTGATGGTCCAGAGGCTGTCCGCGTCGAGCGCCAGTGTGCGGACGGCGTCGGTCGCGCCGGTCCATGCGGACGCGTTCGACAGCGCGACGTCGGTGACGGCGGGCGTCGGGCTGCCGTCGTCGGCCGGATGGTTGACGATGTCGCCGTCCGCGACGGCGTTCGTGTCGAGCGTCAGGCGCACGGGCGCACCCGACTCGGCATGGACGGACAGCAGCGTGCCGTTGCCGCCGATCGCGCGCGTGCCGTTTTGCAGCGTGACCGTTGCATCGGCTGCGTCGATCGCACCATGGCGCTCGCTGACGAGCGTGCCGTCGTCGATCGTCAGCGTGCCGCCGTAGACGGCCGCCCCATAGGCGCCGGCGCCGGTCGTGCGGGCGTCGCTGCGCAGCAGATCGACGGCGCCGCCGACACTCGCATACAACGCGGAGGCTGCGGTGCCGTGCGTCTCGACGCTCGTATCGGCGAGCGAGGCGACGGAGCCCGCGCCGGCCGACAGCGCGCCAAGCGAGCGTTCACCGCTCGTCACGATGTCGCCGCGTGTCATCGCGACCTTGCCGCCGAGCCGGGCGACCACGCCGATCGAGCCCTTGCCGGTGGTCGTCACGTGCGTATCGGTGGCGTCGATGACGGGTGTGTCGGTGTACTCCTTCGACGCGTAAAGGCCGTGCGAACTGATGCCGTGCGTGACGACGCCCGTGCGTTCGAGCTCGACGCTACCCTCGCGGGTATCCACGCCGAGCGCCGCGTATCCGCTCGTTTCGAGATGCGAGTCGCTGAAGGTGACGGTAGATCCGCCCGGCATGTACAGCACCGACGCATAGTCGCCATCGGTGCGGATATCGGTATGCTTCAGCGCGGCGCGGATGCCGCCGTAGCTGACGGACAGGCCGGTGCCGAACAGGCCGCTGGTCCGGATCAGCGTGTCGGCCACGTCGATGGTGCCACCCGGAACCAGGATCGTCGCGATGCCCGATGCCTCCTTGCCGCGTGTCACGATCACGCTGTCGGAGAGCGACAGCCGGCCGTTGGTGCCGTCGATGAATGTGCCGTGCGCGTAGTCGCCGTCGGTATCGATGGAGATGCGCTCGGCGGATGCGCTGCCGCCGTAACGAAGCTCGATGCCTGAGCTCGACCCGCCGCGCGTACGGATTTCCGTATCGCGCAGCACGACGCGCGACCCGGCGCCCTCTGCGGCAGCGCCGGCCGAGACGTAGCCGGTCGTGAACGCGCGGGTCTTGCCGAGGGTCGTCAGCGTCCCGCCGTTGACGGCGGAAAGCACTGCCTTGGCGGATTCGGTCGTCGAATAGTCGCCCGGTGCGACTTCGAGCGCGATGCCGTCCGCGCGTTGCGGGCCGCCGCCGACGACCTGTGCCGTCGACGCCCACGGCATTGCCGCGCCGGCGAGCAGCGCGGAATGTAAAACACGCCGGCCGATGCATGCGTGAGAAAAATGGAAGTAACTGCGGTTCACCTGATCACCTTGGCTTGTCCTGAGTGAGCGAAGATGAGCTTTTGTCGGCCATTTGGAAATTGGACGAGTTCGAATTTTTTGCGGTGCTTCGCGGCCGGCACGACGCATGCGCGAAACGCGGAGATCAGTGGGCGCTCGTTATTCGATCGGTCGGGATTGTCTGCGGCGTGTTCGAAGAGCGCGGATGGCGTAATGGACGGAGGCACGCGATCGCGCGGGCATGTTTCAAGCCAATTGGAGGGGAAGCGGCAAAAACGGATGGCGTGCTGTGCTGACCGTGCGATCGCCGGGTTTGTCCGCACACGAATGGAGGTCTGCGTGCGACTGCGCGCGTACGGCAGCTATCGCGAAAGCCGGGGCGCTCATCCTGCCGTGCGCCCCGGTTCGCGATGTGTTACTGATACATGATCGAGTACATCACCGACGTATTCACCGTACCCTGGCCCGCAGAGCCGCCCGTTGCGACATATTGCGCGTAGTACGGCAGGTCCGCGGCGCCGCCCACCAGCGTGACCGCCTTCGAGTTTTCATCGGCCTTGCCCAGGGCGATGTTGGACGAATCGCCGTTGAGCAGGCCGACTTCGACGTTCTTCGCGGTGCCCGTTGCGTTGAACAGCTGACCCGTCGTCGAGTTGACCGTGGTGCCCGCCTCGAAGTGCGTGTAGACATTGCCGCTTGCCGGCGAGCAGTTCTTCAGACTGATCTTGAACGGCGTGCGGCCGGCCGTCGAGCCGCCGTTGACGAGCGCCGACGTCGACACCTTCGGCAGTGCCACGGTGAAGTCCTTGCCGCCGGTGCCGTTGCCGTCGATCGTGCAGGTTTGCGTACCGATGTTGCCGTTGATGGTGATCGTTCCGTCGGCTGCGTGCGAGACGGCCGGCAGGGTGGCCGCTGCGGCGACGGCGAGTGCTGCGATGCTGGTGTATGCGAACTTCATATCGATTCCTCTAGTACTAGTTGGAAAAAGGACTCGGTCGGCACACCGCCCGACTGCCGTTACCGGCCGTGCGAGCGACATCTGACTTCGTCCAAAAAGACCCGCCGAGGCAGTCATGAAGGACTACGAAACGGAAGGCCGTTCCGGCCATCGATGCACCGATGGTCGTGGGTGGGCGTCGGCCGCTCGTGGTGTCGGGCGGCCGATGCGTCACCGAATTGCTCTGCTTCGCGTCAAGTGATGCGTTCACTGATAGCTCATCGTGAACGTCGCGACCCCCTTGACCGTCCCGCCGGAAACCTGGCCGGTCGCGATGTATTGAGCGGACAACGGGATGCTCGTCGTCGTCGCCGACGGGCCGACATACCATTGATTGGTGTTGCCGATCGCAGCCGAATCCGGGCCGTAACCGACGGGTTGCCCGTTTCTCAGGATGCGCAGCTTGACGCCTTTCGCCGTCGAGTCAGGCGTGAGCGTCAATTGATCTCCGGTATTGCCCGGATCGGTCAAGTCGGTCAGCGTGACGTAAACATTGGATCCCGATTTGCAGCTCAATCCGATATCGAACCCCTTGTCTCCGGCGGTCATGCCGACGGCATTGAGCTTGCTTGCCGCGATGGGTTGCAATGGCACGGGGATATTCGGCGTGGTGACCGTGCAGGTATTCGGCATGATGGTCAGACTTCCGCCACGGTCGTTCCAATAAAACTGATATCTATATCCGCCAGCGGTCGGATAAGCCCGGTTCTCGGCGCCGATGTTCCATTGGCCAACGGATGACTGCGGGAGCTTCACGCCGTTATAGATGAGATCGCTGAGCTTGACCAGTTCGACCTTGATTCGATAGAAGCCACTGATCGGCTGTGTCGATGTATTGGGTGGTGCCCATTCCGCCCTCGAACTGAGGCTGCTGTGCATGACCTGCCCGGTTTCCATGTTGGTGAAGCGCAACCCCATGGAGGGCCACGAGAGCAGGTACGTCACGCCGGGAATATTGCTGGGGCGCTGGGCATCGTGGAAATAAAATGAATATCCGCCGGGAGGATAGGGGTTGGCATCGCATCGATACGGCATCGTCAGCACCGTAGTAGCCAAAACCGCACCATTCGGGGCATTCTGCGGAACAAGGACATTCCCGAAGCCGAACCTGCGTTGATAATCCGCGCTTTCATCGTTGTAGCAAGTCGGGGTCTGCGCATGACCCGCGACCGAATACAGCGAACTGGTCAAGCAAAGTGCGGCAAGCAGCAGATACTTGGCCATCGTTTTTTCATTTCGCATCTCGTAGGATTCCGCTTGAATTTCGGTCTATGGGAGGCCGCATCTTTAATGCGATTGATCATCGGAGTGAGGCGCCCCACCCTCGCATATCGATTCGACGTGCGTATACGCTTCGCTCTTGTTCTGTTTGACCGGCAACTGGTAACTGAACGAACAGAATTCGGTCTTGCGATTGCCCCATTTCGCCTTCAGCGTGCCGGTATCGCTCAAGCCGCGGACGAACAGCTTGCCGCCCTGTCCGGCCAGCCCGATGGTCTTGCCATCGGCGTCGACGACGTTGCTGCCGAACGGTATCGGCGTACCGTCGGGCTGACGGATCGTCATCAGCACCGCGCGGCCGGTGACCGTGTCGAACTTGACCTTCACGACCGAATTCGCGCGCGGCGCGACCTGCTGGCTCGTCGTCAGCATTTCGACGTCGACCGGAATGCCCTTCGGGTCGAGCTCGATGGTGTTCATCTTGTACGGCGTCAGGTACGGCAGCACCGCATAGCCGCGTCGGTCGATTCGCACGTCCGTGCCGTTCGTGATGGAAGCGCCGACGGCGTCCTTCGCTTCGACGATCGCGACCGTTTCGCCGAGATCGTTGGCGAGCGTGACGCCGCCCGCATGGCCGACGAGTGCACCCATCACGCCGGCGGACACGCTCGAGAAGCCGCCGCCGCCGCTCGCGCTGCCGGAGAACGTCGCGAACGGACTGCGGTATTGCAGGTTGCCGCCGCCGGTTGTCTGATCGCCGGTGTTGACGTTCACGCCGTACGAGAACTGGTTGGACTTTCCAGTGGTGCCGGTCAACGACATCTGTCCGGTCGTGCCGCCCTGGTTGTCGTGCGCGATGCCCGTGCTCAGCGTCGGCGCGTGCGAGCGCCGGCCAAGCGGGACCGTCAGGTTTGCGTACACCTGGTTGTTCAGGCGGCCCGAGTAGCCGTCTCGCTGCCGCGACACCGACAGGTTGTAGCTCAGGTTGACGCCGAGGAGCCGCAGGCTGTTGTTGTAGCCGACCTGGAACTGCGTCGTCGTGCCCTGGCGGTTCCAGTAGTTGACCGTCGAGCCCACCGCGAACAGGCTGCCGCGCTTTTCACCGAGCGACTGGTTCAGCGTCAGCTGGACCTGGTTGCGTTGCCGGTAGATGCTGCTCGGATCGCTGCCGCCTGCCGACAGCTCGCGCGCAGCCATCGCGTCGCGCATGCTCCAGTAACCGCGCGACGAGTAGCGATACGCGGCCACCGCGATGTTCGTGCCGGTCGCTTCGACGGACTTGCTGTAGCTCACGCGCACACTCTGCCCGCTCGTCGCCGATACGCCCGGGATGCGGGCGCTGGCGTGCGTGACGTCGACCGCGAGCGCGCCGAGCGGCGTGTTGAACGCAGCGCCGACCAGGCCGGCCAGGTAATTCTCGGCGACGATCGCGCCGACGTAACCCGTCATCAGGTTGCTGATGCCGCGCTGATACGTGGCCTGCGCGAAATTCGGATGACGTTCGAGCTGCGATTCGCGCAACTGCCCGAGCGCGACGCCGAACCGGGAGATACCCGGGCGCAGCGACTGCACGACTGCCGCATACGGCACCGTGAAGCTGTGTTTCCTGCCGTCCGCCTCGGTGACCGTGACGAGCAGGTTGCCGCCGTAGCCGGTCGCGTACAGGTCGCTGATCTCGAACGGGCCGGGCGCGACGTTGGTTTCGTACAGCACCGCACCGTTCTGCGACACCGCGACGTGTGCGTTGCTCGTTGCGACACCGCGGACCACGGGTGCATAGCCGCGCATCGAATCGGGCAGCATCCGGTCGTCCGTCTCGAGCGTGACGCCGCGCATGCCCACGCTGTCGAACAGCGTGCCGTCGGTATAGGTCTCGCCGATCTTCAACTGGCTACGCCATGCCGGCAGGTCGCGCTGAACGTACGTGTTGAGGCTTTGGTAACGGTTGTCGCCCTGCGTTTGCGCGCTGTAGGTGCCGTTGTGCCGGAAATGCCAGTTCCCGATGTTGGCGCCGGCATTCAGTCCGAGGTAGCCCTGCGTGCTTTCGTAGCCGGACGAGGTGTTGCGGAATACGTTCGCGTTGTACTTGAGCGTCGCGCTCGGCACGCCGCCGTCCCACAGTTCGGGACTGACGTAACCGCGCGGATTGCGCAGCAGCGACGCCTGCGGAATGCTCACGTTCAGGCGCAGTTCCGACATGTCGAATTCGACCGTTGCGCCGGCCACCAGCTTTTCGATGTCCGTGCACTCGCCGGACTGCACGCGCAACAGCTCGGCGCGTGCTGCGTCGGTCAGTGTCTGATCGTCGAGACCGAGGCGGCTCACGAGCGTGCGATCGAAGCACGGCGTCGCGCTGACCGCGCCTGCCGCTGCGTCGAAGCGCACCGACGAGCGGCCGGTCCACGTCTGGTTGACGTAGAGGTCGACCAGATACTCGCCGGCCGGAACCGGGTTGCCTTTCGCGAAGCGCTCGAGGTCGAGCTGCTGGCCGCGCGGCTTCATCATCAACGTATCGTTGAACTGGACCTGCGCGACCTGGACGCTGTCTGCCGAGGCGGTCGACGCTTCCACGGCGCACGCGCCGGCGGCCCATCCGCCGAGCGTCGCCATGACGAGCAGATAGCCCGGCTTCAGCGCGAAATGCGCCGGGGCCTCCAGTGGTTGAATGTGATGATTCGCTCGCATGAATTCAATGTGTTGATGCCGCATCGTCATAGTTCGAGCGACGGTCTGCCTGCGCCGGTGCGATGGCCGCACCGGCGATCAGCGACGGTTGAGTCGAGAACGGTCGGGTAGCGTCAGTGCGTTTTCTTGGGGGTATAACTGCCTTCGACGCCCGCGCCGTAGTCGTTGAGGAACGTGTAATCGACCTCGATCGGCCCGCTGGGCGCCGATTGCACGTTGCCGACGTCGAACTGTTCCGTGGCGCCTGGCTTGAGCATGCCGCCCGTGTCGTTGGTCCATGTGGAACCGCCGGACTTGACGGTCAGCTTGGTGAACGTCACGTGGTAGGGCGTCGGGTTCTTTGCTTGCAGCGCATAACCGCCGCCGGCCTTCGGCGCGAAGTTCCAGGTGACCTGTTCCGCTGACTCGTCCGCGACGCCTTGCAGCGCGGCCGGGCGGAAGAACAGCTTGATGCGCGAGCGGAACGCGAGCTGCAGCAGGTTCGGTGTGTTCGGATCGTCGGTCGCTTGAGGCGGGACGTCGAGCACGTTGAGCCAGTACAGCGTTTCCTTGTCCTGCGCGAGCGGCTCCTGCGTGTAGATCAGACGCAGGCTCTGGCCCTTCTTCGGATCGAGGCGGAACAGCGGCGGCGTCAGCGTGAACGGCACCTTCGAATCGTCGGGCAGTGCATTGGCCCGGCCGTCGTCGATCCACGCCTGCACCAGCGACGGGCGGTCGCCCTCGTTGGTCAGCTTGACCGTGACCTCGCGTTCCTTTTCCGGATACACCACGCGCGTTCCACCGATCACGACGCTTGCGTCCGCCGTGCTCATGCCGTACAGCGACGCGACCAGCGCTGCGGCACCCACGCTCGAACGCCAGTTCATTGGCATCCCCATCGCCGATTTCTCCTTGTAGATGATCAGACTTACTGTTGGTCGTGGGGCGGCCCGCACACCGCTTTGGCTTCGCGATGCCCGGGCCGCCGGTCGGGAGACCGAATTAGTCGTACGAGACCGAGTACATGACCGACGTGCCGACCTTGCCGGCCTCGGCGGCACCGCCGGTTGCGACGTATTGCGCGTAGTAGTTGAGCTCCGCAGAGCCGCCCGTGATGGCGACCTTCTGCGAGTTCTGCTGTGCTTGCGCTGCACCGAGCTTGATGTTCGAGCCGTCCTTGTTCAGCAGGCCGACTTCGACGTTCTTCGCGTCACCCGTCGCGTTGAACAGCTGGCCCGTCTGCGCGTTGACCGTCGTGCCCGGCTCGAAGTACACCGATGCGTTGCCCGAGTTCGGCGAGCAGTTCGACAGGTTGATGCGGAACGGCTTGCGGCCGGCCGTCGAGCCCGGCACGGACAGTGCCGACGTCGACACGTTGGGCAGCGTGACCGTGAAGTCCTTGCCACCGCCGTCGCCGGAGATGTTGCAGGTCTGGGCGGTGATCTCGCCGGTGATCGTGATCGTGCCGTCGGCTGCCTGGGCCGACGAAGCAACAGCCAGGAGGCCCGCTGTCGCCATCAGAATGGAAAGTGATTTTTTGGACATGAAAGTACCTATTAGTAAGGAGTCCTGCGTCGAGGGGCGACGCACCGACGTTTCCTGAACGCTGGCTATCGACGTCGTTGAGGCGGAACTGAAGCGGCGACAGGAAACGTGGGATATTGTTGATTTTTAAGGGAGTTGAAAGAATTGGACGATTACTAATCCGCCCGGGGATTTATTAGGTCAAGTACTAAATTCTTTTAAGAATCGTCAGGCATACGGGCTCGGTGCGCATCGTCGCCGGGTGCGGATGCAGTCGGAGCGGGGCAGGCGGCGGGGGTGAGGGGGACGTTGCGAACGCCCGGGTGAGTTGGCGGCGGATGCTGGCAGAACGTGAACTTGAGCGGGCGCCACAGATGCATGTTAATGAAGAGGAATCCTGATCATTGTTGGCGCCGTTCAAGTGCGTGGCTGCATCGGTTCGTTCGTCTGCCGTGTCGATCGCAACCAGGGCAGACGACGCCCGGCGCAAAGTGCGCATGGATGGGCGTGGCCTGCATCGGGCCGCTCGAACCGGAAGCGGCGCTTGATTCAGCGGTGGGCGGCCGTTACGCGGATGTGCCGGATCGTGCGTCGATTTGCGTGTGCGCGCCGCGCGTCACTGCAGAATCAGCCGCAAATGCGCATCGGCCTGTTCCCCGGGCGGCTTCTGGAACCCGCCTTTGGCAAAGCGATGCCACCGGCCGATCACATAGCTGACGAGCAGGCTTGCGCGCGTGGCGGGATCGTAATCGGCCGGCAGCACGAACGGCGCCGCGCCGTCGGGCGCCTGGGATTCGGTGCGCGCGACCCGCAGGCACTGCTTGACGGTCGCCTCGATCCGGTCGAGCAGCTGGTTCACGCGCTCGGTGAGCCGCTCGTCCTCGCCGACCAGCGCCTCGCCGGTCAGCACGCGCGTCATGCCGGGGTTCTTCGCGGCGAAATTGAGCATCGTCAGCGCGATCGTGCGTGCCTGCAGCACGCCGTTCGGCTCCTTCGCGACGATCTGGTTGACGAGGCCGAACAGCGCCTGCTCGATGAACTCGATCAGCCCTTCGTACATCTTCGCCTTGCTGGAGAAGTGCCGGTACAGCGCGGCTTCCGACACGTCGAGCCGGGCCGCGAGCGAGGCCGTCGTGATTTTTTCGGGCTTCGGCGCCTCCAGCATCGCGGCGAGCGTCTGCAGGATCATCACGCGCCGCTCGCCCGGCTTCGGGCGCGGGCGGGACGGCGTGGCCTGGTCTTCCGTTACGGCTTGGTCCTGCGGGTAAGTCGGCTGCATTTTTGTCGCCCCGATCGTGTGCCCAGTCGCAGCGATTTTAACGAACGAATGCGCTGGTCGACATAATGCGGCCGGCCGATGTTCGGCAGATGACCCGGCAGGTGGCCCGTGATCCATACGGTGCCGATGCCGAGGCGCTTGTAGCGCTTCAGGTGGCTGCGGGTATCCTCGACGAGGATCGCGTCGGCGAGCCGCGCGTGCGCGGCGCGCAGCGTGCGGCGCAGCATCGTGTGATCGGGCTTTGCGCGCCACGCGCGCCGGTCGCGCATGTGCTCGATCGCGATCACGCGCTCGAACAGCCGTTCGATGCGCAGCTCGCGCAGCACCGCGCGCGCATAGTTCTCGGGCGCGTTGGTCAGCACGAACTTGCGGCCCGGCAGCGCGGCGATGATGCGCGCGAGGCCGCGCTCGGCACGCAGCATCGCGGGCAGGTCGGAAAACGTGTGCACGACCCGCAGGAAGTCGTTCGGATCGATCGGATGATGGCGCGCAAGGCCGAGGAGTGCGGCGCCGTAGCGCTGCGTGTAGCCGGTGCGCAGGCGATCGGCTTCGACGCGCCCGACGTGGAGCGTGTCGATGATGTATTGCGTCATCGCGCGGTTGATCTCCGGGAAGATCGCGTGCGATGCGTGATGAAGCGTGTTGTCGAGATCGAACAGCCAGACAGGCGAGCCGGCGCGCGGCCGGCTGCGGGAGATGCGCCGGCGTCGCAGCGACGCCGGCAGGTCGGGGCGGGTGGTTTTGCGGCGCGCGCTCAATGCGAGCGGATCATCGTGCCGAACGGCTGCTCGGTCAGGATTTCCAGCAGCACCGAGTGCTCGATGCGGCCGTCGACGATGTGCACCGACTTCACGCCGCTCTTCGCCGCGTCGAGCGCCGACGAGATCTTCGGCAGCATGCCGCCCGAGATCGTGCCGTCCTCGAACAGCGCGTCGATCTCGCGCGCCGACAGGTCGGTCAGCAGGTTGCCGTCCTTGTCCATCACGCCCGGGATGTTGGTCATCATCAGCAGCTTCTCGGCGTTCAGCACCGTGGCGAGCTTGCCCGCGACCAGATCGGCGTTGATGTTGTACGAGAGGCCGTCCTCGCCGAAGCCGATCGGCGAGATCACCGGGATGAACGCGTCGTCCTGCAGCGCCTTCACGACCGCCGGGTTGATCGCCTCGACTTCGCCGACCTGGCCGATGTCGATGTACTGGCCCGGATTGTCGCGGTCCGGCATCAGCAGCTTGCGAGCATGGATCAGGCCGCCGTCCTTGCCCGTCAGGCCCACCGCATGGCCGCCGAAGTGGTTGATCAGCATCACGATGTCCTGCTGGACTTCGCCGCCCAGCACCCATTCGACGACTTCCATCGTTTCTTCGTCGGTGACGCGCATGCCCTGGATGAAGGTGCCGGCCTTGCCGATCTTCTTCAGCGCATGATCGATCTGCGGACCGCCGCCGTGGACGATCACCGGATTGATGCCGACCAGTTTCAGCAGGATCACGTCGCGCGCGAAACCCTGCTTGAGCCGCTCTTCCGTCATCGCGTTGCCGCCGTATTTGATCACCACGGTCTTGCCGTGGTAACGGCGGATGTACGGCAGCGCCTCGGCGAGGATTTCTGCTTTCAGCGTGGGGGCGATCTGCGAGAGGTCGATGGGCTCGGACATGGCGGCGGCTCTGGCTGGGAACGGTTGAAACAGGGCGAATTGTACAGGAGTGGCGCAGCGCAGCATCGGGTTTTTGGGCTGGCCGGACGGCCGATCACGCGGGCCCGGCGCCACGCGCGGCGGCCCGCTGGCCATGGCGCCGGACCCCACGCCGGACCCTGCGCCGAACCCTGCGCCGAACCCTGCGCCGAACCCTGCGCCGAACCCTGCGCCGAACCCTGCGCCGGGCTCCGAGCCGGGCTCGGATCCGGCCCCCGCGGCGGGCTCCGCGCCAACGGCGCGAACGGGGCGACGCCCGGCGCGTGCGGCGGTGTCGGCGGCACGCATCGGCCGGACGGCAGACGTGCAAAATCCGTGCGCCGCGCTATGCTTGTCGCGTAGGGCGACGTGCATGCCCGCTTTCACGCTTGAGCCATGACCGATTCCGCCGCCGACGCCCGTTCGACCCCGCGCCGAGCGCGTTGCCCGCACTGCGGGCGCGGCTTCGACTGCGGCGCCGGCACGCAGCCGTTCGAGTGCTGGTGTGCGTCGATGCCGGTCGTGCCCGGCGGCGCGCCGCCGGCAGCCGGTACGCGTTGCCGCTGTCCGGAGTGCCTCGCCGACGAGATCGCCCAACGTATGGCCGGTGCGCCCGGCTGACGGCTGCCGGCCCTGCAACCCGATGCAACGCCGGCTCGCCCGGTGCGCCGTTCGCCCCCACCGATCCGGCCCCCGGTAGAGGCGCCGGGCGCTAAACGGGTAAACTGCTCGGATGCAACGAATCACCACCACCGGGCGCGTCAACCTCAGTCACCTGTTCTGGCTGCGCAATCTCGCGATCATCGGCCAGCTCGTGACGATCGGCGTCGTGCAGACTTATTTCGGCGTGCATCTGCCGCTGCCGGCGATGCTGATGGTCATCGCGCTCGAAATCGTTTTCAATGCGCTGACCTGGGTGCGCGTGCTGCGCGCGCGGCCCGAGACCAATTTCGAGCTGCTCGGCCAGCTGTGGGTCGACCTCGGCGCATTGTCGGCGCTGCTGTTCCTGTCGGGCGGCACGACCAACCCGTTCGTGTCGCTGTACCTGCCGTCGCTCGCAATCGCGGCGGCCGTGCTGCCGTGGCACCTGATGATCTGGCTCGCGGCGTTCGCGGTCGCGTGCTATGCGGCGCTCGGCTTCGATTCGGTGCCGCTCAACATGGATAACCCGGCGAACCTGTTCGACTACTACCGCACCGGGATGTGGGCGAACTTCATGGTCAGCGTCGGGCTGATCGCATGGTTCGTCGCGCGCATGTCGAACGCGCTGCGCCAGCGCGATGCGGCGCTCGGCGAAGCGCAGGCGCACCTGCTGCGCGACGAGCGGGCGGTTGCGCTCGGCGTGCAGGCGGCCACCGTCGCGCACGAGATGGGCACGCCGCTGTCGACGATCGCGATGCTCGCGGAGGAACTGCGCGACGCGGCTCGCGCCGATCCGGGGCTCGCGCGCTACGAGGGCGACCTGAAGGTGCTGGAAGAACAGATGACGCTCTGCACGTCGGCACTCGCGCGACTGCGCAGCCGCGCGAGCGCGCCGGCGAGCCGCCAGCCGGTGGATGACTGGCTCGACACGTTCGTCGAGCACTGGCGCCTGCGGCATCCGCACGTGCAGTTCGAGCTGCTGGGTGCGCGCCCGTCGGGCGTCGCGCTCGACGACACGGTCGCGGCCGGCCAGATCCTGACTATCCTGCTCGACAATGCCGCGCGGGCGAGCCCGCACCGCGTGACGCTGGCCGCGAAGCTCGCGCACAACGACCGGACGGGCGACCAGATCGAATTCGAAGTATGCGACGACGGCCCCGGCATTCCGGCCGCATTGCGCGAATCGCTCGGCGCGATGCCGGTCGACAGCACGCAGGGCGGGCACGGGGTCGGCCTGTATCTTGCGTTCAGCGCGGCCGCGCGCCTCGGCGGCGAGGTCGAGCTGTCCGATGTCACGCCGCGCGCGGCGGGCGGCAACGGGCGCGCGGGTGGCGGTGCGAACGGTCACGCCGCTGCTGCGTCGGGCCAGCGCGCGAGCGAACGAGCGGCAGCCGCGCCGGACAGCCGCCCGGCTGGCGTCACCGGCCGCGGCACCCGCGCGGTGCTGCGCCTGCCGGTGGCGCGCGTCACGGCGCCGGCCGCCTCAACCAACACGTAGACGGAGAAACCACATGAGCGAGAACAATTTCCTGGTGATCGACGACAACGAGGTGTTCGCGGGCACGCTCGCGCGCGGCCTCGAGCGCCGCGGCTACGCGGTCCAGCAGGCGCACGACAAGGAGGCGGCGCTGCGGCTCGCGGCCGGCGGCAAGTTCCAGTTCATCACCGTCGACCTGCATCTCGGCGACGATTCGGGGCTGAGCCTGATCGCGCCGCTGTGCGACCTGCAGCCCGACGCGCGGATTCTCGTGCTGACCGGCTACGCGAGCATCGCGACCGCCGTGCAGGCCGTGAAGGAAGGCGCCGACAACTATCTCGCGAAGCCGGCCAACATCGAGTCGATCCTGGCCGCGCTGCAGACCAACGCGAGCGAGGTGCAGGCCGACGAGGCGCTCGAGAATCCGGTCGTGCTGTCGGTCGACCGGCTCGAATGGGAGCACATCCAGCGCGTGCTCGCGGAGAACAACAACAACATTTCGGCAACCGCGCGCGCGCTGAACATGCATCGCCGCACGCTGCAGCGCAAGCTCGCGAAAAAGCCGGTGCGGCAGTAAGCGACGCGGCGGCAGCGGCCGGCCGCCCTAACGAAAACGGGCGGCCCCGAAGGAGCCGCCCGTTTTGCATTCGCCGCCGCGCGCGTTACAGCACGTAGCGCGACAGGTCTTCGTCCTGCGACACTTCGCCGAGCGCACGGTCGACATACTGCGCGTCGATCGTCACGCGCTCGCCGGCGTGGTTGCCGGCCGAGAACGACACTTCCTCGAGCAGCTTCTCGATCACCGTGTACAGCCGGCGCGCACCGATGTTCTCGGTCTTCTCGTTGACCGAGTACGCGATCTCGGCCAGGCGGCGGATGCCGTCTTCGGCGAACTCGAGCTGCACGTCTTCGGTGGCGAGCAGCGCCTGGTATTGCTTGACGAGGCTGGCATCGGTCGCGACGAGGATCGCCTCGAAATCCTTCACCGACAGCGAGTCGAGCTCGACGCGGATCGGGAAGCGGCCCTGCAGTTCGGGAATCAGGTCGCTCGGCTTCGCGAGGTGGAATGCGCCGCTCGCGATGAACAGGATGTGATCGGTCTTCACCATCCCGTACTTCGTGTTGACCGTCGTGCCCTCGACGAGCGGCAGCAGGTCGCGCTGCACGCCCTGGCGCGACACTTCGCCGCCGCTGCCTTCGTTGTTGCGCGACGTGATCTTGTCGATCTCGTCGAGGAACACGATGCCGTTCTGCTCGACGTTCTGCACGGCCTTCGTCTTCACTTCCTCGTCGTTGAGCATCTTGGCCGCTTCCTCGTCGGTCAGCAGCTTCAGCGCTTCCTTGATCTTCACCTTGCGGCGCTGCTTCTTGCCGCTGCCGAGGTTCGAGAACATCGAGCGGATCTGCTCGGTCATCTCTTCCATCCCCGGCGGCGCCATGATGTCCATGCCGGTCGACGGCTGCTCGAGGTCGAGCTCGACTTCCTTGTCGTCGAGCTGGCCTTCGCGCAGGCGCTTGCGGAAGGTCTGGCGCGTCGCGTTGTTGTCGTCGTTCGCGTGGTCGGCATTGCCGCCGAAGCCCACCGCGCGCGGCTGCGGCAGCAGGATGTCGAGGATGCGGTCTTCCGCCTGGTCGGTGGCCTTGCTGCGCACCTTGCGCATCTCGGATTCGCGCGTCTGCTTGACCGAGATCTCGATCAGGTCGCGCACGATGCTGTCGACGTCGCGGCCGACGTAGCCGACTTCGGTGAACTTGGTCGCTTCGATCTTGATGAACGGCGCGTCGGCGAGCTTCGCGAGGCGTCGTGCGATTTCGGTCTTGCCGACGCCCGTCGGCCCGATCATCAGGATGTTCTTCGGCGTGATTTCCTGGCGCAGCGGGTCGGCGACCTGCTGGCGGCGCCAGCGGTTGCGCAGCGCGACCGCGACGGCCTTCTTCGCGTTGGCCTGGCCGATGATGTGCTTGTCGAGTTCCGAGACGATCTCGGCAGGGGTCATGGTGCTCATGGGGCGGTCCTTACTCGATCGTTTCGATGATGCGGTTGTGGTTCGTGTAGATGCACATGTCGCCGGCGATCTCGAGCGACTTCTCGACGATCTCGCGCGGCGACAGCTCGGTGTTCTCCGCGAGCGCGCGGGCCGCGGCCTGCGCATAGGCGCCGCCCGAACCGATCGCGCAGATGCCGCCCTCCGGGTCGAGCACGTCGCCGTTGCCGGTGATCACGAGCGTGGTGGTCGCATCGGCCGTGATCAGCATCGCCTCGAGGCGGCGCAGCATCCGGTCGGTGCGCCAGTCCTTCGCGAGCTCGACGGCCGCGCGGGTCAGGTTGCCCTGGTGCTTCTCGAGCTTCGCCTCGAAGCGATCGAGCAGCGAGAACGCATCGGCGGTGCCGCCCGCGAATCCGACCAGTACCTGGTTGTTGTAGATCCGCCGCACTTTCCGCGCGCCACCCTTCATGACGATGTTGCCGAGGGTTACCTGGCCGTCGCCGCCGAGCGCGACCTTGTCGCCGCGCCGGACCGAAACGATGGTCGTGCCGTGAAATTGCTCCATCTGCGTTCCTTGAGAAAAACGGGGAAGAGTCGGGCGGCGCGACGCGCCGCCGCGTGAATCCGCAGTGCGCCGGAGAGCGGCCCGGCGCGCGTCCGTTTCATTTTAGGGCGGGCGCCGGGATATCAAGAGGGGGACGCAAATCGGCCGGCGGGCCGGGAACCGGTGCCGGAAAAACAAAAAGCGCGCGGCAGGCCGCGCGCTTTCGGGAAGCAGCGTGTCGGAGCGGAACGCCGCTCGATCAGTCGCCGAACAGCTTCTGGCGCAGCTCGCGGCGCTCTTGCGCCTCGAGCGACAGCGTGGCCGTCGGACGCGCGAGCAGGCGCGGGATGCCGATCGGTTCGCCGGTTTCCTCGCACCAGCCGTAGTCGCCGGAATCGATGCGGGCGAGCGACTGCTGAACCTTCTTGAGGAGCTTGCGTTCGCGATCGCGCGTGCGCAGCTCGAGCGCGTGCTCTTCCTCGATCGTCGCGCGGTCGGCGGGATCGGGGACGATCACCGTCTCGCGCAGGTTCTCGGTCGTCTGGCCTGCGTTCTTGAGGATGTCCGCCTGCAACTGTTCGAGCCGATTTTTGAAGAAGGCGAGCTGATCCTCATTCATGTAATCCTTGTCGCTCATCTTCAGGATTTCGGCTTCGGTCAAGAGTTTCTTCGTCATCTGCTTGCTTCTTCAATGTGCGGCAAATCAGGAGATAGTGCCTGCACTTTGGGATTACCCGCAACTGCCGCTTGCAATCATTTGCGATTTGCCGCCGCGGGGCCGAAAGCCTCTGGAAAACCGGTTCTCAAATACCAGGACAGGCCTGGCGCGGATTTGCGCGCGCGGCGAACCGGTACTGCGCGGCAGATCGCATCGGCCGCGGCCGGGTGGCGGATGGGCGATCCGGCGCGGTTGCGATGCCCGGGTATTGGTTCTGCAAGAACCGGGCCTGTTATTGCCGTACTCCAGCGGGCACGTATTGTAACTGAATCGCAAGCGGGCGCCGTATCGGGTCGATCCCCGTCGGCTGCGCCAATATCTAGAAAATATAACGCGCAAATCGCGAAAAAGCGATGACGGCGAAACCCTGCCCGGAAACGGCACCCCGCAAGCGCCGCGGCCGCCCGCGAAGGCGGCCGCACGGAAGGCCTGCGACGCCGGCCCGACCGCTCAGGCGAGGCAGGCGTCGAGGCCGTCGGTGATCAGGTCCTGCGGCAGGTCGACGCCGATGAACACCATCTTGTTGGTCTTCTTCTCGACCGGCAGCCACTTCGCGGCGAGGTCGCTGCCCATCATCTGGTGCACGCCCTGGAACACGACCTTGCGGTCGACGCCCTTCATGTACAGCACGCCCTTGTAGCGCAACATCCGTTCCCCATAAATCTGCAGGATGCCGCCGAGGAAATCCTCCAGCTTGTTCGGGTCGAACGGGCGATCGTTGCGGTACACGAACGACTTGATCTTGTCGTCGTGGTGCGCGTGATGGTGATGGCCGTGGTCGTGATCGTGCGCGCATTGACCGTGATCGTGGTCGCAATCCGCGTGATCGTGATCATGGTCGTGATCGTGGTGATGGTGCGCGTGGTCGTCCTCGGCGAGGAAGTCGGGGTCGATCTCGAGCTTCGCGTTCAGATTGAAGCCGCGCAGGTCGAAGATTTCCTTGATGTCGGCTTCGCCGAAATTCACGACCTTGATCGTCGCCTTCGGGTTCATGTGCATCAGGCGGTGCTTGAGCGCCGCGACGGCCTGGTCGTCGACGAGGTCCGACTTCGTGATGAACAGGCGATCGGCGAAGCCGACCTGGCGCTGCACCACTTCGTGTTCGTCGAGCTGCGCGTTCGCATGCTTCGCGTCGACCAGCGTGATGACCGCGTCGAGCAGGAAATCGTCGGCGATCTCGCTGTCGATGAAGAAGGTCTGTGCGACGGGGCCCGGGTTCGCGAGACCGGTCGTCTCGATCACGATGCGGTCGAAGTCGAGCTTGCCTTCGCGCTTCTTCGCGGCCAGATCGCCGAGCGCGCGGGCGAGGTCGCCGCGGATCGTGCAGCAGATGCAGCCGTTGCTCATCTGGATGATCTGCTCGTTCGTGTCCTGGACGAGGATCTCGTTGTCGATGTTCTCTTCGCCGAACTCGTTCTCGATCACGGCGATCTTCATGCCGTGCTGTTCGTTCAGGATGCGCTTGAGCAGCGTCGTCTTGCCGCTGCCGAGGAAGCCGGTGAGGATGGTGACGGGAGTGGCCATGTCGGTCGCCTGTGGTTCGTGAATCGGGGTCAAAACCAGGATGTGTGCGTTGCGCCGTCGACTCGCGAGCCGGGGCGCACAACCATCCATTGAAACATACCTGTCAAGCCCTCGCCCGTCGTCCGGACGACAGGCGAGAGCGCGGCTCCGCCAGCGCACGAACGGCCGGCGAACGGGTGTGCGTCTAGATCGGGGCGATCAGACGATTTGCAACAGCAGCCCCTTCAGATATTCGCCTTCCGGGAACGCGGCGAGCAGCGGGTGATCGACGCCCGCGCCGAGCCGCTTCAGGATGCGCGCGTCGACCTTCGCGTCGGCGGCCGCGCCCGCGACGATCTTCTGGAACAGGTCCATGTCGATCGCGCCCGAGCACGAGTACGTGAACAGCAGGCCGCCCGGACGCAGCAGCTTGAAGCCGCTCAGGTTGATGTCCTTGTAGGCGCGCGACGCGCGATCGACGCTGTCGCGGGTCGGCGCGAACTTCGGCGGATCGAGCACGATCAGGTCGAAGCGCTCGCCTTCGTCGACGAGGCGGCGCAGCGTCTTGAACGCGTCCGCGTCGAGCCAGGTCGCGCGGTCGGGATCGAAACCGTTCGCGACGACGTTCTGCTGCGCGAGCGCGAGCGCGTCGCCCGACGAGTCGATCGACACGACGCGTTTCGCGCCGCCCTTGAGCGCCGCGAGCGAGAAGCCGCCCGTGTAGCAGAAGCAGTTCAGTACGTCGCGGCCGTCCGCGTATTGCGCGACGAGCGCGCGGTTGTCGCGCTGGTCGACGTAGAAGCCGGTCTTGTGGCCGTTCGGCACGTCGACGTGATAACGCACGCCGTTTTCGTTCGCGATCAGCGTCGCGGGCGGTGCGTCGCCGGCGAGCACGCCGGTGGTCTGCGCGAGCCCTTCCTTGTCGCGGATCGACACGTCCGAGCGTTCGTACACGTTCGGGCAGCCGGTCGCGCCGCTGAGCGCCGCGACGATCGCATCCTTCCATGCCTCGACGCCCGCGGCCATGAACTGGCACACGAGCTGGCCGCGCGGCGCGGCGCCCGGCTCGGCCGTGTCCGCGATGTAGTAGTCGACGATCAGCCCCGGCAGCCCGTCGGCTTCGCCGAACACGAGCCGCACCGCGCCCGTGCCCGACACCATCGTCGTGCGGTGCGCGACCGCGCGCTGCACGCGGCGCTTGAAGAAGGCGTGATCGATCGGCTCGTTCTCGTCGAAGCTCCACACGCGCACGCGGATCTGCGACTGCGGGCTGTACGCGCCGCGCGCGAGGAAGCGGCCGTCGTGCGCGCGCACGACCACGGTCGCGCCGGGTGCGGGCGTGCCGTCGACGCGGTCGATCGCATTGGCGTAGATCCACGGGTGCCGGCGCAGCAGCGATTTTTCCTTGGACGGTCTGAGTGTGACGGTTTGCATGATCGGATCGATTGGGGCCGCGGACGGCGCCGGCCGTTGCCGGCCGCCGCGCGCGGCGGGTAGGGCGGGACGCGCGTCAGTCGCGCTTCTTCGCGCGCGGATGCGCGCTGTCGTAAATTTTCGCGAGATGCTGGAAGTCGAGCGACGTGTAGACCTGCGTCGCGGCGACGCTCGCGTGGCCCAGCAGCTCCTGCACCGCGCGCAGGTCGCCGCTCGACTGCAGCACGTGCGTCGCGAACGAATGGCGCAGCACGTGCGGGTGGACGTTGGCGGGGATGCCCGCGGCCAGCGCCGCGCGCTTCACGCGGTCGCGCACGACGCCCGGCGCCATCCGGTTGCCGCGCACGGACACGAACAGCGGATGCGGATCGTGCTTCACGAATTCGCCGCGCACTGCGAGCCACGCGTTCAGCGCCTCGATCGCCTTGCGGCCGACCGGCACCTTGCGTTCCTTGTTGCCCTTGCCGCGCACGGTGACTTCGGCTTCGGCGAGATCGAGCCAGCCGGCCGAGCGGTAGCCGTCGGCCTGCGTGTACATGACGTCGAGCCCGACCAGCTCCGCGAGGCGCAGCCCGGACGAATAGAACAGCTCGAGGATCGCGTGATCGCGGATGCCTTCGGTCGTGCCGGCGAGCGGCGTATCCATGAGTGCGACCGCATCGTCGACCGACAGCGCCTTGGGCAGCGATTTCTCGCGTTTGGGCGCGCGCACCCCGGCAACCGGATTCGCGGGCAGCTCGACGCGCTGCGCGAGCCAGCGATAGAACGCACGCCATGCGGAAAGCCGGTGCGAGATCGAGCGAGCGGACAAGCCGCCCGCGTGCGCGCGCACGACCGCGCCGCGCATGTCGGCGGCCGTCAGCGCGTCGAGCGGGCGGCCGGCGGCGAGTTTCTTCAGTTCGTCGAGTTCGTGCGTGTACGCACGCAGCGTGTGTTCCGACAGCTGCCTGACGTGTTTCAGGTTCGACAGGTAGGCGGCGATCGGATCGTCGGTCATCGCGGGAGCGATCTCAATGCGGCAGCAGGCGCGTGAGCGCGGCGCTCGCGAGCGTCGCGATCTGCGCGAGGAAGTCGGTCGCCATCCCGTCGTGGAAGCGGCGCGGATCGGGCGAGCCGAGCACGAGCAGGCCGAACGCGGGCGCATCGGTGCCGCCGAGCGGCGCGCGCAGCGCGAGCAGCGCGACCGACGTGGCCGCGCCGTCGCCGGCCGGCGCGGCTTCGGCGCCTTCCGCCGCATTCGCGGCCGGCGCCGCGAGCGCGGGCGCGAGCCACTGGGCCGCTTCGAATCCGGTGTTCGCGCCGCAGTACGGCGTCGACAGCCCGTTCGTGAAGAGGCGCACCTCCTCGCCGACCTGGCGCGCGAAATCGGCCTGCGCGTAGGTGTCGGCGACGTCCCACACGCGCAGCGCGGTCTGCGGCACGTCGAACACGTCGGCGATGCCTTCGGCGATCGTGCGCGGCAGCGCGTACGGGTCGCGTTCAGCGATCACGCGCGCGGTCCAGCGGCTGAACTTCGCGGACAGGCTGTCGTTCTCGTGGCCGTAGCGCACGAGTTCGGCGAGCCGGCGCTCGAGATGCTTGTTCTTGTCGCGCAGCATCTCCATCTGCCGCTCCTGCAGCGAGATCGCGGCCTTGCCGTGCGGGTTCGCGAGACGGATCGTCGCGAGCAATTCCGCGTGTTGCGCGAAGAATTCGGGATTGGCGAGCAGGTAGTCGGCGACTTCGCGATCGTTCATGTGGCTGGAGCGTTCTTCGGTTATCGGGACGTTGAAGGGTCAGACGTTCAGGTCGATCTCGCCTTCGAACACGGTCGTGGCGGGTCCGGACATCATCAGCGCGGCGGCTTCGTCGCGCGCGCCGCCCCAGCCGATCGTCAGCGTGCCGCCATGCGTGTGCACGGTCACCGGCGAATCGAGCAGGCCGCGCCGGATGCCGGCCGCCACCGCCGCGCACGCGCCGGTGCCGCATGCGAGCGTCTCGCCCGCGCCGCGTTCGTACACGCGCAGCTTCACCTCGCTGCGCGACACGATCTGCATGAAGCCGGCGTTCACGCGCTGCGGGAAGCGGGCGTGGCGCTCGATCAGCGGGCCTTCGTCGAGCACGGGATACGCTTCGACGTCGTCGACGACCTGCACCGCGTGCGGGTTGCCCATCGACACCGTCGAGATCCAGCGCGTGTGGCCGCCGACGTCGAGCGGCCACAGCGTGTCGTTGCCTTCCGTCCGGCCGTCGAGGCCCGCAGCGTCGAACGGCACCTCCGCCGGCGCAAACACGGGCGCGCCCATGTCGACGACGACTTCACCGTTGTCCTGCATCGTCAGCGTGATCAGGCCCTTCATCACCTGCACGCGCACGCTGCGCTTGTCGGTCAGCCCGCGGTCGCTGACGAACTTCACGAAGCAGCGCGCGCCGTTGCCGCAGTGTTCGACTTCGCCGCCGTCGCAATTGAAGATCCGGTACTTGAAATCCGCGCCGTCGACGGTCGGTTTCTCGACGAGCAGCAACTGGTCGGCGCCGATGCCGAAGTGTCGGTTGGCGAGCGCGCGCACCTGCGCCTCGGTGAGCGGCGGCAACGCGCGCGAATAGCTGTCGAGCACGACGAAGTCGTTGCCCGCGCCGTGCATCTTGGTGAACGAGAGTTTCACTGGGTCCGGAATTCCATGGCGAACAGGGCGGCCGGCACGACGGACGCGGCGTGCCGCCATGCCGGGCGGCGTCGTTCGTCGTGCTGATCTCAACCGCAAATGATACATGCAGCCGACAGGGGCGTCCTGCGCGGGCGTGGTGCCGGGCGTCGTTCGGGCGGCGCAGCGCGGCGATGCCGGCCGATCGGCTGACTGGTCGCGTGGGCACCGAGTCGGCAGATTGAGGTGGTGCGACGTGGCGAGCGTTGTCGGGACAGGTGAATCCGGCGGTATGCGTCCCGCCGTTGCCAGCGCACGGGATTTCGCCGCGTGCGCGTTTTCGTACCGGTCAAATTGACAAATCAATCAGGCGATTCGTATAGTCTGGCTATACGCCATGTGGGCCATGCCGTCGAATCGCACTCGAGTGTGGGAGGCCCATGATCAAGTCATGGCAGCACAAGGGGCTGGAAGCGTTTTTCACGAACGGGAGCAAGGCTGGCATCCGGCCGGATCATGCCCCGAGGTTGCGGCGCCAGCTTGCCCGTCTCGACATGGCGAGCCAGCTGTTCGACATGAACGTACCCGGCTGGCGCCTGCATGGCCTCGCCGGCGGGCTGGAGGGTTACTACTCGGTGAGCGTGAGCGTCAACTGGCGCCTGACGTTCAGATTCGAGGGCCCGGATGTCGTCCTGGTCAACTATCAAGACTATCACTGAGGTCATTCAACGCCATGACTCGCATCTTCAATCCGCCCCATCCGGGCGAGGCGCTGCGCGACGACGTCTTGCCGGCGCTCGGCCTGACCGTCACCGAAGCCGCCGCGCAGCTCGGCGTCACACGCGCGGCGCTGTCGCGCATCCTGCACGGCCATGCCGGCATCTCGCCTGAAATGGCGCTGCGTCTCGAAGCGTGGCTGGGCGAGGAAAACGGCGGGAAGGCGGATCTGTGGCTGGCGCAGCAGTCGGCCTACGATCTCTGGCAGGCGCGCGCGAAAGGCGCGCCGAAGGTGGCGAGGGTGCAGGCGCGTCTCTGACGACGCGCCCGCGGTTCGACTCAGTAGAGGCTCGGCTCGCCGGGCGGACGCGTCTTGAAGCGCTTGTGCACCCAGTAATACTGCTCGGGCATCAGCGGAATCTGCTCTTCGAGGAATGCGTTCATCCGCCGCGCGTCGAGATCGTCGTCGCCGGTCGGGTAGTGATCCCACGGCTTGAACACCTTCAGCCGGTAACCCTGGTAGTTCGGCAGCACTTCGCCGATGAACGGCACGACCTGCGCGCGGCCCGTCTTCGCGAGCCGGCCGACGGCCGTCAGCGTGCACGCGGGCACGCCGAAGAAGGGTACGAACGTCGAATTGCGCAGCCCGTAGTCCATGTCGGCGCCGAGCATCACCGGCTTGCGGTCGCGCAGCCAGCGCAGCACGACGCGCGCGCTGTCCGCGCGGCCGACCATCTCGGCGTCGAAACGCCCGCGCGCCTTCTTCGCTTCTTCCTCGAGTATCGCATTCGAGAACGGCTGGTACAGCGATCCGCAACGGCGCTGCAGCGAACGGTTCAGCCAGATCGAGCCGGCTTCGATGCCGACGAAATGCAGGCCCAGGAACAGCGTCGGGGGCAGATCGGGATCGGTGAGATCGACCGCGCTGTCGACCTGGATCAGTTTCGCGAGCTTGCGCTCGGAGCCGAACCACTGGACGCTGCGCTCGACGTAGCTGCGGATCGCGTGGCGGAAATGCCGGCCCGCCACTTCCTCGCGCCGCTCGTCGCTCCAGTCGGGGAAGCAGAGTTTCAGATTGGTATGTACGATGCGCTTTCGCCGGCTGGGAATCTGGTACAGCAGCCAGCCGAGGCCGTCGCCGAACCGTGCGGTCAGGCCGTACGGCAGCAGGGCGAGCAGCTTCAGCAAGCCGATGGCGAGGTGCGTGCCGAGGCGGCCTAGCATGCGGAATCTCCGTGGGGCCGGCTGGCCGGCGCGTTGCGAACAGGGGGGTAGGACAGCGGACGATGCAGCACGTGTGGCGCTCTGTGACAATTCACGAAAGCCGCTATAATACGGGCTTCGCCGAGTTAACTGACAACTTGCGGGGCGAAGCCGGCTGGCGCGAAGCGCGCTGCCCGGTCCTGGTAATCCGCTAAAGCGTCGCCGCTTCAGGCCCAACGAAGCTGGCTACGTGAAACCAACCGTAACCACACAGGAGCCTGAAAAAGTGGCAAACGATTATCTCTTCACGTCCGAATCCGTCTCCGAAGGCCATCCGGACAAGGTCGCGGACCAAATCTCGGACGCGATTCTCGACGCCATCCTCGAGCAGGACAAATACTCCCGCGTTGCGGCCGAAACGCTGTGCAACACGGGTCTCGTCGTGCTGGCCGGTGAAATCACCACGACGGCCAACATCGACTACATCCAGATCGCGCGCGACACCATCAAGCGCATCGGCTACGACAACACCGACTACGGCATCGACTACAAGGGTTGCGCGGTGCTCGTCGCGTACGACAAGCAGTCGCCGGACATCGCGCAAGGCGTCGACCGCGCGCATGACGACAACCTCGATCAAGGCGCGGGCGACCAGGGCCTGATGTTCGGTTACGCATGCGACGAAACGCCGGAACTGATGCCGCTGCCGATCTACCTGTCGCACCGTCTCGTCGAGCGCCAGGCCAGCCTGCGCCGCGACGGCCGCCTGCAGTGGCTGCGCCCGGACGCGAAGTCGCAGGTCACGGTCCGCTACGTCGACGGCAAGCCCGATTCGATCGACACCGTCGTGCTGTCGACGCAGCACGCACCGGACATCGAACTGCCGGCGCTGCGCGAAGCCGTGATCGAGGAAATCATCAAGCCGACGCTGCCGGCCGACCTGATCAAGGGCGACATCAAGTTCCTGGTGAACCCGACCGGCCGGTTCGTGATCGGTGGCCCGCAGGGCGACTGCGGCCTGACGGGTCGCAAGATCATCGTCGATACCTACGGCGGTGCCGCACCGCACGGCGGCGGCGCGTTCTCGGGCAAGGATCCGTCGAAGGTCGACCGTTCGGCGGCGTATGCCGGCCGTTACGTCGCGAAGAACATCGTCGCGGCAGGCCTCGCATCGCGCGCGCTGATCCAGGTGTCGTACGCGATCGGCGTTGCCGAGCCGACCTCGGTGATGGTCAACACGTTCGGCACGGGCCGCGTGTCGGATGCGGTGATCACGAAGCTCGTGCGCGAGCATTTCGACCTGCGTCCGAAGGGCATCATCAAGATGCTCGACCTGCTGCGCCCGATCTACGAGAAGACGGCCGCTTACGGCCACTTCGGCCGCGACGAGCCGGAATTCTCGTGGGAAGCAACCGACAAGGCACTCGCGCTGGCCGAAGCGGCTGGCGTGGAGCCGACGGCACGCGTCGCATAAGCGTCGTCCTGCCATCGTCGGGCGTAGGCCCGGCAACATTCCGGTCGGGCCCGTGAAGTATCAATAGCGGTCGCGGCCAATAATGCCCCGTAAGTCCCAGACTTCCGGGGCATTTTCTTTTTCCCTGCTCAAAGCGGCCATCGTGGTCGTTTTACGGGGTGTCTTGATTCGTCCGCCGGTCCAGCCATCTTCCCGCCGCCGCTTTTCGGGCCGTGTTGTTTTCGGCTCTACAGACGAACTGCGCGGGACCGTTTCGCCGTGCCGGTAGAGCATGCCTGCGGCGATGGCCGGCGAGCGGTGTGCCGACGCGCGGAGAATTCAAGTATTCAATTCCGCTTCAATTTTCAATCGTGTCATTTGTGGGTCGAGTCGACATTGACCGATTCCATACTGTGCGATCTATTTCTTTATCTCTAAATGGTTACAAATGTTGACGTTTGTTGACGTTGACGATCCGGTTGTCGAGAAGTAGTTTTTCAAGTGGCGGGTCGAATCGAGTCGTATTCGATCTGTCTGTAAATGACAATCTTTATTTAATGGAGAAAGCAATGGAGTCGATTCAATCGAGTAATGAAAATGTGACGGTCGAAATGCCCCGCTCCGAGTACAACATCGATATCGCCGTGCCCGGCGAGCCAGCTGACTTCACCGCTATCAATGTCGAGGGCTGCTTGAGCAGTTCCAGCGTGCTCGGCTGACACGAGTAGAGATCGGCAACAGGCGGGAGTGGAGCTGCACTCCCACTCCCGCCGGGGATGAGGGCCTGTCATGAAAAAGATCGAGGCAATGGATTTTCCGCTGTTCGTTAAATGGTATATCACGCAGCGATGCAATCTGCGTTGCACGCATTGCTATTTGACGGACTATCAACGTTCTCCCGAATTTAACGAGATTGTGCCTATTATTGATTATCTCGGCGCTCGAGGCGTTTTTGGGATTGTATTAATAGGAGGGGAGCCGGTTGCGAGAAGTGATCTGGCTGAAATTGTCAGGCGAATCACTTCACACGGAATGCGGTCGAAAATCGCGACCAATGCGACATTGATCGATGCCGAGAAGGCGCACGAATTGGTCGATGCAGGTGGCGTGCAGTATCAGGTCAGCCTCGAAAGCCCCGTGGCGGAGGAAAACGACGCCATTCGCGGTCCCAAGACATTTGCGCGCGCCGTCCGGGGGATTCGGGCGCTGGTCGACGCAGGTGCGCGTATTCATCTCGCGTTTACGCTGACCGGAGTCAATTATCGTCGGCTTGAAGGCATGTTCGAACTGGCGGCGGCCATGGGCGTAACCGGTATCAAGTTGAATGCCTTTATCCCTATTGGAACCGGTCGATTGCTGGCTCGGCAACACTTCCTTTCACCCGACGTGTGTCGAGAAATTGCGGACGCCATCTTGCATCACTCATCCCGGTTTCCGGGGCTTGATGTCGAAGGGGGCGCATTCGTAAAACGTGTACGCATCTCGCCGAATCGGTCTTCCTCGGATGCGACTTTCGGATGCGGTGCGGGCACGACGTCGATGATCATCAATAGCGATCTCACCGTTTCGGCGTGCGACATGCTCGTCGAAGAGGACAGGACCGAGCAAGCCATCCGGTCGCCTGCAGATATAGACACGATGTGGCGAGGTGACTCCTTGTTCCGGCGGTGGCGTGGGCAAGCTCAGGGGAAGCGCACACCGACAATCAGATCGTTCGATGACGTTCATCAACACGGTTGCCATGTCGCATTCAACGCTTACTCGCGCAATCTTTTTACATCGGAATCGTGATGGTCGATGAATTGAAGCGCTGGCGGCGCCTTTGCTATCTGCAGGCATGCCTCGCTCTCGAAGCATTCTCGGCGCCCGTTCTGGTGTTTTTTTACACGTCCTACGCCGGATTCACGTTCGCCCAATACAGCTCGATCATTTCGTTGATTTTCGTATTTTTGTGGTTGCTCGAGATTCCGACAGGCGTGTTTGCCGATCGGTATGGCAGAAAGTTCGCGCTGGTGACCGGCAACGTCGTGTATCTCGCCGCGATGTTTTGCCTGGTTCGCTACGGGCATCGGGTATCGCCGTGGCTGATCGCATTTCTGTTCGCATGCGGAGGTGCACTAGCGAACGGGGCATTTCAGGGAATGATGTTTGACGCGTTCGCCGCGTGCGGCCGAGATGCAGACTTTCACACCGTCAATGCTCGTGCCACGAGCGTGTCTTTGTTGTGCGGCGGAGCGGCTTCGGTAGTCGGTGGCTGGCTCGCGTCGCGCTCCCTCGCATTCCCGATGTATCTCGACATGGGCGTTCTCGCGGCATTGACATTGTCGTTTGCGCTATGGATTCGTGAACCGGTGTACGAGCACCGATCGCGTCGGCCCGGGCTTGTCGAAATCGCGAGAGACGGCATTGTTATCAGTGTGTCATCCCGCGCTTTGCTGGGAGCCATTCTCGTAGCGGCTGTCACGTTCGCCTGTCTGCGGGCTGGCTTCAATTTCTATCAGCCGTTGCTGCAAGCGGGCGGAGCAGATGTCGAGGCGATCGGTTGGATATTCGCCGCGATGTACGGGTTTTCTTCAGCGGCAGCCTACACGTTCAGCCACATACGGAAATCCGCGTTGTTGTCCCGCGTCCCGTCGACGGTCTTGATTCTCCTGTTCGCGGCGGCGGCTTGCGTGGTCGCCGTGCCGAATGCCTTCGCTTCGTTGGAATGGGTGTTGTTCTCGATTGCTTGTCACCAGACCGTCCGAGGCATGTATCCGTCATATACCGCCTACTTGATCAACCGCTGCTTGCCCGCAGGGACAATCAACCGAACCACGATTCTGTCGGCGGCATCACTGGTCCGAGCAGTGTGCACAGCGGTGTTCTTGTGGGGCAGCGGGATGATCGCGCAACGGATCGGATTCGCGAGCGCGTTCGTCATGTTGAGCGCGTCTGCCGCGGTCCTGATTGGTTTGATTTCACTTTTTCGAGGTGATGTCGATGACGCACGTATTGCCCCCGTTTCTTCCTCAAACGATTAGCCTCTACATCACATATCGCTGCCAATCGCGGTGCAGGCACTGTTTTCTCGTGGAAAACGACAAGATTGGTCGTTACGAGTTGCCGCTTGAGCAGTGCCTGGCGATCATCGACGAGGCGCGTGAACATCGGGCGTACATGCTTGTACTGTCGGGCGGCGAACCGCTTCTTCACCGGGATTTTGATCTGATCGTCGAACATGCGCGAACCGCCGGCCTGTTGCCGCTGGTCGGCCTGACCGGCGCTGGGGTCACGGACGAGCATGTTGAAACCCTTTGCAGACATGGCATTCCGAGCGTCCAGGTCAGTCTCGACGGTGCAACCGCACGGTCGAACGACGCTATCCGCGGTGCCGGGAGTTTCAATGAGGTTGGCGACGCGATCGTCCGATTGCGCGCGGCTGGACTGAAGGTCAACCTCGCCTTGTGCTTGCACGAACAAAACAGGGGCGAAGCGATGGCGTTGTTCGAATACGCACGGCGGCTGGGCATCGCCCGCGTCAAGCTGGCCTTTTATGAATCATCGGAGTCTTGCGCCACATTTAAGCCGCTCACGCCCGAGATGAAGCGTCAGGTGTTGCAAGTCGCGTCGGCCTTCATGGACGGCAAAGGCGGTGGCGACTGGATTGCTTGCCCTACCCATGATGTCCGAACCGGCCGCGAGATTCGCCCCACCAGGCGCCTCCCTCCGCTCGTTATCGGCGCAGACGGAGAACTCGCTGCCGGCGAATGGGGGGAGCGAATCGGTTCCTTATCGGAGGGCTCACTGGCCGAGCAGTATTGCACTTTCGTTGCAGGCAAGCAGTCGGCATTCTTCGAGCGCGTCGTCCGCGATGCGGCGGCGCAACACGGAATAGCAAGCGTGACGGTTGCTGGTGCTGATATCGGTGCAAATGCGCTCATTTATGAACATGGCGGTCAGTGCCATATCGTCGTAAGCGAAAGGGTGGAGGGCGCCCTGAGATTTTTCACAACCATGCACGAAATAGGCCACGTCGCGACACGTACGCTGGCAAGCGATCCGAGGCGTCATGCTTCTGTCGACGTAGAGCGCCGGGTCAACTTGTGGGTGCTGGACATGCTGCGCGATCACATCTCGGCCGATTCGCTGGCCGAATACGTGGCGGCGGCTTCGTGTTCGGAGGCCGCGCTATACAGGCTTGTGGGTCAACGACTCGATGAGGACTTGACGAACTACTGGTGCTAGACCGGAGGCTGATATGTACGAAATCAATCGAAACTTGATCGAGCGAAAAGCGGATCGCAGCTTCTTTGATGCCGCGCATTTTTTTGTATTCAAGTTCAACGCGAATGGCTACGCGATTATCGACGGGCTAGCCAGCGGACCGTTTCCTCGAGAGCGTTTCGTGGCATTGTGCGAGGCGCAGGAAATGACCCCGGAAGCGACCAATGCGTTTTGGGACAAGTGCACACGGCATCGAATTGTCGTTGAACCACAGGGAGTGGCGATGCCAGACAGATGCTGACGGGGCGGCGGTGCGACGCACCGACTTTGACTGACCTATCGAAGCGGCAAAACAGCGGGTGCACTTGAACTTTGGGGAATTGCGCATTGCGGATGGCATCGTCCGCAATGGCTTCCGTGGGTGGATCAGCGTGCGCCGAACCCGAACCAGCCGTTGCTGGCCGCGAGGCGGCGCGGGCGATTGACGCGGCGCTGCGGGCCCAGCGTGCGGCGCAGCGCGAGCGCGCGCAGCGACGACGGCTTCTGCAGCAGCGAGCGCAGGCCGGCGCGGCGGGCGAACGCCTGTGCGCTCATCATCGAGAAGAACGCGTGGAACCACGCGCGGATGCCGTCCAGCCGGCTATGTGCGTGCGTGTGCTCGGCGAGCGCCTGCGTGCGCGCGCGGTGATGGCGCAGTGGGCGGGCGGGAGCGGACGGCACGACGCGCTTCGCAGCGCGGCTGAGACGGGAAGTCAGACGGAATGGCATGTGAACGATGCTTCGCTTGTATGGATGGCGCCCTTGAAGAGCGCACTGGTATGAACGGCCTCGGATGGCGCAACGGATCTTACCGAAAGTCGTTGCGCGCCGCGCCCGCCAGAATTGACAGGCCGCGACAGGCTACCGGGGTTTCATGACGTGCAAAAGTCGCGATAAACCCTTGTGCCGCAAGCGTGTCGTCGCATACCGCCTGTCGCTGAGGCTCGCGCCGCGCCGCACAGTTCCCTTGAGCCAGATCAAATCGGCGATTGGCATGCCCCTGCGTACGACAATGGCGCTGTTCGCGGCATCCGGCGCCGATTTACAATCGTCACATTCACACAATAAACGTCTGGCATCCCATGTCGTCTTCATTGCAGTCGGAATCGATCCGCGCGCAAGTCGCGGAATTGCGCGAACGCGGCTTCGTCGTCGCGCGCGGCCTCGTCGGCGAAGCGCAGTGCGCGACGCTCAAGCAGATCGCGGCGCGCCAGTTGCAGGAAGCGGCGGAGCCGATCGAGTTCGAGGCGGATTTGCGCTACCCGGGCGCGCCCGAGTCGAAGCATGCGCCGGGCGGGCACACGGTGCGGCGGCTGCTGGACGCCTACACGCGCGATCCGGCGTTCGCCGAGCGCGCGATCGCGCCCGAAATCGGCGCGTGGATGCGCGAGTACTTCGGCGAGCAGCCGGTGCTGTCGCGCGCGCATCACAACTGCATGATGACGAAGCACCCGGCGTACGGCAGCCTGACGGGCTGGCATCGCGACTTCCGCTACTGGTCGTTCGAACGCGCGGACATGGTGTCGGTGTGGCTCGCGCTCGGCCCGGAAACGAATGAAAACGGGGCGCTCTGGCTGGTGCCGGGCTCGCACACGGCCGAATTCGGGCCGGAAGCGTTCGACGACGCGAAGTTCTTCCGCAGCGATCTGCCGGAAAACCGCAAGATGATCGACGCGGCAACCTGCCCGCCGCTCCAGACGGGCGACGTCGTGTTCTTCCACTGCAACACGCTGCATTCGGCCGGGCAGAACCGCTCCGACCAGGTGAAGTTCTCGCTCGTCTACACGTATCACGGCGTGAGCAACCGGCCGATGCCGGGCACGCGTTCGGCGGCGAAGCCGGAAGTGCAGTTCTAGCAGCGGTTCGGGCGGCGCTGCAGCCGCGTCGATGATTCGATGCGGCGCGGCGGCCGCATGAGCGGATGAAGAAACGGGCGGCCTGGCCGCCCGTTGCGTTTTGTGCGGCCCGCTCGCGCGAGGCGGGCACGTCGTCGTGCGTCGCGCGGCTGCGTGATCAGCGCTTGTTGGCCGGCATCGCGAGGCCGATCAGGCCGATCAGCATCGCGACGGCGCCGCCGGCAATCAGCAGGATCGTCTTCGTGGCGGGCGAGCCGGTGAAGAAGCGCGACACGTTGTCGTTGATCGAATGGAACGACTGGCCGCCGAAATACAGCAGCACGACGCCGCCGACGAGCAGCGCAACCGAGATGACCCGGGACATACCAACCTCGCTGTAACGGTGATTCGAGACGCCGCAGTGTAGGCGACGCGCGCGGCCGCGTCCATTGCCGTGCGCGCATCGGCCACGTTCGCTACCATAGCCGTCGTATGTTTCCTTCGCCGCCGGCGCGCGATGTTCGCGCGCGGCGCGCGTCCCTTCCCCGACGTCCTGACGGAACCGACTCATGGCCTACGAAGCAGCTTCCGAACGTTATGCCGACATGCAATACCGCACCTGCGGCAAATCCGGGCTCAAACTGCCCGCCCTGTCGCTCGGCCTGTGGCACAACTTCGGCGACTCGACGCCGATCGCGACGCAGCGCGAGATCCTGCGCACGGCGTTCGACCTCGGCATCAATCACTTCGACCTCGCGAACAACTACGGGCCGCCGTACGGCAGCGCCGAAACCAACTTCGGCCGGCTGCTGAAGGAAGATTTCCGGCCGTACCGCGACGAGCTGCTGATCTCGACGAAGGCCGGCTGGGACATGTGGCCGGGGCCGTACGGCAGCGGCGGCGGGTCGCGCAAGTACGTGCTCGCGAGCCTCGACCAGAGCCTGCAGCGCATGGGCCTCGACTACGTCGACATCTTCTATTCGCACCGCTTCGACGCGCACACGCCGCTCGAGGAAACCGCCGGCGCGCTCGCATCGGCCGTGCAGCAGGGCAAGGCGCTGTATATCGGCATCTCGTCGTACTCGGCCGCGAAGACGCGCGAGATGGCCGAACTGCTCGCGCAATACAAGGTGCCGCTGCTGATCCACCAGCCGTCGTACAACATGCTGAACCGCTGGATCGAGCCGGACCTGCTCGGCACGCTCGACGAGATCGGCACGGGCAGCATCGCGTTCACGCCGCTCGCGCAGGGGCTGCTGACGTCGAAATACCTGAACGGCGTGCCGGACGACGCACGCGTGAACAAACCGGGCGGCGGCTCGCTGAAGCAGGCTCACCTGAGCGCGGAGAACCTCGAGCACGTGCGCAAGCTCAACGGTATCGCCGAGCGGCGCGGGCAGAGCCTCGCGCAAATGGCGCTCGCGTGGGTGTTGCGCAATGGCCGCGTGACGTCCGCACTGATCGGCGCGAGCCGTGCGGAGCAGGTGCGTGAAAACGTCGGCGCGCTGAAGAATCTCGAATTCTCGGCCGACGAACTCGCGGAGATCGATCGCCATGCGATCGAGGGCGGCATCAATCTGTGGGAAAAGCCGTCCACCGATCAGGCGATCTGACCGGCTGCAACGACGGTCGATACGGGATGCGAAGCATTGCATGCCGTATCGCCGCGCACGGATACACGCCGTCACGTCGCTGCAATGCAGCGACGTGACCGCCGCGCGCCAGCGCGTCGCTAGAGGAGTGCAGGCAAGCCTTCGACGAGCAATACCGCAACGCCGACGCCGAGGATGACGCCGAGCACGCGCAGCAGGTTGTGGCGGAATTCGGTTGCGCACGGCACCGCGCCGAGAAATAGCGCTCCGGCCAGCGCCATCGGAATCAACAGGATGAAGTCGCCGATCGTGAAATAGGTCGTCATGCGTGTCTCCGTAGTCGGCCGGAACAGGCGCATGCGCGTCTTCCAGCCCCATGCCGGGCATTTCTCTTGTTGGGCCGACCGATTCGCGATTGCGAGCGGGTCGGACAGTTCGAGTATAGGCAAGCTCGCCGCGTTTTTCGCTATCCGAACCATTAAAAGTATGCGGAAAACCCGGGGGGATTCCGCATTTTTCCCGCGAATTGGACGAATGCCTTGCGCCAGTCTTTCCCGTTCCTTTCGATTGGCGCGGAAACGTCGTACGTGTTCGATACGGGCCGCTGTACCCGCGGGTGCGGCGGCCCGTCCGCTCACGCGCGATCGGGTCGCGCGCGAATGGCGGGCGTGCGGAACACGAGCGCGAGGCCCCCGACGATCGCCCCCATGCCGGCGAGCGCGAGCGGTTCGGGCCGGTGGCCGAGCCAGACCGCGTCCATCAGCGTGGTGACGACGGGCACGAGATAGAACAGGCTCGTCACGTTGACGAGATCGCCGCGCTGCATCAACCGGTAGAACAGCAACTGCGCGATCACCGAGATCACGATCCCGAGCCACAGCAGCGGCACGACGAACGCCCAGCCGATCTCGAGCGACATCGGCCGGAACGGCAGGATCGCCACGCACAGCACGAGGCCGATCGCGTTCTGCAGCGGCAGCACGTCGGCAGGCGCCGCGCGCACGCGCTTTTGCAGCAGCGAGCCGGCGGTCAGCGCGACGAGCGCCGTGAGCGCGCAGGCGACGCCGATGACCGGCAGGCCGGCACCGCCCACGCCGCGGCACACGACGAGCGCGAGACCGGCCAGCGACAGCCCGAGCCCGGCGATCCGCATCGGTTGCCAGCGCCGCTCGACGATCGCGAGCGTGAGGATCGGCTGCACGCCGAGGATCGTCGCGAGCACGCCCGGCGCGATCCCGCGGTCGAGCGCGAGCAGGTAGAAGATCGAATAGCCGCCCATCATCAGCAGGCCGGTCAGCGCGGCCATGCGGCGCTCGCCGCGCGGCGGCAGCCAGCGTCCGCGCATGACGGCCAGCGCGAGCAGCACGAGTGACGCGAGTGCGAATCGCGCGGTGAGAAAGACGAACGCGGATGCGTGATGCAGACCGAGTTCAGCGAAGATCGCGCCGCTGCTCCACAGCAGGACGAAGAGCGACGTCACGCCATGCGCGGCGAGCGCGCGTTTGAACGAAACCATGTGAATCCACCTGTCGAACGGATCGAAACGTTCCATGTCGCGCGTGCGGGAACGCGTCGTGCGCGATCACGCACGAACGGCCCAAACGGGCAAATGGAAAACGGAAACCGGAAGCCGGCTGGTCAGCCGACGCGTGCCGCCGGCGGGGGCGGCGCGGCGCCGACGAGCGGCGGTGCGACAGGAGGAGGGAGGACCGACGGATGCGCGCACGCCTGCGGCCGCGAGTCGAACTGCGGCCGGGATTTTGCGAGAGCGGAGGTGAGCGGATGCATCGTGTCGAAATGCGCTTGAACGCGAATGAACGTCAAAGGTAACGCAAGGCGGCCGTGCAGCGCAACCGGCGGCGCGTCTGCATCGCCATACGCTATGGCGCTGCGACACACTACGACGCCACGACGCCACGACGCCACGACGCCACGACGCCACGACATCACGCCGCGCGCCGCACGCCAGTAGCTGCGCGAGCCGCGTTCGAGGCAGGAAGACGCGGCATTGCGGCGCGAGGCCGCGGACGTGGTTCCGTTCGGTGCGCTCACGTGAAGTCTCTTCACGACCGGGCAAAGCGCAGACGATACGCCTGTCGTGCGATTCGCGTGCGTGCCGCGCGTATGGCCGGATTCGGCGGACGGTCACATTCGACAGGGTATGATGGGGGTATCCGCCCGTGCAAGCGCACGCGCGGCGCAGTGGTTGATTGGAGACATTCGACGAATTCGCGGCACTTCGCCTGCTTCTTCTTCTTTTCGCGCTTCGATAAACCGTGAACAATGGGATCACGCGCAACACCCCGACGAGGGCGGCGCGGATCGTGCATTTGCCGGCTCGCCAGCGAGCCGGGTTTCAAGTTTCAAGAGTGGGGAACCATCATGCATGTCGGGTCGATTGTCTGCACTACCCATATCGCAGTGCCGAAGGGCGCGCGCGGCATCGTTCAGCGCGTTCTGGGCGACATGGCCATGGTGACCTGGTACGCGGGCGTGCCGGGCGAGTCGAAGGAACTCAACACCGAGCCGTTCTTTCTCGAGGACCTGATCGACACCGGCGAATCCGTGCTGCCGGCCGGCGCCGCGATCCACTGAGCGCGCGTGCCGCACCGGGCGCTCGTGTTTCGGCGCGGCTGACGGCACAATGCGGGGCATGACAGACGACACTTCCGCCCCCGCAGCTCCTGCCGGCCCGCCGTTCGCCGGCCTCACGCCCGAGTGCGTGCTCGACGCGCTCGACAGCGTGCTGATGCCGTCCGGGCTGCGCACCGACGGGCGCCTGCTCGCCCTCAACAGCTACGAAAACCGCGTCTACCAGGTCGGCATCGAAGACGGCCCGCCGGTCGTCGCGAAGTTCTACCGGCCCGCGCGCTGGTCGGACGACGCGATCCTGGAAGAACACGCGTTCGTCGCCGAGCTCGCCGCGCGCGAGATTCCGGCGGTGCCCGCGCGCGCGTTCGACGGCCGCACGCTGCACGCGTTCGACGGCTTCCGCTTCTCGATCTTCGAGCGGCGCGGCGGCCGCGCGCCCGATCTCGACCGCAGCGACACGCTCGAATGGCTCGGCCGCTTCATCGGCCGGATTCACGCGGTCGGCGCGACCGAGCCGTATGTCGCGCGTCCGGTGCTCGACATCCGCACGTTCGGCTACGAGCCGCGCGACTACCTGCTCGCGCACGATTTTCTTCCCGACGATGTCCGGCCCGCCTACGAGACGGCGGTGAACCTCGCGCTCGAAGGCGTCGAGGCCGCGTTCGAGCGGGCGGGCGAGATTCGCCTGTTGCGTACGCACGGCGACTGCCATCCGAGCAACGTGTTGTGGACCGACGCAGGCCCGCATTTCGTCGACTTCGACGATAGCCGGATGGCGCCCGCCGTCCAGGATCTGTGGCTGCTGCTGCCGGGCGATCGCGAAGGCGCGTCGCGCGCGCTCGCGGACCTGCTCGCCGGTTATGAGGACTTCTGCGAATTCGAGCCGCGCGAGCTGCATCTGGTCGAAGCGCTGCGCACGCTGCGCTTGATCCACTACGCGGCCTGGCTGGCGCGCCGCTGGGACGATCCGGCGTTTCCGGCCGCGTTCCCGTGGTTCAACACGCATCGCTACTGGGAAGCACGCGTGCTCGAGCTGCGCGAGCAGATCGGCGCGATGCAGGAAGGGCCGCTCTGGCCCGTGTGACGTGCGACGGCGCGCGCGGCAGCGTCGCCGCGCGGCGTTCGCGGGCGGGCCGGCGCGCGTGGCCCGCGGCCCGCATCGCTCAGAACTTCAGCATCATCCTGATGACCGCGGCGAAGCGCCTGCCGTAAGGCGGTGCGATCAGCCCACGGGTATTCAGGCGCGCCTGCGTGAGCACGGGCTTCATCTTCGAGAACGTCACGAAGCCGTCGTAGCCGTGATACGCGCCCATCCCGCTCGCGCCGACGCCGCCGAACGGCAGGCTGCCGCACGCGATGTGCAGCAGCGCGTCGTTCACCGTCACGCCGCCCGAGATCGTTTCGCGCATCACGCGCTCGACCGTGCCGCCATCCTCGTCGAACAGGTACAGCGCGAGCGGCCGCGGCCGCGCGTTCACGTACGCGATCGCCTCGTCCAGCCGCTCGTACGGCACGAGCGGCAGCAACGGCCCGAAGATTTCCTCCTGCATCAGTTGCGACGCGGCCGGCACGTGCGTGACCGCGCACGGCACGAAGCGGCGTGACGCGGGATCGGACTGCGCGTCCGACAGCGGATGCAATTGCGCGCCTGCCGCCTGCGCGTCGGTCGCCAGCTGCTGCAGCCGGGCGTAATGGCGCGGCGACACGATCGTCGTGTAGTCGCCGTTGGTCGACAGGTCCGGATACAGCTTCGCGAAGCGCGCCCGTGCCCGCTCGATGAACGCGGCTTCCATTCCGCGCGGCAGCAGCACGTAGTCGGGCGCGATGCAGGTCTGGCCCGCGTTCAGCGTCTTGCCGCCGATGATCGCGTCGACGGCCGCATCGAAGCGCGCATTCGGACCGACGATCGCCGGCGACTTGCCGCCGAGTTCGAGCGTGACGGGGGTGAGGTTGTCGGCCGCGGCGCGCATCACATGGCGGCCGACGTGCGTCGACCCGGTGAACAGCAGGTGATCGAACGGCAGCGCGCTGAATGCGGCGCCGATCTCCGCATCGCCGTTCACGACCGCGACGTGGTCGCGCGAGAAGGCCTTCGCGATCAGTTGCTCGAACAGCGCCGACGTGCGCGGCGTCAGTTCGGACATCTTGATGATCGCGCGGTTGCCGGCCGCGAGCGCGCAGATCAGCGGCCCGGCCGCGAGCAGGATCGGATAGTTCCACGGCACGACGATGCCGACCACGCCGAGCGGCTGCGGCAGCACCTTCGCGCGCGCCGGCCGCAGCCACTTGTTCATCGGCTTGCGGATGGGCTTCATCCAGCGCTTGCCGTGCTTGAGCGCATCGTCGATCTCTTCCTTCGCCATCCAGATTTCCGACAGCAGCACTTCCTGCTTCGCGCGATGCCCGAAGTCGGCGCTGATCGCATCGGCGAGCGCATCCGCGTGATCGATCAGCATCGTGCGCAGCGCGCGCAGGTGCTGCGCGCGGGTGTCCCACTCCGGATACGGCGCGCGCAGGTAGGCCGCGCGCTGGTCGCGCAGCAGCGACGTCAGCGCATCGACCGACGGCGCCGTTTGCGGGGCCAGTTCGGGCAGGTCGTTCTTCATGTCGTCTACTCCAGTTGGGCGTGGCACGTCGGCCAGCAGTCAGGCCGCACGTACCCGCTCGGCGAGCGTGGTGGGGCGGGTCGGGATGGCGCGCGTCGCGCGGCACGGGGCCGGATGCGATGCACGGTCGAAAACAGGGTGCGGCGTGCGGCAAGCGTCGTATCCGCGCGACGGTATTCGTGTTCGAAAACGGGATCGTCCGCGATGCGCGTACGGCCCGATGCGACTTCCGAATGGTGCGCGATCGCGAATTGCCGATGCTTGCCGGCGCACCGAAGCGGCATCGCGCGATGCGCGCGACGACGCATGCATCGGCAGGTCGAGCCGCGCACGCGGCGAGCCGTTCAAACGGTCGGCGATACGCGGCGTCGTTCGATTTCGACCGGCCGCGCGCACGGTGTTGCACGTCACCGTCGGGGCATCCGTTTGAAATGAAATGCGGGCCGCGCGCGGTGCGTCCGGACAACCCGGTCGGCACGCGGCCTGCAGAACGTCGCGCTGCATCGTCGTCTCCCCAGTTTCGCGACGGCGCGGCTTCTGGCGGCCGCTGCATCGCGTCGAATTCATCGATACATCTTAAATTTAGTTCACGCGGGCGTTTAGAGGAATCGCTCTTGAATCGGCGTGCCGCGCGCGCGACGGCCATTCCTACAATGCCCGAACATTACAAGCGGGAGCCGGGCCGCGCCGGGTGCCGTTCATGACACGAAGGAGACGTGACATGCAATACGACTACATCATCGTCGGCGGAGGATCGGGCGGGGCGAGCCTCGCGAGCCGCCTCGCCGATGCATGCCCGGACGCGACGATCGCGTTGATCGAGGCCGGTTCGCACACGGCGCGCAACCTGCTCGTCAACATGCCGGTGGGGATCGCGGCGCTCGTGCCGTTCAAGCTCGGCACGAACTACGGTTACGAAACGGTGCCGCAGCCGGGCCTCGGCGGCCGCCGAGGCTACCAGCCGCGCGGACGCGGGATGGGCGGCTCGAGCGCGATCAACGCGATGATCTACACGCGCGGCCATCCGGGCGACTACGACGAGTGGGCACAACTCGGCGCGACGGGCTGGGGCTGGCAGGACGTGCTGCCGTATTTCCGCCGCGCGGAAGGCAACGCGCGCGGCGCCGACGCCTGGCACGGCGCGGACGGGCCGCTGACGGTGTCCGATCTGCGCTTTCGCAATCCGTTCTCCGAACGATTCATCCAGGCCGCGCACGCGGCCGGTTATCCGCTCAACGACGACTTCAACGGCGCGACGCAGGAAGGCGTCGGCTTCTATCAGGTCACGCATCGCGACGGCTCGCGCTGCAGCGTTGCACGTGCGTACATCTACGATCGCGACCGGCCGAACCTGCATGTGATCACCGATGCGACGGTGCTGCGCGTGGGCTTCGACGGCAGGCGCGCGGTCGGTGTGGTGGTGTCGCGCGACGGACGCGTCGAGACGCTCGGCGCGCGCGCGGAAGTGATCCTGTCGGCCGGCGCGTTCAATTCGCCGCAACTGCTGATGTGCTCGGGGATCGGGCCGGCGGAACAACTGCGCCGGCACGGGATCGCGGTCGTGCAGGACGCGCCGGACGTCGGCACCAACCTGATCGACCATATCGACTTCATCATCAACACGCGCGTGAATTCGTCGGAGCTGGTCGGCATCTGCCTGCGCGGGATCGCGAAGATGACGCCGGCGCTCGCGCGCTATTTCTCGAGCCGCACGGGGATGATGACGAGCAACGTCGCGGAGGCCGGCGGCTTCATCAAGAGCGATCCGTCGCTCGATCGTCCGGACCTGCAGCTGCATTTCTGCACGGCGCTCGTCGACGATCACAACCGCAGGATGCACTGGGGCTTCGGCTATTCGCTGCACGTGTGCGCGCTGCGCCCGTTCAGCCGCGGTACGGTCGCGCTCGCGAGCGGCGATGCGCGCGACGCGCCGCTGATCGACCCGCGCTTCTTCAGCGATACGCGCGATCTCGATCTGCTCGTGCGCGGGGCGCAGGCGATGCGCCGGATCCTGTCGCAGGCGCCGCTCGCGTCGCAGGGCGGGCGCGAGCTGTACACGCGCGCGGGCCAGAGCGAAGCCGAGCTGCGCGCGACGATCGTCGCGCACGCCGACACGATCTATCACCCGGTCGGCACCTGCCGGATGGGCTCGGATGCGCGCGCGGTCGTGGATCCGCAACTGCGCGTTCGGGGTGTCGAAAGGCTGCGGGTGGTGGATGCGTCGGTGATGCCGACGCTGATCGGCGGGAACACGAATGCGCCGTCGGTGATGATCGGCGAACGCGCGGCGGACTTCATCGTCGCGGCGCGCCGGGGCGGCGTGCCGCGCGGCGAGGCAGCCGCGGCGGCGCACGGTCGCTGAGCGGCATGCACTGGCACATACCGGCACATACCGGCACGCGAGCGACGCGATGCTCAGGCAAACGTATCGACGAGGCCCGCGCGGCTCACGGTCGCGGCGGCCGATGCGGATTGCGCGGCGTCGACCGGTGCGTCGACGGCTGACGATCCGGCGCGCGCGCGCGGCGACGACCGGCCGCCGGCGAAGCTTTGCTGCGGGTTCTGCTGCTGCGACGCGAAGCCGCCGTCGCTGACCGTCGCGCTGCCCAGGCCGAGCCCGCCCGCTTCCATCGCCTCGCGCAGCTTCGGCAGCGCGGCTTCCACCGCGTCACGCACCTGCGCGTGCTGCGATACGAACAGTGCATGCGCGTGGTTGTCCGCGACGCGCAGCACGACTTGCAGCGGGCCGAGGTCCGGCGGGTTCAGCGTCAGCTCGGCGCTCTGCTGGTGCGCATTCGACAGGAACACGACCTTCTGGCTCAGCGCATCCGTCCAGTCGGCGGTGCCGACGTGCGGCGCGAGCACATGCGGGTTGGCCGCGGCGATCGTGCTTGCTGCGGGCGATGCCTGGAGGTTCGCCTGGGCGGCTGCCGCAGCCGTGGCGGCGGCAGCGACCGTTGCGTCGGCGGCCGGGCTGGCGGTTTCCTCGGCGGCCGCGAATGCGTGCTGCGCAGCGGGTTGGGCCGTTGCGCCGGCCTGCAGCGCCGGTGCGGCGGCCTGCGTGGGGGGCTGCTGTGTCGTGGGCGCGCCTTTGGCGTCGGCGAGCGCGCGGTCGAAGGTCGGGACCTTCGGCGTCAGCGCGGCGGCGGTCGAGGCCGACGTCGTCGCTGCCGGTGCGGGCGCTGCGGCCGCTGCCGCACCCGTCGCGGGCATCGCGATCGCGCTCGCGCCGCCGGTCAGCTTTGCCAGCGCGGCCTGCAGCGCGTCGCGACCCGACGCGGGGGCAGCCGGCTCGGCGGCCGCATCCTTGCCGGCATGATTCGTCAGCGCGGCCGTGGCGTCGGGCTGGCCGGACACGGCCGTCGTCTGCGCGGCGGCGGCGGTGCTGTCGGCATCGGCCGGCGCCGCGTCGTTCGTGCGAGCCAGCAACTGCGCCTGCACGGCGGCGGTCGCTGCGAGCGCGGCGGCGTCGGGATTGGGCGTCGCGTTCGCGTCGTCGGTCGGCTTGTCGTCGCCTGTGCCGGACGGCTTCGTGCCGGCGGCCGGCGCTGCCGACACCTGTTTCGTCGTGGCGTCCGGCTTGCCGGCATTCGCCGCGTCGTGCCGCGTGCCGACGCTCTGCTTCAGCGTCTGCGCGAACGGCACGGCGGCCGGGCTGGTGGCGGCATCGTTGCCGGCGGTCTTGCCGGCGGCGGCCGACGAACCCGCGTCGCGGACGGCCTTGAGTGCGGTGCCGGCGGTGTCGAGCAGCGCGCCGAGCAGGGGCAGGGGAGGCATGACGATTCTCTCGTTCGAAAGCGGTGAGCGGCTACGCCGAGCGGGCCGCGTCGGCCCGCATGCGCAGGATCTTCGCGGCGTGTTCGTCGGCGTCGCGCTGTTCGCGCTTCGCGGTACGCTGCGCTTCCTGCGCGACGCCGCGCGCCTGCAGGATTTCGTATGAGCCGACGGTGCGTTTCTTCTGTTGCCAGTTCGGGCGCGCCTCGTCGATGCGGCGTTCGGCTGCGGCCAGCACGTTGCGCTGCTGCGCGATCGCCGCGTCGAGCGTATCGATGAACGCCTGGAAATTGCGCCAGTTGCCGGCCGGCATCCCGCTTTGCGCGGACTGCGCGAAGCGTGCGTGGTATTCGTCGCGATAGCGCAGCAGCGCATCGAGCTGCTCGGCGGCCGCGGTGCGGTCGCGCTGCGCGGTGCCGAGCTGCTTCGCGGCCGTGTCGAGATCTTCCTGCGCGCGATCGAGCAGCAGTTGCAGGGGAAAGCCGTGTGCCATCGGGTTCAGCCTCCGTGTACGTCGAACAGCGCATCGAGCGCGGCGAGGCTCGATTCGAACGGTGCGCATTCGCGAAAGCCCTGCTGCAGGAACGATTCGATGCGCGGGTAGAGCGCGATCGCGCGGTCGAGCTGCGCGTCGCGGCCGGGCGCATAGGCGCCGACCGCGATCAGGTCGCGATTGCGCTGGTAGCGCGACAGCATCTGCTTGAACTGCCGAACGCGGTCGAGATGCGGTTCGTCGATCAGCGCGGTCATCGCGCGGCTGATCGACGCCTCGATGTCGATCGCTGGATAGTGGCCGGCCTCGGCGAGCGCGCGCGACAGCACGACGTGGCCGTCGAGGATCGCGCGCGCCGAGTCGGCGATCGGGTCCTGCTGGTCGTCGCCTTCGGTCAGCACCGTGTAGAACGCGGTGATCGAGCCGCCGCCTTCGGGCCCGTTGCCGGTGCGCTCGACGAGCGCGGGCAGCTTCGCGAACACCGACGGCGGATAGCCCTTGGTCGCGGGCGGCTCGCCGATCGCGAGCGCGATCTCGCGCTGCGCCATCGCGTAGCGCGTCAGCGAATCCATCAGCAGCAGCACGTGCTTGCCCTGGTCGCGGAAATACTCGGCGAGCGACGTCGCGTAGGCGGCGCCCTGCATCCGCAGCAGCGGCGACACGTCGGCCGGCGCCGCGACGACGACCGAGCGCGCGAGCCCGTCCTCGCCGAGGATCTGTTCGATGAACTCCTTCACTTCACGGCCGCGTTCGCCGATCAGCCCGATCACGATCACTTCCGCGCTGGTGTAGCGCGCCATCGTGCCGAGCAGCACCGACTTGCCGACGCCGGAGCCCGCGAACAGGCCCATCCGCTGCCCGCGGCCGACGGTGAGCAGGCCGTTGATCGCGCGCACGCCGACGTCGAGCACGTGGTGGATCGGCTCGCGATCGAGCGGGTTGATCGACGGCGCGGACAGCGGCGCATCGACTTTCGACCCGAGCGGGCCGAGGCCGTCGAGCGGGCGGCCCGACGCGTCGACGACGCGCCCGAGCATTTCCCAGCCGACCGGCAGCCGCTTGGCGCCCGCGAGCGGATCGGCGACGGGCGCGGCCTCCAGCGGCCATACGCGCGCGCCGGGCAGGACGCCGGCGACGTCGGTGGTCGGCATCAGGAACAGGCGATCGCCGGAGAACCCGACGACTTCCGCTTCCGCGTGCGGCAGCGTGCTGCCGGGCGGCAATTCGATCGTGCATTCGGCGCCGACCGACAGGCGCAGCCCGATCGCCTCGAGCACGAGGCCCGCGGCACGCGTGAGGCGCCCGCACGGCCGCAGCGGCAGCGCGCGATGGCTGCGTGTCGCGAGCCCGTTCAGGTGCGTGCGCCAGTGCGCGAGATGCGGATTGTGCGGCGCACGCGGCGTGTCGCAGGCGGCATCCGTCGCGTGTGCCGGCGCGTCGTGCGCGGTGTCGTGCGGACCGTCGGGGCCGAACGACGCGAGCGCGAGTTCGCGCTCGAGCGGCGTCATCCCGTCGTGCAGGATGGATGCGGGCGTGGGCGTCACCATGCGCTCACCTTGCCGATCGAGGCGGCGACGCGCTGCCAGCGGGTGGGCAGCGTCGCGTCGACCTCGCCCGTCGCGGCGTGCGCGCGGCAGCCGCCGCGTTCGATCGACGCGTCGGTGCGCACGTTCCAGCCGAGCGTATCGAGTTCGTCCTGCAGATAGGCTTCGACGACGGGCAGGTCGGCCGGATTTACCGCGAGATGCGGCGCGCCGGACAGCGCCGGTTCGGCGGCGAGCACGTCGCGCACCGCCGCGACGAGCGCGGCGGGATCGTGCTTCACGTGCTGGCGCACGACCTGCTGCGCGATGTCGAGCGCGAGCTGCGCGAGGTCGGACGCGAGATCGTGCTCGACGCTCGACACGGCTTCGCGGAACGACGCGGCGAGCGCCGCGAGCTGCGCTGCCTGTTCGCGGGCTTCGGCCTGGCCGGCTTCGAAGCCCTGCTCGCGGCCCTGGTCGAAACCGGCCTGGTAACCCAGTGCCTGCCCTTCGACGTGACCGGCCGCATGGCCTTCGGCATGCGCGGCGTCGCGCACGCGCTGCAGGTCCGCGGCGAGCGCGGCGGCGGCCGCTGCGGCAGCGTCGGGCGGCGGCGGGGGCGGTGGCGGATCGAACGACGCCATCTCCCACCGCTGGTACGCGGTGAGGGTGCCGGCGGGCTCGCGCGCGGAATCAGACATACGCGTCTTCCGCCTTGCCGCCGATCACGACCTGGCCGCTTTCGGCGAGGTTGCGCACGATCTGCAGGATGCGGCGCTGCTGCGTCTCGACTTCGGACACGCGCACCGGGCCGCGCGCGTCGAGGTCCTCGGCGAGCAGTTCGGCCGCGCGCTGCGACATGTTCGCGAGGAACTTCTGGCGCAGCGCGGGCGGCGCGCCCTTCAGCGCGATGATCAGCGTTTCCGACTCGACTTCCTTCAGCACCATCTGGATCGCGCGATCCTCGAGGTCGAGCAGGTTCTCGAACACGAACATCTGGTCGATGATCTTCTGCGCGAGGTCGGCGTCGTACTGGCGCACGCTTTCGAGCACGCCTTCCTCATGATTGCTCGTCATGAAGTTCAGGATCTCGGCCGCGGTGCGGATGCCACCCATCGGGCTGCGCTTCAGGTTGTCGCTGCCCGACAGCAGGCCGGTCAGCACGTCGTCGAGCTCGCGCAGCGCGGCCGGCTGGATGCCGTCGAGCGTCGCGATCCGCAGCAGCACGTCGTTGCGCAGCCGCTCGGTGAAGCACGATGCGATCTCGGACGCCTGGTCGCGGTCGAGGTGCACGAGGATCGTCGCGATGATCTGCGGATGCTCGTTCTTGATCAGTTCGGCGACCGCGCCCGAGTCCATCCACTTCAGGCCCTCGATGCCGCTCGTGTCGCTGCCCTGCAGGATCCGGTCGATCAGCACGCCGGCCTTGTCCTCGCCGAGCGCCTTGGTCAGCACCGAGCGGATGTACTCGCTCGAATCGAGCGACAGCGCGGTGTGCTGCTCGGCTTCCCTCGCGAACTCCTGCAGCACGTCCTCGACCTGCTCGCGCGTGACGTTCTTCAGCGCGGCCATCGCGGCGCCGATCTTCTGCACCTCGCGCGGCGCGAGGAACTTGAATACTTCAGCGGCCTCTTCCTCGCCGATCGACATCAGCAGCAGCGCGCTCTTGGTCAGGCCTTCAGCGTTCATCGGACACCCAGTTCTTCACGACGGTGGCGACGATCTTCGGATCCTGGCGGGCGATCGTGCGCGCGTAGTCGAGGTTGCGTTCGTAGCGGTTCTTTTCGTTCTCGAAGCCGAGCAGCAGCGCATCGGGCTCGTCGGCCTTGTCCGGGGCGGGCAGGCCGTCGAGCACGACCGCATCCTCCGGTGCCGCGAGCGCCGGCGTGACCGGCTCGGGCGGCGGGAACGCGCGGCGCATCGCCGGGCGCACGAACATGAAATAGAGCGCCGCCGCGGCCGCCGCGATGCCGAGCCACTTCGCGGCTTCCTTCGCCATCGCGATCATGTCCGGCTGGCGCCACCACGGCAGGTCGGCGTACGGATCGCTGGCGGTCGAGAACGCGCTGTTCACGACGTTCACCGAGTCGCCGCGCTTCTCGTCGTAGCCCATCGCGTCCTTCACGAGCTGCTCGATCTGCGCGAGCTTCGCGGGTGGCAGCGGCTGCATCGTCACGTGGCCCTTCGCGTCGGCCACCGGCTGGTAATTGACAACGACGGCGACCGACAGCCGCTTCACGTTGCCCATCGGCTGCTCGACGTGGCGGATCGTCTTGTCGAGTTCGTAGTTGGTCGTCTGGTCCTTGCGGTCGCTGACGGGCGTCGACTGCGGCCCGTTCTGGCCGTTGCCGGCGACGATCGGCGCGGAGGCCGGCTGCGGCGGCGTGTTCGACAGCGCGCCCGGTACGCCCGAGGCGCCGCCCTGCGCGAGTTCGGTGGCCGTGCTGGTCTGCTGGCTGCGGATCGCGGTCTGCTGCGGCGAGGCGTTCGGGCCGTAGCTTTCCGAGGTCTGCTCGAGCCTGGAGAAATCGACGTCGGCGCTGACCTGCGAGCGCGCGTTGCCGGTGCCGAAGATCGGCGCGAGGATCGCGTCGATGCGCTTCTGCGTGTTGCGCTCGACCTGCTGCACGTACTTGAGCTGGCTCGCGTCGAGGCCGGAGGCCGAGGCCGTCTGGGTCAGCAGGTTGCCGTCCTGGTCGACGATCGTCACGTTCTTGGCCGGCATGTCGGGCACGCCGGACGACACCATCCGCGTGATCGCCTGGACCTGGCCCTCGTCGAGCACGCGGCCCGGGTAGAGGTCGACGAACACCGACGCGCTCGGCGCTTCCTTGTCGCGCACGAACACCGACGGCTTCGGGATCGCGAGATGCACGCGCGCCGTTTTCACCGCGTTGATCGATTCGATCGTGCGCTGCAGCTCGCCTTCGAGCGCGCGCTGGTAGTTCACCTGCTCCGCGAACTGGCTGATGCCGAATTTCTGGTTGTCCATCAGCTCGAAGCCGACCGAGCCGCCCTTGGGCAGGCCCATCGCGGCGAGCTTCAGGCGCGTTTCGTGGACCTGGTTCGACGGCACGAGGATCGCGCCGCCCGCGTCGGCGAACTTGTAGGGAACGTTTGCCTGCTGGAGCGCGGCGATGATCGCGCCGCCGTCGCGGTCCGACAGGTTGCTGTACAGCACGCGATAGTCGGGCGCGCGGCTCCACAGCACGAGCGCGGTGATCGCGGCGACGGCGAACGCGACGGCGATCACGAACGGCAGCTTCGGGTTGCCCTTCATCCGCGAGATGCCGGGGATGCGTTCCGCGAAGCCGCCGAACCCGAAGTCCGCGCCGGCGCCGCCTGCTCCCGGCAACGCGGCGGCCACGGTGGCGCCTGGCACCGGGCTGGCGAGGCCCGTGCGGGCGTCGGGGTTGATCAGCGAGTTGGCCTGCGAATCCATGCGTGGAGTTTCTCCGGAGCGGGACGACTGAGCCGCTCGGACGAGCGGACGGACAATGACACGATGCGATTATCGGGACCCGGGCGCGACTCCGATCGACCGAAAAGAGCGGGGTTTCCCCCGTACTTTCGCGGCTTTGGCGCGCGCCGCGCTGCTATCCTTTTTCGCGATCCGGCATGGTGCGCGTCGTGCGGCGCCGCCGGAAACGCCCGGTGTGCCCGGGTCTCATCTCTTACAGGTCTGGGGACAGCATGGCTGCCAACGTCAGCGGAATCGGTTCGGTGTTGCAACAGATGCAGGCGATGGCCGCGCAGGCGAGCGGCGGCGTCGCGAGCCCGGCGGCAGCGCTCGCCGGCTCGGGCGCCGCGACGGCCGGCACGTTCGCGAGCGCGATGAAGGCGTCGCTCGACAAGATCAGCGGCGACCAGCAGCACGCGCTCGGCGAGGCGCACGCGTTCGAGGTCGGCGCGGCGAACGTGTCGCTGAACGACGTGATGGTCGACATGCAGAAGGCCAACATCGGCTTCCAGTTCGGGCTCCAGGTCCGCAACAAGCTCGTGAGCGCGTACAACGACATCATGCAGATGTCGGTTTGACGGGCGGGCGTCCGGCGACGGGCTTCCGGGGCAGCCGCCCAGGGGAGCAGCCTGCCTGCCGCGCCGGCGGCCCACTCACCTAAAGCTTTCCAATTCCCTTCCGATAACTCTGGAACGAGGCCGCGTCGTGCATCGCAGGGCGGCGGCCACTGCATAGCCAACGCATCACAAGGAGAAGCGCATGTTTTCCCCAGGACACGCTGGAGCCAGTGCGTACGCGCGTGTCGGCGTCGAGACGGGGGTGATGGGCGCGTCCCCGCACCGGCTGATCGCGATGCTGTATCAGGGCGCGCGGCAGGCCATCGCGCTCGCGCGCATGCATTTGCAGCAGGGCAACGTGCCCGCGCGCGGCGAAGCGATCGGCAAGGCGATCGGGATCGTCGAGAGCGGCCTGCAGGCGTCGCTGAACCGCGACGCGGGCGGCCAGATCGCCGGGCGCCTCGACGCGCTGTACGCCTATATCGGCCGGCGCCTGCTGGAAGCCAACCTGAATGCGAGCGACGCGATGCTGGTCGAGGTCGACGGGCTGCTCGCGACGCTCGAGGAAGCGTGGACGGGCATCGCTCCGGAAGTCGCGCGCATGGCCGCGCAACAGGCGGCGGGCGCGGCGCGATGAATCTCAAGGCCGAATACTTCGCTCGCTACGAGGCGCTCGCGGCCGTGTCGGGCCGCATGCTGTGCGCGGCGCGCGGCTCGGACTGGCGCGCGCTGCCGGAGTTGCAGGCCGAATTCCTGAGGCTCGTCGACGGGTTGAAGGCGGCCGCTCCGAGCGTCGCGCTCGACGAAGCGGACCTCGGCCGCAAGCTCGCGCTGATCCGCCGCATCCTCGCCGACGACGCCGCGATCCGCGATCTCGCGAGCCCGGAAGTCGCACGGTTGTCCGCGCTGTTCGAGGCGCGGCGCTCGACCGAGGTATTGACCGATCTCTACCGCGCTCGCGGATAGTGCCCGTTTGCCGGGGCGGCGGTAGCCGCGTGCCCGGCTTCGCAACGATGTGGCTGAGGTGAGCAGGCTTCGATCATGACCGGTATCGACTCCGTTGCGGCCGCCGTGCTGGCGAGCCGCCTCGACAGCCTGCTGGCCGGCACCGTGACGGCGCCCGCCGGCGGCGGCGCGACCGCGCAGGTCGGCACGCCGGGCGCCGGCGTGTCGTCGCCGTCCGCGACGGGGGCCACGCCGGCCGCGCCGCCGGCGTCCGCGCAGACGGCACTGTCCGATGTCGCGCTCGCGCTCGATGCGATCTCGCGCTCGGGCGGTGTCGCGACGCCCGTGATCGCCGGGCGCACGCCGCTGCTGGCCGACCCTTCCGTGCTGCTGAGCGTCGCGGCGGCCGCGTCGCCGGATGGGCAGAGCGCTTCCGATCCGGGCGCTTCTTCCGCCGCTTCTTCCAGCGCTTCTTCTACCGCTTTTTCCAGCGCTTCTTCCAGCGCTTCTTCCAGCGCTTCTTCCAGCGCAGCGCCCGCGTCCGACGTCGCGGCCGCGCGCGCTGCGGCGGCCGCACCGCCCGTCGCGGCGTTGCGCGCGGCGCTCGCGCAGGCCGTGAGCGAAAGCGGCCTTTTCTACGAATCCCATCTCGCGCAGTGGCTGGCCGGCCAACGCCCGCTCGCCGCGCTGATGCGCGAACCGCAGGCGCGCCTCACGACCGTGCCGGTGCAGCCCGCCCCGGATGCCGCGCAGCACGATGCGCCCGATGTGCTCGACGAACTGCTCGCGCAGCGTCTGCCGTTGCCGGCGGCGGCGCCGCGATCCGCCATGCAGCCGGGCGCGCCAGTGCCGGGCGGTGCGGTGCCGCACGAGCTCGTGCAGAACACGCAGCTGGCCGCCCGGCCGGGTACCGCGTCGGGCGCAGCCGCGCTGACCGACCCGCTCGGCGACCACCCCGACCCGCGCTGGACGCCTGCGCGCGTCGAACTGGCCGCCGCGTCGGCCGATCCGCAGGCGCAGGCATCGGCTCCCGTGCATCCGGCTGCCGTGCCGATCGTCCGGCAGCAGCTCGACGCACTCGCGACGGACCAGTTTCGCTGGGCGGGCGAGGCATGGCCCGGCGCACGGCTCGACTGGACGATCGAGCCCGACGATCCGGGCGGCCGCGCGTCGCGCAGCGGCGACGACACGGGGGACGGGATCGCCTGGCGCACGCGGCTGACGCTCACGTTGCCGTCGCTCGGCACGGTCGACGCGGAACTGGTATTGAACGGCAAGCAGCTCGTCGTGCGGCTGCGCGCGAATTCGGCCGGTGCCGACCGGCTCACGCGAAACGAGGCGGCGTTGCGGCAACGGTTCGAGGGATCGGGCCTGCAGCTCGGCGGACTGTCGATCCGCGCGGTCGGCGACGAGCCGGACGGCTTCGATCCGCTCGTCGCGCAGGCGGCCGCTGCCGCGTATGCGCGCAGTGCGGCTGGCGGCATGCCGGGCGCCGACGACGAGGCGCCGCGATGAGCATGACGTCGCGCAAGCGCGCGGCCGCGCTCGTCTACGATCCGAAAGGCGGCGATGCCGCGCCGCGCGTGGTCGCGAAGGGGTATGGCCTGCTCGCCGAGATGATCGTCGCGCGCGCCCGTGATGCGGGGCTGTACGTGCATACCGCGCCGGAGATGGTGTCGCTGCTGATGCAGGTCGACCTCGACGACCGGATTCCGCCGCAGCTTTACCAGGCCGTCGCGGATCTGCTCGCTTGGCTGTATGCGCTCGATCGCACCGAGCCCGAACCGGGTGACGCCGCGCCGCGCTTTCCGTTGCCGCCGCTGCGCCGCTGAGCAGTTGCGCTGCTGAGGCGCTGCGTCTACGCCCGCGCCGAAGCCGAAGCCGAAGCCGAAGCCGAAGCCGAAGCCGAAGCCGAAGCCGAAGCTGACGCCGACGCTCGCCCAGCCGCCCGCCCACCCGGGTTTTCTTGCGAAATGCTGTCCGGGTCTTTCGCGATCATTTCGTCGGTATTTTTCGTCTATTGACCGGAATCTGCGCTTGATCAGTATGCTTTTTCGGTTATCTCTGGACTTTCTCGCCCGCTCCATCGTGTGCCGGCGGATTGAGCGGCCGCTTCATTTGTGTAATGATATCCATTCTCATTTTCATGCTGTCCGGGCGGCGTACGTTTTCCGTGCGCCGCCCGTTGCTTTGAACGAATGGATACTCTCGCGTGAACGCGCCCGAAACGATCGCCCCGCCGCAGGCGGGCAGGCCCCCTGCGGGCGTTACCGTGCTGCATCCGGCCGCACGCCCCCTGAGCGACGCCGAACTGGAGGGGCGCCGCCAGCGCTCGCGCCGCGCGACCTTCATCAAATGGCTGCGCAAGGTACACGGCTGGGTCGGACTGTGGGGCGCGGTGCTCGGATTGCTGTTCGGCGTGACGGGCGTGCTGCTGAACCACCGTGCGCCGCCGCTGAAGATCCCGACCGGCGAACCGCAGGTCGAGCAGATGCAGATCGCGTTGCCGGACCCGGTGCCGAAGTCGCCCGCCGCGATGACGAAGTGGCTCCAGCAGGAGCTGCACTTCGACGGCCGGCCGGGCCGCGTGCGCAAGGAGCCTGCGCAGCCGGTCGCCTGGGGCGACAAGCGCGTGATGCAGCCCGAGCACTGGCAGATGGGCCTGTTCGGTCCGCACCAGAACCTGCAGGCGGAATACTGGGTCGGCAACGGCTACGTGTCGGTGAAGCGCAGCGGCAACACGTTCCTGACGACGCTGAACAACCTGCATCGCGGCGTCGGCATGAATCTCGGCTGGGTGCTGCTGATGGACACGATCGCGGGTTCGCTGATCCTGTTGTCGCTGACGGGCGTGCTGTTGTGGACGGAGCTGAACAAGCGCCGCACGCTCGGCGTCGTGCTGGTGGCCGGCTCGGTCGCCGCAGCGCTTGCCGCGGGCCTTGCCTGACGTCGGCATCGACGCGCGCCGGTTTCCCGCCGACGCATGACGGCCATCCGGCGCGGCCTTGCACCGCAGCGACGGCCTCAAGAAAACGCCGGGCCGCCCCAGGTTTTCCGCCCGGAAGGAAGTCCCCTTGGGGGCTGGCGCGAAGCGGCCGGTTTGGGACGCCTCAGAGGCCGCAGGCCGCGCCGCCGTTTGCCGCGATCTCGCGTGCGGCCTTCGCGCCCTCGACCTGCAGGATCGTCGGCAGCGACACGTTGTTCTTCGCGGCCGTCACTTCGGCGAGGATCGAGATCGCGATTTCGGGCGGCGTGCGGCTGCCGATGTAGATGCCGGCCGGCCCGTGCAGCCGCGCCAGTTCCGCCTCGCTCAGGTCGAATTCGAGCAGCCGCTCGCGCCGCGCCGCGTTGTTGCGTCGCGAGCCGAGCGCGCCCACGTAGAACGCGGGCGTCTTCAACGCCTCCATCAGCGCGAGATCGTCGAGCTTCGGGTCGTGCGTGAGCGCGATCACGGCCGAACGCGCGTCGAGCTTCATGTCGAGCACCGTGTCGTCGGGCATCGTGTGCACGACGCGCGTGCCCGGCACGTCCCACGCATCCGTGTATTCCTCGCGCGGATCGCAAACCGTCACCTGATAGTCGAGCCCGACCGCGATCTGGCACAGATAGCGCGACAACTGCCCGGCGCCGATCACGAGCATCCGGTAGCGCGGCCCGTGGATCGTCACGAGCCGCTCGCCGTCGAACGCGAGCCCGTCGGTCGCCTGCGCGGGTGACAGCGACGCGCGCCCGGTCGCGAGCGTCATCGTGCGCGTGACGAGGCGGCCGGCTTCGACTTCCGCGCACAACGCGGCGATCCCGCTGTCGCGCGTGAGCGGCTCCAGCACGAGCTGGATCGTGCCGCCGCAGGGCAGCCCGAAGCGGTGCGCCTCCTCGGCCGTCACGCCGTACTTGACGGCTTCCGGGCGCGCGTCGGCCGCGATTCCGCTCGCATGCACGCGGGCGATCAGGTCGTCCTCGATGCATCCGCCGGACACGGAGCCGACCACGAGCCCGTCCTCGCGCACCGCGAGCATCGCGCCTTCGGGGCGCGGCGACGAGCCCCACGTCTTCACGACCGTCACGAGCAGCACGCGGCGCCCTTCGTCGAGCCAGCGCGCGCTGGATTTCAGTACATCGAGATCGACGCTTTCCATCATCCTGTTCCTGTTGCCGGACGGCCCGCCGGGCCGGGCCGTCGTTCGATGGCCGGATTATGAACCGGCCGGCGCGCACGTGCTGGCAGCGTGCAGATCGTGCCGGCAAATCCGGACGATCGGGCAAGAAATCGCGACGATCGGGCAGCGATCGCGCGCGGGCGGGGCGAGGCGGCGCATGTCGCGCCGCCCGCGCGGGTGCGCCTATGGCGGGGACGATTCAGGCGTGGACGATTCAGGCGGGAGGGAGCGGGTCGCACGGGGCCGGTGACGGCCCGGCGTGGCGTCGTACCGCTACACGCTACACGCTATACGCAGCACGCAGCACGCAGCACGCTGCGTGCTGCGCGCGGCAGCGGCGGCAGTCAATGCGCGTCGGGATGACCGTGTGCGAGCTTCGAGTGGCGCCGCGAATACAGGAAGTAGATCACGAGGCCGATCACGAGCCAGATGCCGAACGCGGCCCACGTGACGGGCTGCAGGTTCAGCATCAGGAACAGGCACGCGCCGACCGCGAGGATCGGCACCACCGGCACGCCCGGGCAGCGGAACGCGCGCGGCAGCTCCGGGTGCGTGCGGCGCAGCACCAGCACCGCGATCGACACCATCGAGAACGCGGCGAGCGTGCCGATGTTGATCAGCTCGGCGAGCACGTTGAGCGGCACGAGCGCGGCGATCAGCCCGAAGAACAGGCCGACGAGCCAGGTCGTCAGGAACGGTGTCGCGTAGCGCGGATGCACGCGCGACAGCGTCGCCGGCAACAGCCCGTCGCGCGACATCGCGAAGATGATTCGCGTCTGGCCGTAGCTCATCACGAGGATCACGGTCAGCATGCCGAGCACCGCGCCGAGGTCGATGAAGCCCGCGACCCACGTCTCGCCGGCGATCTGCAGCGCATACGAGATCGGATGCGACACGTTCGCGTACTGCGCCGATGGCACGATGCCGGTCGCGACCGCCGCGACCGTCACGTACAGCACCGCGCACACCGCGAGCGACGCGATGATGCCGATCGGCAGGTCGCGCTTCGGGTTCTTCACTTCCTCGGCCGCGGACGACACCGCGTCGAAGCCGATGAACGCGAAGAACATCACGGCCGCAGCGCCGAACACGCCGTTCCAGCCGTGCGGCATGAACGGCTTCCAGTTCGCGGGCGTCACGTGGAAGATGCCGACCGCGATCACGAGCAGCACCACCGACACCTTGATGAACACCATGATGTTGTTGATGCGGGTCGACTCGCGGATGCCGATCGACAGCAGCGTCGTGATCACGAGCATCACGAGGAACGCCGGCAGGTTGAACCAGGTGACGACGCCCGGAATCGCGCCGGGTGCGGCCGTCAGCACGGTCGGCAGCGAGAGCCCGAAGCCCTGCAGCAGCGACTGCAGGTAGCCCGACCAGCCGACCGACACGGCCGACGCCGCGAGGCCGTATTCGAGCATCAGGTCCCAGCCGATGATCCAGGCGACGAGCTCGCCGAGCGTCGCGTACGAGTACGTGTAGATCGAGCCCGCGACCGGAATCGTCGACGCGAATTCGGCGTACGACAGCGCCGCGAGGCCGCATGCGATCGCGGCGATCACGAACGACAGCATCAGCGCGGGGCCGGCCTGCACGGCGCCCGTGCCGGTCAGCACGAAGATGCCGGTGCCGATGATCGCGCCGATGCCGAGGAAGGTGAGGTCGATTGCGCCGAGCGCTTTCTTGAGCCCGGCGCCGTGCGCGCCGGCGATCATGCGATCGACGTTTTTCTTGCGGAAGAGGGACATTGCGGATGTGTCTCCGGCGTGCGCGAGCGCGGCGGCGCCGAGTGAGTGAAAACCCGCAATTTTAGCCGATTTGGCGTGAAAGACCCGCTGCGGCGCAGCGGTGTGCTCCGGAATCGCCCGCCAAAACAAGCGCTTGCGCGCAGCATTCGGCGGCCGGCGCCGGCACGGCGCAGGCCGGCGCGGCGAATGGCGCGATTCCGGTGTATCCGGCGGATCAGGCGCCCGACGCGGGCGTCATCTCGACGAGCCGGTTGCTCATCACGTAGAACGTCAGTTCCGCGTTGTTCGACAGCCGCATCTTCTCGAGCAGCCGGGACCGGTACACGCTGACCGTCTTCACCGACAGCGACAGCGTGTTCGCGATGTCGGTGAGGCGCTTGCCCGACGCGAGCATGCAGAGCGTCTGGTATTCGCGGTCGGACAGCTTCTCGTGCGGCAGCGGTTCGTTCTCGAACGACACGTATTCGGCGAGCGCCTCGGCCATCGCCGGGCTCACGTACTTGCGGCCGGCCGCGACCTGCTGGATCGCGCCGATCATCTGCGCGGCGTTCACCGTCTTCGACAGGTAGCCGGACGCGCCGGCCTTCAGCGCGCGCACCGCGTACTGGTCCTCGCGGTACATCGAGAACATCAGCACCGGCGTGCCCGGCAGCTTGCGCTTGATGCGCTTGAGCACCTCGATGCCGTTCGCGTCCGGCAGCGAGATGTCGAGCAGGATCACGTCGAAGGCCTGGCGGTCGACGGCGGCCATCGCATCGCTGCCGGTCTCGGCTTCGGTCACGTCGCGCGCGACACCGCGGTCGATCAGCAGGTGGCGGATCCCTTGGCGGACGATCGCATGATCGTCCACGAGCAGGATGTTCAGGCTCATGACGACCTCACGAAAGCGACGCGCGGCGCGCGGCGGCCGGCACCGCGAACAGCGAGTCCCACGCGAAGCGCGCGGTGACGCGCGTGCCGCGGCCCGCTTCCGGCGCACGCGCGTCGAAGCTGCCGCCGAACGCTTCGCAGCGTGCGCGCATCCCGGCGAGGCCGTAGCCGGCGCGCCGGCTGCGGGTAAAACCGGCCCCGTCGTCGGTGACGATCAGGGACAGATGCGTGTCGTCCGTGTCGATCCGCACGTCGACGGACGCCGCGCGCGCATGCTTCGCGACGTTCGACAGCGCTTCCTGCGCGACCCGGAAGATCGCGAGCGCGCCGGCGCCGGCGAGTTGCGTGAGCCGCGCGTCGGCCGCGCAGACGAAGCTCGTACGCAGGCCGGTGCGGGCCGCGTGGCTGTCGGTCCACGTCGACAGTGCGCCGACGACGCCGCCGTCGAGTGCCGGCGTGTCGCGCTCGTCGATCAGCCGGCGGTTGGCGTCGGTCGCGGCGTCGAGCGACCGCTGCGCCAGCTCGAGCGCGCGCAGGCAGCCGTCCGGCGCATCGGCCGGCAGCCACGTTTGAACGTTTGCGAGCGCGAAACGCGCGGCGGTGAGTTCGGCACCGAGCCCGTCATGCAGCTCGCCGGCCAGATGGCGGCGGGCCGCTTCGTCGGCGGCCGTCAGCTGAAGGGACAGCGCCGCGATCCGGGCGGCGGACGTGTCGCGGTTGGGCAGGGCTTCGGCCACGGGGGCGGCCGCGTCGTCGCGAGGCACGCGCGGCTGCGACGGGAACGGGGCGTGGGCGCCCGGGGGCGCGTTGAGCGACGTATCCATGACTCTCCCTGCTGTCAGAAAGCGGTTCGGGCACCGGCTGGCTGCGTGGATCGGCGGCCGTTTCGGTCACGGTCGCCGTCAGAGAATCGCCCCTTGCCGAAGTAACATAAGTTACAACTTGTAACGTCTGAGTCCGACCCTTCAATGACCGTCCCGACGGTCACCACGCGGGCCGAATAATATCTCAAAAATTTTGAAAAGGTCATGTCGGACGGACGTTTAAGGGTAAATGTGAATAATCGGAATGAAGCGGGCTGTAGGAAAAACACCGACACGAAAGCACCGGGACCGCCCGTATCCAAATGTAACGATTTGACATGGAATGGTCCCAGTTTGTTACGAATTCGCCAAGTAGGGACGAAAAAAAACCGGAGCTTTCGCTCCGGTTCTTGATACGGCACAAATTCGGGGCTCGATCAGTCCACGAATGCGCGTTCGATCACGTAGTGACCCGGCGCGCTGTTCTTGCCTTCGACGAGGCCGGCCTGCTTCAGCAGGTCGGTCGTGTCCTTCAGCATCGCGGTGCTGCCGCACAGCATCACACGGTCGTTTTCCGGCGAGAACGCCGGCACGCCGAGGTCCGCGAACAGCTTGCCCGTCGCGATCAGGTCGGTGATCCGGCCCTCGTTGTCGAACGCTTCGCGCGTGACCGTCGGGTAGTAGACGAGCTTTTCCTTGATGATGTCGCCGAGATACTCGTGGCCCGGCAGGTCGTGCTTGATGTAGTCCATGTACGCCAGCTCGCCCTTCAGGCGGCAGGTATGCGTCAGGATGACCTTGTCGAAGCGTTCGTAGATGTCCGGGTCGCGGATGATCGACATGAACGGCGCGAGGCCCGTGCCGGTCGACAGCATCCACAGCGTCTTGCCGGGCAGCAGGTTGTCGGCGACGAGCGTGCCGGTCGGCTTCTTGCCGATCAGCACCGAGTCGCCCACCTTCAGGTGCTGCAGGCGCGACGTCAGCGGGCCGTTCTGGACCTTGATGCTGAAGAATTCGAGGTGCTCTTCGTAGTTCGGGCTGACGATCGAGTAGGCACGCGCGAGCGGCTTGCCGTCGACCTCGAGGCCGACCATCGTGAATTCGCCGTTGTTGAAGCGCAGGCTCGGCTCACGGGTGCAGGTGAAGCTGAAAAGCGTGTCGGTCCAGTGATGGACGGATTGGACGGTGGCGGTGTCGTATTTGCTCATGGCTTTGAAAACGGACGCGCGTAGCGGACGCGTGTAACGGGCCCAAAAACGGGCAAAAAACCGAGTGCGTCGGCCCGATCGCGGATCGGCCGGCCGGCGCGTCGGACACGCGCCTTCTCGATGACAGACGTTTGAGGAACTCGTTATTTTACCCTGCTTGGGGCAGATGCGGGCTTGACCCGCGCGGCTGCGCGGATTTGGCGCAACGGAATCTTGCAAACTGCTTTCAGCGGTCGGCAGCGAGCTTCGCGCCGCGAACACGCGGGTCCGGAACGCACACGCTTTCGAGCGGGTCAGGCAGGTGAGCCGGCCGCCGCGATACGCGCGCAGGTCGTCGCGGGCATGCGGTGCTGCCGCGTCACTGCGAATCGAGGCGCAGCCGCGCGATATACGGCAGGTGGTCCGACAGCCACGCGGTTTCGCCGGACGGCGCCTGCCATTCGAGCGGTGTCAGCCCGCGCACGAACATCTTGTCGAGCGCGAGCGCCGGGGAGAACGCGGGGAACGTGCGGCCCGACTCGCCGAGCAGCGTCGCGACCTCGGACAGCCCGATCTCGCCGAACAGCGCGACCGAATCGTTGCGCCAGTCGTTGAAGTCGCCGGCGAGCACGAGCGGGTCGTCGCCCGCGTTGCGCACGATCCAGTGCGCGATCCAGTGCATCTGGCGCAGCCGCGCCGCACGCGTGAGCGCGAGGTGCGCGCACAGCAGCGTGACGGGCCGCGCGCCGGCGAGCGTCGCGCGCGCGACCAGCAGCCCGCGCCGCTCGAAGCGGTGCGCGGAGATGTCCCAGCGGCCGCCGAGGTCGAGCGGATGCGGCGACAGGATCGCGTTGCCGTGCCGCCACGACGGCTTGAACACGTTCGGTCCGAGCGCGATCTGCCAGTCGAGCGCCTGCGCGATCTCGGTGGCCTGGCAGTGCCACACGTCGTCGACCGCGTCGTCCATCGGCGCGCCGAAGCCGGGGGCGAGCATCGGGCGCGGCATGCGGCGCGCCATCGCTTCCTGCAGGAAATACACGTCGGCGTGCGTCGACTGCATCCAGTTGCGCATCGCGTTCCATGCGGTGAAGCCGAGCGGCGAGCGGCCCTTGTGCAGGTTCCAGCTGACCGCGGTGATTTCGTCGGGCGCGGCGTGCGGTTCGGCGAACGGCAGGGACAGGGCGTCGGCGGACATGGCGCTCAGTCCTTCGCGACGTGCGCGCGCACGCGGTAGACGAGATGCGGGCGCTGCTCGACGAGCGTCCAGTCGGTCCATGCGTCGCCGCCGACCGACAGCCCCGGATGGCTCGCGACGATTTGCCGCGGCGACGCGGGCACGCACGGATCGTTGCGCGTCGCGTTTTCGTCGTCGAGGGTTTCCTGCACGTCGAGCGCGAGCGACACGGTGCGGGCGGCGTCGTCGACGGTGAGCGGCGCGACCGTCACCGAGCGCGAGCGCTCGGTCGGCACGACGCGCGCGGCGTTGCCGCAGCCGACGGGCACGGCGGACGGATAGCGATGGGTGTCGGTGCGGGTCTGACCGACGGTGGTGCGTTGCTGGAACGTGTCGATCGTCTGACCGTCGCGCACCACCTGGATCTCCCATGCGACGGCTGCCGGTGCGGCGCTCTGCGCATGGGCCGCGAGCGCGGCGCTCGCGAGCAGGACGGCCAGGCCGTGTTTCAGCATGAAACTTCTCCGGAAACGCGGGGTAGCGGGGAACGGACGCACATCTTACGCCCGATCGATCCGGACGGTGGTGTGACAGGACGCGTCGCCGCGGGTTCGCAGCACGATTTGGTCCTGATCGAAAGGTAGGTGCGCGTCACGCGTTTTCAAGCGAAAAAGCGCGCGAACTCGGCGACGCTCGCGCGCTCGGTGACGAGGCGGTTCTCGATGGTATGCGACATCGGCAACCCTTCGAGACGAAGCGCGCGGCGCCGCGCGGGCGCCGTGGCGAGGCCGGCGCGACGGCCGGTGAACCATCGATCATACGCCGCGCGGCGCGACGCCGCAGCGCGCGCACGGTGTTAGCAGCAGACCGCGGTGGCTGCTTGCTTGCACGCCGATGCGGGATCGCTACACTGAAATCGTAAGGGTCTGATGATCGTGTGACGGCAGCGGTGGCGAGGTTGGTATGACGACGGCGATGGTGAAACAGGAACTGGCGGTGGCATCCTTCAGCACGGTGTACGACCTCGAGCAGGTCGAGACCGCGTTGAACGAGCTGAACGAGAGCGCGAGCGACGCACTGCGCGCCACCTACGAGCGGATGCTCAAGACCGGCAATCTGCGCTTTTGCGTGAAGCCGAACCGGATGCCGTCGTTCGACGAACTCGGCGACGCGCTGCCCAATTTCACCGAGCCCCTCGACGACGTGCGCAAGCAGGTCGCGCTGTGCCTCGAGACCGACGACCGGCTCGAACTGATGCCGATCCTGCTGCTCGGGCCACCCGGCATCGGCAAGACGCATTTCGCGAAGGCGCTCGCGCAGCTGCTCGGCACCGCGTACCACTACGTGCCGATGAGTTCGCTGACGGCCGGCTGGATCCTGTCGGGCGCGTCGTCGCAATGGAAGAACGCGAAGCCCGGCAAGGTGTTCGAAGCGCTCGTCAACGGCAGCTACGCGAACCCGGTGATCGCGGTCGACGAGATCGACAAGGCGGGCAGCGACGCGCAATACGATCCGCTCGGCGCGCTGTACGCGTTGCTCGAGCACGACACCGCGCGCGCGTTCGTCGACGAATTCGCCGAGGTGCCGATCGATGCGGGCAACGTGATCTGGGTCGCGACCGCGAACGATGCGCAGGCGATCCCGGAGCCGCTGCTGAACCGGATGAACGTGTACGAGATCGCGCCGCCGGACGCGGCCGGCGCGCGCCGGATCGCGCAGACGATCTACGACGAGATCCGCACGTCGCACGCGTGGGGGCGGCGCTTCCCCGACACGCTCGACGACGACGCGCTCGACGTGCTGGCCGCGACGCCGCCGCGCACGATGCGCCGTGCGCTGCTGCATGCGTTCGGCGCCGCGCGGCTCGACGGCCGGGACGTGATCGCACCGTCCGACATCCGCGCCGACGAGGGCGCGGCGAAGCGCCGGCCGATCGGGTTCTGAGCCGGCGGCGCGCGCCTCGCCGCGGCCTGCGCGCGTCGCGCCGCGCAGGCCGCGGCGCAAGCATGCGGGCCGACAGACAGGCGTTCGGCAGGCGGGCGAACCGGGACGTACAATTCTCTTCTCTCCCCTCGACGCGTGAGCGACGCGAAACGCCATGGAGCAGACGGATTGTGTGGTGATCGGCGCGGGTGTCGTCGGTCTTGCGATTGCGCGGGAACTGGCCGCGCGCGGACGCGAAACGATCGTGCTCGAGGCGGCCGACGCAATCGGCACGGGCACGAGCTCGCGCAACAGCGAGGTGATTCACGCGGGGCTCTACTACGCGCGCGGCTCGCTGAAGGCGATGTCGTGCGTGCACGGGCGCGACCTGCTGTACGAGTTCTGCGAAACGCGTCACGTGCCGCACCGGCGCGTGGGCAAACTGCTCGTCGCGACGAGCGCCGCGCAGGTGAAGCAGTTGAAGGCGATCGCCGCGCGCGCGGCGGAAAACGGCGTGCTCGACCTGATGCCGCTCACGCGTACCGAGGCACAGACGCTCGAGCCCGCGCTCGATTGCGTGGAGGCGCTGTTTTCGCCGAGCACCGGCATCGTCGACAGCCACCAGCTGATGCTCGCGCTGCTCGGCGACGCGGAGCGCGACGGCGCGGTGTGCGCGCTGAAATCCCCGGTCGAATCGATCGACGTGTTGCGTGGCGGCCGCTTCGTCGTGCGCACCGGCGGCGACGCGCCGACCGAAATCGAGGCCGCGTGCGTGATCAACAGCGCGGGCCTCGGCGCGCAGGCGCTCGCGCGCCGCACGCGCGGCCTCGATCCGCGCTGGGTGCCGCCGCTCTATCTCGCGCGCGGCAACTACTTCAGCCTGTCCGGGCGCGCGCCGTTCTCGCATCTCGTCTATCCGATGCCCGACCGCGCGGGGCTCGGCGTGCACCTGACGCTCGATCTCGCCGGTCAGGCGCGCTTCGGCCCGGACGTCGAGTGGGTCGATGCGCTGCGCTACGAAGTCGATCCGGCGCGCGCGCAGGCGTTCTACGCGTCGATCCGCACGTACTGGCCCGACCTGCCGGACGACGCGCTGCAGCCGGCCTACGCGGGGATCCGGCCGAAGCTCGCGGGGCCCGGCGAGCCGCCGGCCGACTTCATCGTGCAAGGCGCGGCGCAGCACGGCGTGCGCGGCCTCGTGAATCTGTTCGGCATCGAGTCGCCGGGGCTGACCGCGTCGCTCGCGCTCGCGCAGCGCGTCGCCGACATGACGTCGCGTGGCTGACGCACACGGCCCGCATCCGTGCGGGCCGGCCGTGCGAAACCCCGTGTGAAATCCCTTATCTCCGGCATTTCGGCGCGCACATTCATGCGCTTGAGCGTTATTCTGTTGAACGGCCGTCGCCAGAACGGCTTTCAAACCGATAACGTTGGAGCGAGTCCCCCATGAAAACATCCCGTCGGAGTTTCCTGATCACGAGCATCGGCGCCGTGTCCGCGCTGGCGCTGTCGCGCGAAGCGCTGGCCGATGCGCCGATGCTGTCGGAAACGGATCCGGCCGCCGTGGCGCTCGGCTACAAGGCCGATGCCACCAAGGTCGACAAGACGAAGTATCCGAAATACGCAGCGGGCCAGGATTGCGCGGCCTGCATGCTGTACCAGGGCAAGAAGGGCTCGGCGTCGGGCCCGTGCGCGGCATTCCCGGGCAAGCAGGTATCGGCGAAGGGCTGGTGCAGCGCATTCTCGAAGATGGGTTGATGCCCGCGGCGGCATCGTGCGCTGCCGCAATGTGGCGAAAACCCCAAAACGCCCGCCGTCGGACGATGGCGGGCGTTTTTTATGCTTGAAAACGGTTCCGTCGCTTTCTACACTCGCTGCAAACCAACGCGCCGCGGCCCCTCCGAGCGCCGCGCCCGATACGGCGAATTCACGAGAACGAGGCTCGCATGGCGACGATTGCGAATTCAACGAAAACGATCCGGCCCGAGCGCGCGCTGAACCGCCGCGCGGTGGTCGCCGCCGTGATCGGCAACGCGCTCGAGTGGTACGACTTCACGGTGTTCGGCTTCATGACCGTCGTGATCGCCGAGCTGTTCTTCCCGACGACCAGCGAATACTCGTCGCTGCTCCTGACCACCGCGACCTTCGGCGTCGCGTTCTTCATGCGCCCGATCGGCGGCATCGTGTTCGGGCTGTACGCCGACCGCGCGGGCCGCAAGGCCGCGCTGTCGCTCGTGATCCTGCTGATGACGGCCGGCATCTTCCTGCTCGCGATCGCGCCGCCCTATGCGGCGATCGGCATCGGCGGCCCGCTCCTGATCGTGCTCGGGCGCCTGTTGCAGGGCTTCTCGGCGGGCGGCGAATTCGGCAGCGCAACGGCGCTGCTGATCGAAGCCGCGCCGTTCTCGAAACGCGGCTTCTACGGCAGCTGGCAGATGGCGAGCCAGGCGGGCGCGCTGCTGATCGGCGCGCTCGTCGGCGCGGCCGTCACGCGCGGGCTGTCGCACGACGCGCTGCGCAGCTGGGGCTGGCGCGTGCCGTTCATCCTCGGGCTCGTGATCGGCCCGATCGGTTTCTACATCCGCCGTCATCTCGCCGATTCCGAAGCGTTCCTGCATGCGCAGCAAAGCGCACGCCGCGCAACGCTCGGCGAAGTGTTCACGCGCCATCCGCGCGAGGTGCTGTGCGGGCTCGGCTCGGTGATCGCGCTGACGGTGACGGTCTACGTGCTGATCAGCTATCTGCCGACCTTCGCGGTGAAGCAGCTGAAGCTGCCGTATGCGCAATCGTTCTATGCGGTGATCATCGGCAACTTGCTGCTGATGGTGCTGTCGCCGGTCGCGGGCGCATGGTCGGACCGCATCGGCCGCAAGGGGCTGTCGCTGTGGTCGCTCGGGCTGACGCTCGTGCTGATGTATCCGCTGTTCGCGTGGCTCGACGCGGCGCCGAGCATCGCGCGGCTGATCGCGGTGCAGGCCGTGCTGTCGGTGACGCTCGCCGGCTACTACGGACCGTTCGGCGCGATGATCGCCGAGCTGTTCCCGGCCAACGTGCGCTCGACCGGGCTGTCGATCGCGTACAACGTCGCGGTGATGCTGTTCGGCGGTTTCGGGCAGTTCATCGTCACGTGGCTGATCAAGGTGACGGGCACGCCGCTCGCGCCGACCTATTACGTGATGGCGGGAATCGCACTGTCGATCGTCGCGGTCGCGTTCGTGCCCGCGCGCAGCGCGGATCTCGATGCGCCGGCCTGACGTTGCATTGCATCGCATGCATCGTTTCGGAAGCCGCAACGATGTGCGGCCTGGCCCCGAGCACGGTGCGACAACCCTCTGCGTTCGCGCCCGAATTGTTTAGTTGTCGAACGAAACATGCGCGGGATGAACGAAATGGCCGCTCGCGCGCGCAGAGGCACTTTTCACGTGCGCAAGACATCGGCAAAAACCCGCGTTGATGCGCGTCTAGAAGAGTTTTTTCTCCAGCTTGTTGCAAAATCGTTAGCTCAAGTAATATCCGCGTACCCGGCCCCCAGGGGGACCGGTTCCGATCTGGAGACCTGGAGGAAACATGGAATACAACCGTCTGTTGCACACCCTGCGTGTTACCGCCATCGCAGGCGTGGCAGCGGCATCGCTCGGCGTCGCGGGTTCTGCATTCGCACAGATCCCGAACAAAACACTCGTCTACTGCTCAGAAGGCAGCCCGGCGGGTTTCGATTCCGCGCAATTCACGACCGGCGTCGATTTCACCGCCGCCACGTTCACCGTCTACAACCGCCTCGTCGAATTCGAGCGCGGCGGCACCAAGGTCGAACCCGGCCTCGCCGAGAAATGGGACGTCTCGTCCGACGGCAAGGTGTACACGTTCCACCTGCGTCATGGCGTGAAGTTCCACACGACCGACTTCTTCAAGCCGACGCGTGAATTCAACGCGGACGACGTCGTGTTCTCGTTCGAGCGCATGCTCGATCCGAACAATGCGTTCCGCAAGGCCTACCCGGTGTCGTTCCCGTACTTCACCGACATGGGCCTCGACAAGCTGATCACGAAGATCGAGAAGGTCGATCCGTACACCGTGAAGTTCACGCTGTCCGAGCCGAACGCGCCGTTCATCCAGAACATGGCGATGGAATTCGCGTCGATCCTGTCGGCCGAATACGGCGACCAGCTGATGAAGGCCGGCAAGGCCGCCGACATCAACCAGAAGCCGGTCGGCACGGGCCCGTTCATCTTCCGCAGCTATACGAAGGACGCGACGATCCGTTTCGATGGCAATCCTGATTACTGGAAGAAGGGCGCGGTGAAGCTGTCGAAGCTGATCTTCTCGATCACGCCCGACCCGGGCGTGCGCGTGCAGAAGATCAAGCGCAACGAATGCCAGGTGATGAGCTATCCGCGTCCGGCCGACATCGCGGCGCTGAAGGCCGACTCGGGCATCGACATGCCGTCGCAGCCGGGCTTCAACCTCGGCTACCTCGCGTACAACGTCGAGCACAAGCCGGTCGACAAGCTCGAAGTGCGTCAGGCGCTCGACATGGCGATCAACAAGAAGGCGATTCTCGAATCCGTCTATCAGGGTGCCGGCCAGGCCGCCAGCGCGCCGATGCCGCCGACCCAATGGTCGTACGACAAGAACCTGAAGATGGCCCCGAACGACACCGAGAAGGCGAAGGCGCTGCTCGCGAAGGCTGGCTATCCGAACGGTTTCGACATCACGCTGTGGGCGATGCCGGTGCAGCGCGCATACAACCCGAACGCCCGCCTGATGGCCGAGATGATCCAGGCCGACTGGGCGAAGATCGGCGTGAAGGCGAAGATCGTCACGTACGAGTGGGGCGAGTACATCAAGCGCGCGCACACGGGCGAGCAGGACACGATGCTGATCGGCTGGACGGGCGACAACGGCGACCCCGACAACTGGCTCGGCACGCTGCTCGGCTGCGAGGCGATCAAGGGCAACAACTTCTCGCACTGGTGCTACAAGCCGTTCGACGACCTGATCCAGAAGGGTCGCACGACGACGGGCCAGGACGCACGCACGAAGATCTACACGCAGGCCCAGCAGATCTTCGCGCAGCAGCTGCCGTTCTCGCCGATCGCGAACTCGACGGTCTACCAGCCGGTACGCAAGAACGTGGTCGACATGCGCATCGAGCCGCTCGGCTATGCGCGTTTCGACGGTGTCAGCGTGAAGTAACCGGCCTGGCGTAAGCTGTCGTCTTGAGAAGACCGGCTTGAAATCATCCGGCGACGAGGGGCCAAAAGCCCCTCGTCGCCGGTCGTACATTTCCCACAAGAAAATACGAGACGCATCATGTTCACATTCGTGTTGCGCCGCGTGGGCATGGTGATCCCGACCTTCATCGGCATCACCATCCTGGCGTTTGCGCTGATTCACCTGATACCGGGCGACCCCATCGAAGTGATGATGGGCGAGCGTGGCGTCGATCCCGCGATGCATGCGGAGGCCATGAAACGGCTCGGGCTCGACCAGCCGCTGCCGCTGCAGTACATCCACTACATCGGCCGGGCGCTGCATGGCGACCTCGGCACGTCGATCATCACCAACACCAGCGTCGCGGGCGAATTCTTCGCGCGCTTCCCGGCGACCGTCGAACTGTCGCTGTGCGCGCTCGTGTTCGCGCTCGCGGTCGGGCTGCCGGCCGGCGTGATCGCCGCGCTGCGGCGCGGCTCGGTCGTCGATCATGGCGTGATGGGCACCGCGCTCACCGGCTACTCGATGCCGATCTTCTGGTGGGGGCTGATCCTCATCATGGTGTTTTCGTCGTACCTCGGCTGGACGCCCGTGTCGGGCCGCATCGCGGTCGAATACGATTTCCCGCATCCGACCGGTTTCATGCTGATCGACGCGCTGCTCGCACCCGACGAAGGCGCGTTCAAGTCGGCGGTCAGCCACCTGATCCTGCCGGCGATCGTGCTCGGCACGATCCCGCTCGCGGTGATCGCGCGGATGACGCGCTCGTCGATGCTCGAAGTGCTGCGCGAGGACTACATCCGCACGGCGCGCGCGAAGGGGCTGTCGCCCGCGCGCGTGGTCGTCGTGCATGCGCTGCGCAATGCGCTGATCCCGGTCGTCACCGTGATCGGCCTGCAGATCGGCACGCTGCTGGCCGGCGCCGTGCTGACCGAGACGCTCTTTTCGTGGCCCGGTGTCGGCAAGTGGCTGATCGATGCGATCGGCCGCCGCGACTATCCGGTCGTCCAGGGCGGCATCCTGCTGATCGCGACGCTCGTGATCGTCGTGAACCTGGTCGTCGACCTGCTGTACGGCGTGCTGAATCCGCGCATCCGCCACACGAGGTAATTCCATGAGCAATCTGCAAAACACCCTGCCGAGCGAATCCGCGCCGGCCGGCGGACGTGCGCTCGCGCTGCGCGAGTTCTGGGCCAATTTCTCGCGCAACCGCGGCGCCGTCGGCGCCGGCATCGTCGTGCTGGTGCTGATCCTGGTCGCGCTGTTCGCGCCGCTGATCGCGCCGCACAGCCCGGTCGAGCAATACCGCGACTACGTGAAGATCCCGCCCGCATGGCTCGCGGGCGGCAACTGGCAGTTCATCCTCGGCACCGACGAAGCGGGCCGCGACATCCTTTCGCGCCTGATGTTCGGCGCGCGCATGTCGTTCTGGATCGGCTTCGTGTCGGTCGTGCTCGCGCTGATCCCCGGCATCGTGCTCGGGCTGGTCGCCGCGTTCTTCCAGAAATGGGCCGACACGCCGGTGATGCGCATCATGGACGTGCTGCTCGCGCTGCCGTCGCTGCTGCTCGCGGTCGCGGTCGTCGCGATCATCGGCCCGGGCCTCACCAACACGATGTTCGCGATCGCGATCGTCGCGCTGCCGGCCTACGTGCGCCTCACGCGCGCATCCGCGCTCGGCGAACTGCAGAAGGAGTACGTGACGGCGTCGCGCGTGGCCGGTGCCGGCACGCTGCGCCTGATGTTCTCGCAGGTGCTGCCGAACTGCACGGCGCCGCTGATCGTGCAGGCGACGCTCGGCTTCTCGTCGGCCATCCTCGACGCGGCCGCGCTCGGCTTCCTCGGCCTCGGCGTGCAGCCGCCGACCGCCGAGTGGGGCGCGATGCTCGCGTCCGCGCGCGACTACATCGACAACGCATGGTGGATCGTGACGATGCCCGGCCTGTCGATCCTGATTTCGGTGCTCGCGATCAACCTGCTCGGCGACGGGCTGCGCGACGCGCTCGATCCCAAACTGAAGCGGATGGCGTGACCATGAGCCAAGATCTACTGACTATCCGCAATCTCGCGGTGAACTTCAACGGCCTGCCCGCTGTCGACCGGATCAACCTGTCGATCGCGCCGGGCGAGGTGGTGGGCGTCGTCGGCGAATCGGGCTCGGGCAAGAGCGTGACGATGATGGCGCTGATGGGCCTGATCGACGCGCCGGGCAAGGTGACGGCCGACGAGGTCACGTTCAACGGCGTGGACCTGCTGAAGGCGTCGCCGAAGGCGCGCCGCAAGATCGTCGGCAAGGACATCGCGATGGTGTTCCAGGACGCGCTGACGAGCCTGAACCCGAGCTACACGGTCGGCTACCAGATCAAGGAGGTGCTGAAGCTGCACGAAGGCCTGCGCGGCGACGCGCTGCACCGGCGCGCGCTCGAACTGCTCGACCAGGTCGGCATTCCCGATGCGAAGAACCGCATCACGGCGTTCCCGCACCAGATGTCGGGCGGCATGAACCAGCGCGTGATGATCGCGATGGCGGTCGCGTGCAACCCGAAGCTGCTGATCGCCGACGAGCCGACCACCGCGCTCGACGTGACGATCCAGGCGCAGATCATGGACCTGCTTGTGAAGCTGCAGAAGGAGCGCGGGATGGCGCTCGTGCTGATCTCGCACGACCTGGCCGTGGTGTCGGAGGTCGCGCAGCGCGTCGCGGTGATGTATGCGGGCGAGGTCATCGAGACCAATCGCGTGCCGGACATCTTCCGTGCGCCGCATCATCCGTATACCGAAGCGCTGCTCGCGGCGATTCCCGAGCACAATCAGGGGGCGCGTCGCCTTGCCGCATTGCCGGGCATGGTGCCGGGCCGCGATGATCGCCCGTCCGGGTGCCTGTTCGCGCCGCGCTGCAAGTACGTCGTCGACGATTGCCGCAAGGCGCGTCCGGCGCTCGATACGCTGGTGCCGGCCAACGATGCGATGCGCGCGCGCTGCATCAAGCCGCTCAATGTTTCCAACCTCGACCTGACGGGAGGCGCACGATGAATGCAGTCCACGAAACGCCTCGCGTGCCGCACGACGAGGAAGCGGTGCTGGTCGCCGACCGGCTCGCGAAGCATTACACGGTCAAGCGCGGGATGTTCGGGCAGGGCACGGTGAAGGCGCTGAACGGCGTGTCGTTTTCGCTCAAGCGCGGCAAGACGCTTGCCGTCGTCGGCGAGTCGGGCTGCGGGAAATCGACGCTCGCGCGCCAGCTCACGATGATCGAGACGCCCACCTCGGGCCACCTGACGATCGACGGCAAGGACGTGGCCGGCGCGAGCCGCGAGACGGTCGCCGACCTGCGACGCCGCGTGCAGATGGTGTTCCAGAACCCGTTCGCATCGCTGAACCCGCGCAAGACGGTCGAGCAGACGCTGTCCGAGCCGCTCGAGATCAACGCGAACCTGACGGCCGCCGAACGCGCGGCGCGCGTCGCGCAGATCATGCGCACGGTCGGCCTGCGGCCCGAGCACGCGAAGCGTTATCCGCACATGTTCTCGGGCGGCCAGCGCCAGCGGGTCGCGATCGCGCGCGCGATGATCCTCGATCCGCGGATCGTGGTCGCCGACGAACCGGTGTCCGCGCTCGACGTGTCGATCCAGGCGCAGATCCTGAACCTGTTCATGGACCTGCAGGAGCAGTTCAAGACGAGCTACGTGTTCATCTCGCACAACCTGTCGGTGGTCGAGCACGTCGCCGACGACGTGATGGTGATGTACTTCGGCAGCGTCGCGGAGCTCGGCGACAAGGCGACGATCTACGCGCATCCGCGCCATCCGTACACGCGCGCGCTGATGTCGGCGACGCCGGCGATCTTCGAGGAAGACCGCCGCGTGCAGATCAAGCTGCAGGGCGAGCTGCCGTCGCCGCTCAATCCGCCGTCGGGCTGCGCGTTTCACCAGCGCTGCCCGTACGCGGTCGAGCGCTGCCGCGTCGAGGAACCGCAGCTGCGCGACGTCGACGGACGCCGCGTGGCCTGCCATCGCGCCGAGGAGGTAGGGGAGGTGAATGCCTGATGGTTTGGCGGCGCGCGCGCCTGGCGTGCGCCGTTCGGGGGGCGGCCGCGCGCGCGTGATGCGCGCGTGCCGCAATGCACGGCGCTGGAGCGTGCGCACGGTCACGGGCGCGGCGCTGGCCGGCGCGTGCGTGGCGGCCAGCGTGCTGGTCCCGGCCGACGCCGCGCGTGCCGAAGGGCGCGCGCCGGCGAGTTCGCCGATCCATCCGTCGCAGGTTCCGCCGCCGGGCATGAACCTGCCGGGCTTCCACGTGCCGTCCGTGTCGAACGGCACGGTCGCGCGCGGCACGGTGCGCGTGCAGCCCGCGCGCATGCCGTTCTATGTCGCCACCCGGGGCAGGGTCACGCTGTACGTGCTCGGCACGCTGCACACGGGCGACCCGTCCGACTATCCGCCCGCGCAGCCGTTCCGGCCGCGCATCCTCTCGGCGCTCGCCGCGTCGCCGACGCTCGCGCTCGAGCTGTCGCCGGACGATCTCCTCGAATCGCAGGACGACGTGTCGAAGTACGGCGTATGCCGCTACCCGTGCCTGCAGCGCCTGCTGCCCGAGCCGCAGTGGCAGCGCCTCGCGGCGCGCCTGCGCGGCAACCCGGCAGCGCTCGCGGAGATCCGCCGGATGCGGCCGTGGCTCGCGGCGCTGGTCGTCGAGACCTACGACTCGCTGGCGGCCGGCCTGCAGACCGAGTACGGCACCGAGGCGCAGCTGCAGAACGTGTTCCTGAAGAAGAAGGGCGGCCGCGTGATCGGGCTCGAGACGCTCGCCGAGCAGATGCGCGCGTTCACCGGGCTGACGCTCGCCGAGCAGCGCGAGATGCTCGCGCAGGACATGGTGCAGACCCCGGCGCAGAACGCCGACGACATCAAGGCGCTGCACCGGCTGTGGCGAATTGGCGACGCCGACGCGATCTCGGCGTGGGCGGTCGCGAAGAGCGAGCGGCTGGCCCGTTCGAAGGCGCTGTCGGCGTCGATCGACAACAAGATCCTGTACGAGCGCAACCGGCGCTTCGTTGCGCGGATGACGGCAATCGCCGCGCCGAACCGGCCGGTATTCGTCGCCATCGGCGCGCTGCATCTGGGCGGCCCGCGCGGCGTGCTCGAATTGTTGCGCCAGCAAGGGTATCAGGTCGACGCGAACTGATCGCGCCGCGCACCGCGCGCCGATCCTCCCCTGTTTGATCGACGAGATGCACGCGCTGCGAGGCGCCCGCGCGGCCGCGCGACTCGATAAGGAAAACCCTCGAATCTTCAGGAAATAGCGTTTAAAACGATTGACATCCGGTTCTGCCAATCTCTATTCTTCATCCCACAAGTTGAAAAAATGAAAAGAATAGATAAGTTCTACGGGGTAGCAGAAAACAAAGCGCGGGGTTAGCGTAGCCGGCACGTATGTAACGTGCCGGCCGCGGAGTGTCTGCATGCACGGCGGGGCCAAACATCGTCGGCACAACAAATGCATGCGACAGACTTGCGGCATAAGCAACGTTCCGTCGTCCGACCGGGGGAAGCAGCAAGCGGGCGGCGGCGGACGTTTTTTGATCCGGAGCATGTTTCCGGTCACCGTCGACAGACGGTTTCGGGGGGCGAATCGACAGACGGCGAAGTCCGCGGCGATTGCGCCAACAGAAAAGCGCCACGAGGGCGCTTTTTTCTTTTGTGGCGGCGGTTTTTGGCCTGCGGCGGCTGAGCGCTTCGACGACGCGTCACGCCATCATGCGTCTTCGCCGGCCTGCAGCGCGCCGGGCGCGACGACATCGACACCTGCCGCTTCGAGCGCCGCGCGGATCCGCTGCGCGAACGCGAGCGCATGCGGGCCGTCGCCGTGCAGGCAGACCGTTTGCGCGTTGAGCGGCACCCACTCGCCGCTCACCGCCCGGACCTTCCGCTCGCGCACCATGTCGAGCGTGCGCGCGAGCACCGCTTCTTCATCGTCGATCAGCGCGCCGGGCTGGTTGCGCGGCACGAGCGAGCCGTCCGCGCGGTAGCCGCGGTCGGCGAACACTTCCTCCACCGCGGCGAGCCCCGCGTGGCGCGCGGCCGCGACGAACACGCTGTTCGCGAGCCCGAACACGGCCAGCGACGGATCGAAGTCGTGGATCGCGGACACCACCGCGTCGGCGATCAGCGGGTCGCGCGCGGCCTGGTTGTACAGCGCGCCGTGCGGCTTCACGTGCGCGATGCGGCCGCCCTCGGCCTGCGCGATCGCCGACAGCGCGCCGAGCTGGTACAGCACGCCAGCATAGATGTCGCCGGCCGGCAGCTGCATTTCCTTGCGGCCGAAATTCTCCGGGTCGTGAAAGCTCGGGTGCGCGCCGATCGACACGCCTTTCTGCACGGCCCAGCGCACGCAGTCGCGCATCGCGTTGGCGCCGCCTGCATGCCAGCCGCACGCGATGTTCGCCGACGTGACGAGGTCGAGCAGCGCCTCGTCCGATCCGCATCCTTCACCGAGATCGGCATTCAGATCGATTTCCATGATGTTCCTCGTCCACGGGTGCGTGGCGCGTCCTTCGTCCTGCTTCCGTCATTGTCACGCTGCGCGCGATTGCGCGCGGCGGCGCGTTTCCTCGCGCATCTCGATCGCGACGTCGATCTGGCGCAGATAGGCACGTTCCGCGACCAGGGCGGCGCGCGCGGCGTCGGGTGTCGTGCGCACGAAGCGGATCGGCAGGTTGAGCCGCGCCTGTGCGAGTTTCCAGAGATCCGCGCGGATCACCGTGCCGATCTTCGGATAGCCGCCGGTGGTCTGCGCATCGTGCATCAGCACGATCGGCTGGCCGTTCGGCGGCACCTGGATCGTGCCGGGCAGCACCGCGTGCGACAGCAGCTCGACCGGCCGCTCGCGCACCAGTTCGGCGCCGGCGAGACGATAGCCCATCCGGTTGCTGTTCGCGGTGACGAGCCATTCCTCGTCCCAGAACGCCTGCTGCGAATCGGCCGCGAACGACGCGTAGTCGGGGCCCGGCAGCACGCGCACGGGCATCGCCCACGGCGCATGCGCGGGCCGGTGGCGGCGCGGCGGTTCGTCGACGCGCACGAACGCGCACCACGCGGGCGCCTTCACGCCGAATTCGGGCGCATCGGCCGCGAGGCAGCCGGCGCCGGCCGGCGGCACACCGACCGGCAGCCGGTCGCCGTCGCGCAGCGCGCGGCCGCCGAGGCCGCCGAAGCGCGACGCGAGATCGGTGCTGCGCGAGCCGAGCATCGGCAGCACGTCGATGCCGCCCGCGATGCACAGGTAGCCGCGCATGCCGCGTTTCGCGGCCGGCAGCACGAGCGTCTGCCCGGCGTCGACCGGCAGGCTCCACCAGGAATACACGGGCCGGCCGTCGAGCGTCGCGCCGAATTCGGTGCCGGTGATCGCGATGCGCGTCGCGCGCGTGAAGCGGAACGCGGCCGGGCCGATCGTGATTTCGACGGCCGCTGCGTCGGGGCGGTTGCCGACCAGCCGGTTGCCGACCTCGAGCGCGAGGCCGTCGAGCGCGCCGCCCTGCGCGACGCCGAGATGGCGCGTGCCGCGGCGGCCGAGATCCTGCACGGTCGACAGCGGGCCGGCGCGGACGACCTCGATCGTGCCCGGTGCGGTGTTCTGGCTCATGTCGCGTCGACTCCGGCAATGGTGAAGCGCACGCGGTCGCCGGGCAGCAGCAGCGTCGGCTGCGGCCGCGCCGGGTCGAACAGCACGTGCGACGTGCGGCCGATCAGCTGCCAGCCGCCGGGCGACGTGGCCGGATAGATGCCCGTCTGCGCGCCGCCGATGCCGACCGAGCCGGCCGGCACCTCGAGGCGCGGGGCCGCGCGGCGCGGCGTGTGCAGCGACGCATCGAGGCCGCCGAGATACGCGAAGCCCGGCTGGAAGCCGACGAAGAACACGACGTAGGCGCCGGCCGCGTGGCGTGCGACGACTTCGTCGGCCGACAGCCCGGTGTGCGCGGCGACGGCCGCGAGGTCGGGACCGGCGGCGCCGCCGTATTCGACCGGGATGTCGATTTCCCGGCCGTCCGCGTGCTCGACGTCGGCGGTTTCCCACGCGTCGCGCAGCGCCGGCGTGAGCGAGTCGGCCGTCGTGGCGAGCGCGTCGAACACGATCGTCAGGTTGTTCATGCCCGGCACGACGTCGATCACGTCGGGCCACGCGCGTGCGACCTCGGCGACGGCCCAGACGCGGCGCTGGCAATCGAGCGTGGCGGGCGGCGGCACCTCGCAGACGAGGGCGGCATCGCCGAGCGGATAAATGCGGGGTTGCGTCATCGGACTGGCACGGTTCGGACGGCAATGTTAGCGCACATTGTCAATAAAATATCGACAACTTCCCAATAAGCGTTTTCGCCTAGCCCGTATGTCCGGGCTTCTGGCGTACACTCGGCACACCCTGTCATCCGGCTTGCCCCGCCTTTCCATGAAGCGTCCTGCGACCAAGATCGTGTCATCCGAACACCTCGTTTCCGATTCGAGCGCGGAGCTGTCGGAACTCGAATACGGGCTCATCATGGCCGGCAACGCGTTCAACCGGTGGATGGTGCGCTGCATGTCGGCGGCTGGCGCGAAGGACATGACGGCGGTCGAGGTGTCGCTGCTGCATCACGTGAGCCACCGCGAACGCAAGAAGAAGCTCGCCGACATCTGCTTCGTGCTCAATATCGAGGATACGCACGTCGCGACCTATGCGCTGAAAAAACTGATCGCGCGCGGCTATGTGAAGAGCGAGAAGAGCGGCAAGGAGGTGTTCTTCTTCGCGACCGACGCGGGCCGCGAGCTGTGCCTGAAGTACCGGGAGGTGCGCGAGCACTGCCTGATCGAGACGCTGAAGGACAGCGGCCTTACCAACGAGCAGATCGGCGACGCGGCGCAGTTGCTGCGCCACGCATCGGGCCTCTACGACACGGCCGCGCGCGCGGCGGCGTCGCTGTAAACGATTGCGGACGGGAGGGTGAGCGCGGTGACGCGCGGCATGCCGCTCACGCAGCAGCGCGCGCCGCGTCATCAGGCGGCCGGGTACAGCGCGCCGTCGGTCACGATCCAGCGCATCGCGAGATCGTGCGCCTCGGCCGGCAGCGCATCGACGCGGCACGCTTCATACGCGATGCCGACCGTCACCGGCAGCGTGTCGCCGGGCCACACCGCGAGCGTGCGGTCGTAGTAGCCGCCGCCATAGCCGAGCCGGTAGCGCTGCAGATCGAATCCCACGCACGGAATCAGCAGCAGGTCGGGCACGACGACGACGCCCGACGCCGGCTCCGGAATCCGGTGATGGCCTTCGCGCATCGGCGTATCCGCATCCCACGCATGGAACGCGAGCGGCGTGTGACGCTCGCCGATCACCGGCAGCGCGGCGCGGCGGCCCGTGCCGGCCGCGGCCCACGCGAGCACCGCGTCGCGTGCGTCGAATTCGCCCGGCAGCGGCCAGTAGAAGCCGACCGTCGCGGGCGCGAGGCGCTCGAGCAACAGACGCAGCCGCGCGTCGAGCGCGGCATTCGCGGCGGGCTGCGACGCGGCGTCGCGACGCGCGCCGGACAGCGTTTTGCGCAGCGCAACCTTCGGGTTCGGCACAGGGTTGCATGCTATGCTTTCGCTCACTTCGTGCTCCATTCATAACGATGTCGAACAGCCTTTTCCGAGTATATCGCGCGGTCGCGCTCACGCTTTCGGCCGCCGCGCTCGTCGCGGGCACGGCCGCGTGCGCCGCACCGGGTGACGACACGCTCGCCGGGGACGACCAGATCTTCGCGCAGCTGCGCGAAGCCGCGCGCCGCAACGACGCCGCGAAGGCCGCGCAGCTCGCGGCGATGATCCCGAACTATCCGGTCCCGTCCTACGTCGAGTATTTCCAGATCAAGCCGCAGCTGTTCGATTCGACCGGCCGCGCACGCGTCGACGCACCGGACGCACCGGTGCAGTCGTTCCTGCAGCGCTACGACGGCCAGGCGATCGCCGATCGCCTGCGCAACGACTACCTGCTCGTGCTCGGCGCGCGTCACGACTGGCGCAACTTCGACGACCAGTACAAGCGCTTCGTGCTCGACGACGACACGCAGGTCAAGTGCTACGCGCTCGAATCGCGCGCGGCGCGCGGCGAGAGCGTCGCAGAGGCGGCGCGTGCGCTGCTCGTCGAGCCGAAATACTACGGCGACGCCTGTGTCGACCTGATTACGGCGCTCACCGTCAATCAGCAGTTCACGAGCGACGACGTGTGGCAGCAGGCGCGCCTCGCGTACGAGCAGAACTACACGACGCTCGGCGGCAAGATCGTCGACGCGCTCGGCGCGCGCCCGGTCGGTTTCGACCAGGCGACCAGCGCGCCGCCGCTGTATCTCGCGCGCGGCGTCGGCCCCGACGCGGCATCGCACCAGCTCGCGCTGATCGCGCTCGGCCGCATGGCGCGCAACGATCCGGACGCGGCGGCCGGGATGCTGACGTCGATCGCCGGCTCGCTGACGAAGCAGGAGCAGGCGATCGCGTGGGGCGCGATCGGCTACCAGGGCGCGATCAAGCGCTCGGCGCTCGCGTCGGTCTGGTATGCGAAATCCGCGAACGCGCCGCTGTCGAACCCGGGCTACGAATGGCGCACGCGCGCCGCGCTGCTCGCCGGCAACTGGCCGATGGTGCGCTGGTCGATCGAACAGATGCCGCCGTCGCTGCGCGACGATCCGGCATGGATCTACTGGCATGCGCGCGCGCTCAAGCAGAGCGGCGACACGCTGCAGGCGAACCAGGAATTCGAGCAGGTCGCGGGCCAGTACAACTTCTACGGGCAGCTCGCCGGCGAAGAGCTCGGCCAGCGCACGTCGATCCCGCCGCGCACGAAGGTGAGCGATGGCGACGTCGACGCGATGAGCAAGATCCCGGGCTTCGCGCTCGCGCAGCGCTTCTACGGGCTGAACCTGCGTCTCGAAGGCAACCGCGAATGGAACTGGCCGCTGCGCGGGATGACCGATCGCCAGCTGCTCGCGGCCGCAGAATACGGCAAGCGCATCGACCTGCTCGACCGCACCGTCAACACGGCCGACCGCACGAAGGCCGAGCACGACTTCACGCTGCGCTACCCGTCGCCGTACCGTGACATCGTCGAGCGCTACGCGCAGTCGTCGGGCCTCGACATCGAATGGGCATACGGGCTGATCCGCCAGGAGTCGCGCTTCATCACGAACGCGCGTTCGTCGGTCGGCGCGGGCGGCCTGATGCAGCTGATGCCGGCTACCGCGCAGCTCGTCGCGAAGAAGCTCGGGATGGGCACGATCACGCGTGCGCAGATGCACGACATCAATACCAACATCCAGCTCGGCACCTGGTATCTGGCGGACATCTACAACAACTTCGACAGCTCGCCGGTGCTGGCAACCGCCGGCTACAACGCGGGCCCGGGCCGGCCGCGCCAGTGGCGCCAGGTGTTGACGCAGCCGGTCGAAGGCGCGATCTTCGCGGAGACGATTCCGTTCAACGAGACGCGCGACTACGTGAAGAACGTGCTGTCGAACACCGTCTACTACGCGGCGCTCTTCGAGGGCAAACCGCAGTCGTTGAAGAAACGCCTAGGCATGATCTCGCCCTGATCCGCAATCTTCATACTGCCGCGCGAGACGCGGCAGTGTTCTTTTGAGGAGCCGAACAATGGATCGCCAGACCGTCGCGCTGCTGGGCGGCACCGGCTTCATCGGCAGCCGGCTCGTCAACGCGCTGATCGACGCCGGCAAGCAGGTGCGGATCGGCACGCGGCGGCGCGAGCACGCACGCCACCTGCAGATGCTGCCGGTCGAGATCGTCGAGCTCGACGCGCTCGATACGCGCACGCTCGCCCGGTTCGTCGCCGGCGCGCATGCGGCCGTCAATCTCGTCGGCGTGCTGCACGGCGGCCGCGGCACGCCGTACGGGCCCGGGTTCGAGCGCGCGCACGTCGCGCTGCCGGCCGCGCTGGCCGCCGCGTGCGTCGAAGTCGGCGTGCGGCGCGTGCTGCACATGAGCGCGCTCGGCGCCGATTCGCACGGCCCGAGCATGTACCAGCGCTCGAAGGGCGACGGCGAGGCCGCGCTGCATGCGGTCGCGGCGACCGATTCGCTCGCGCTGACGATCTTCCGCCCGTCGGTCGTGTTCGGCCCCGGCGACGCGTTCCTGAACACGTTCGCGAACCTGCAGCGCACGCTGCCGGTGCTGCCGCTCGCGATGCCCGACGCGCGCTTCCAGCCGGTGTTCGTCGGCGACGTCGTGCGCGCGTTCGTCAACACGCTGGATCTCGCGGCCGCGCACGGCAAGACCTACGAACTCGGCGGGCCGACCGTCTACACGCTCGAGCAGCTGGTGCGCTATTGCGGCACGCTGGTCGGCAGGCAGGCACGCATCGTGCGGCTGCCCGACGCGCTCGCGCGGCTGCAGGCGAGCGTGTTCGAATGCCTGCCCGGCGAGCCGGTGATCACGCGCGACAATCTCGCGTCGATGTCGGTGCCGAACGTGCTGTCCGGGCCGCTCGCACCGGAACTCGGGATCTCGCCCGCGAGTCTCGAGAGTATCGCGCCCGCGTATCTGGGCCACGCCGCGCGGCGCTCCCGCTTCGACTGGTTCCGCTCGCGCCGCCGCTAGGCGCCGCGGACCGTCGCTTCCGTCATTCACTTTCGCGTTTTCCGGAACACCGCCATGAAACTCGTCATTGGAGACAAGAATTACTCGTCGTGGTCGATGCGGCCGTGGCTGCTGCTCGCGCATTTCGGCATCCCGTTCGACGAGATCGTGATCGAACTGCGCCGCGACGACACGGCCGCGCGCATCCGCGAGTATTCGCCGACCGGCAAGGTGCCGTGCCTGGTCGACGACCACGGCGTCGCGATCTGGGATTCGCTCGCGATCGCCGAGACCCTCGCCGAGCGCTATCCGCAGTTCCCGATGTGGCCGGCCGATCCGCTCGATCGCGCGCATGCGCGCTGCATCTCGGCCGAGATGCATTCGGGCTTCGCCGCGCTGCGCACGCAGATGGGAATGAGCGTGCGCGCGTCGATGCCGGGGCGCGGCGCGACGCCCGAGGCGCTCGCCGACGTCGCGCGCATCGACGCGCTGTGGAGCGCGTGCATCGAGGCCTCGGGCGGCCCGTTCCTGTTCGGCGAATTCGGCATCGCCGATGCGATGTATGCGCCCGTCGTGATGCGCTTCAACACGTATGCGCCGGCGCTGTCGCCGGAAGCGGCCGGGTATGCCGCGCGCGTGACGGCACTGCCGGCGGTGCAGCGCTGGATCGATGGCGCGCGCCGCGAAACCAACGTGATCGCCGAATACGAACCGACGCCATGAACATCTACGCAGTAGGCGGAGCGATCCGCGACGAATTGCTCGGCGAGCCGGTGCAGGACCGCGACTACGTGGTGGTGGGCGCGACGCCCGAGCAGATGGCCGCGCAGGGCTTCCGTCCGGTCGGCAAGGATTTCCCCGTGTTCCTGCATCCGGACACGCAGGAGGAATACGCGCTCGCGCGCACCGAGCGCAAGACGGCAGCCGGTTATCACGGCTTCCAGTTCTACTATGCGCCGGACGTGACGCTCGAAGAGGATCTCGCGCGGCGTGACCTGACGATCAACGCGATGGCGCGCGAAGTGAGCCCGGAGGGTGCGCTGGTCGGCCCGGTGATCGATCCGTTCGACGGGCAGGCCGACCTGCGCGCACGCGTGTTTCGGCACGTGGGCGACGCGTTCGTCGAGGATCCGGTGCGGATCCTGCGGATCGCGCGCTTTGCCGCGCGCTTCGCCGATTTCACGGTCGCGGACGACACGCTCGCGCTGATGCGGCGGATGGTCGACGCGGGCGAAGCGGATGCGCTAGTGCCCGAGCGCGTGTGGCAGGAGATCGCGCGCGGGCTGATGGAGGTGAAACCGTCGCGGATGTTCGCGGTGCTGCGCGACTGTGGCGCGCTCGCGCGCATCCTGCCCGAGGTCGACGCGCTGTGGGGCGTGCCGCAGCGCGCCGACTACCACCCGGAAGTCGACACCGGCGTGCACGTGATGATGGTCGTCGACTACGCGGCGAAGCAGGGCTATTCGCTGCCGGTGCGCTTCGCGGCGCTCACGCACGATCTCGGCAAGGCGACGACGCCCGCCGACGTGCTGCCGCGCCATGTCGGCCACGAAGGCCGCAGCGTCGACCTCATCAAGCCGCTGTGCGAGCGGCTGCGCGTGCCGAACGATTGCCGCGATCTCGCGCTGGTGGTCGCGCGCGAGCACGGCAACCTGCATCGCGTGATGGAAATGGGCGCGGCCGCGCTGGTGCGCTTCTTCGAGCGCAGCGACGCGCTGCGCAAGCCGGCGCGCTTCGCCGAGATGCTGCAGGCGTGCGAAGCGGATGCGCGCGGCCGGCTCGGGCTCGACACGCAGCCGTATCCGCAGGCCGAGCGGCTGCGCGTGGCGCTGGTGGCGGCGCGCAGCGTCGACGCGGGCGCGATCGCGCGCGGTGTCGGCAACGATGCGATGCAGATCAAGGACGCCGTGCATCGCGCGCGGGTCGAGGCCGTCAAACAGGCGCTGGCGATCGCGGAATAGGCGGGGGAATCGGGTTGCGAATCAGGCCGTGAATCGATTCCGCAAATCGTGCGGACCGCGCCGAGCGGTGCGCCGCCCGGCCGCCAGCCGTCATTTCTTCATGCGCTCGGCGGTGCGGCGCGCCGGCGTGGCGGCAGCCGGGCGCTTGCCGGTGGCCGCGCGGGACTTCCCGGCAGCCGGCTTGGCCGCGGCGCGGGCCGGCTTGTCGGCGGGCGGCGCGGCGTCCGCGTCGCGCTCCCGCGTCGGTGCCGGTTCGCGGCGGCTCACGCGCGGCTCGCCCGGCGTCGCGCCGGCATCGCGCGCGAGCAGCCTGATTTTCATCGCCGCGGATCCCAACTCGGCGCAGTTGTCGTCGAAGAGGGGCAGCGTGCCGACCGCGATCAGCTCCGCGGGCCCGTCGCCGACGTTCGCGACGCGATGGCGCTTCCTCGCGTCGAAGTGCAGCGAATCACCGGGCGACAGCGGGTAATCCTTCTTGCCGATCGTGTAGCAGAGCCGGCCGGTCAGCACGTACACGAACTCGTCGCCGCCGTGCGCGACCCATTCCGACCGGTAGCCCTCCATCATCCGGACCTTGAGCGCGTTGATCTGGCTGCCGTGGAAGGTGGTGGACAGCCGCTCGTACCACTGCGACGCGGCGTCGACCGCGTACGGTTCGCGGCGGCCCGCGTGCGAGTCGGGCTGCGCCTGGCGCGGCTGGTCGATCAGCGTGCCGAGCGGCACGCCGAGCGCCTTCGCGACGTTGACGAGCGATGACAGCGAGATGCCGGTCAGATGGCGCTCGACCTGCGACAGGAACCCGACCGACAGGTTCGCTTCGGTCGCGACTTCCAGCAGCGTCTTCTTCGCTTCCCGGCGCAGGCGGCGAATGCGCTGGCCGATACGCATGATGTCTGAATCCATGGATCTCTTTCGTGGCAACGAGTCGGGAGGCGAGCGAGGGGGGCGGCGCAGTCGCCGGACGTTGCTGTTCCGCGAATTGCACGAAGCACGGCCGTCGGGACGACGATGCGCGCGCATTGTACCGCGCAGTCGCGCCGGTCCGCCGCCACGCCGCCCACCGCACGCACCGCACGCACCGCACGCACCGCACGCACCGGTAATTTTAGCCCTACGAAAATTTTAGCTTGACCTCAATTTCACCGTGCTCTAGATTCTGTCGCACGCATCAAACAAAGTTAAGTGAGACAAAAATTTTCCCGAGAGCCTGCTGCTGGAACGGCACCACGGCCCGGCTGCCAGCCGGGCCGTGCGTCGTCCGCGCGCGGGCAGCGTGCCGCGTGAGGCGTGCGCCATGCCGCGTGACGCCGCCGGCCGCCGACAACAATCCATAACGGGTATCCGATGATCGATCGACTGAAATACAGCTTCTCCGGCCTTCCCCCGTACGACGCGTCCGTCGCCGACACCCAGGCCGGCCTGTCGCGCCTGCTCGACGCCGCCCGGCTCGACGCGGTCGTGGTCACGTCGCAGGACGAGTACATCACCGAATACCTGCCGCGCCGCAACAACCCGCGCTACGCGCTGTCGGGCTTCGACGGCTCGGCCGGCTGCGGCATCTTCCTGAGCGCGGCGACCGCCGAGGCGCTCGGCGTGCCGCCGTTCGTGCTGTTCGTCGACGGCCGCTATCACCTGCAGGCCGAACAGCAGTGCGACCCGGCGCGCGTGCGCATCGAGAAGCTCGGCATGAACGTGACGATCTGGCAGGCGCTGGCCGACTGGCTGCTCGCGCACGCGAGCCGGCTCGCGCGGGTCGGCTACGACGCGCTGCGGATCAGCGTCGCGCAGCGCGACCGGCTGGTCGAGCAGACGCAGGCGGCATCGCTCGACTGGACGAGCCTCGTCGAGCGCGAGATCGACCGCGCGATCGCGCTGCCGGGCTGGGTGGTCGAGCGGCCGATCTTCGAGCTGCCGGAAGCGATGACGGGCGCGAGCGTCGCGCAGAACCTCGACGCGCTGAACCGGCGGCTCGCCGCGCACACGGGCGCCGCGCCCGGCACGACCGCGTTCTTCACGTGCGCGTCGGACGACCTCGCGTACCTGCTGAACAGCCGCGGCTATCACATCCCGAATGCGTCGTCGCACCTGGGCTTCCTGTTCACGGTCGGCGAGCAGGTCGCGCTGTTCCTGCCGGAGGGCTGCGACCGCTGCCCGGTCGAACTGGCGTCGTATCCGGCGCTGCACGTGATCCGGCGCGACTTCGCCGAACTCGAGCGCTTCCTCGCGCGGTTCGCGGTCGAGCACGTGTGTTACGGGTTCGAGTCGGTCAACTGCGCGCTCGTCGAGTCGGTGCGCCGCGTGTGGCCGCACGCGCGGCACGCCGACTTCAACCCGGTCGAGGCGCTGCGGGCCGGCAAGACGCCGGCGGTGCTCGACCGGTTCCGCGACGCGTTCGCGCGCAGTTCGGCGGCGATCGCCGAAACGATGCGCTGGGCGAAGGCCGGCGAGCCGGGGCAGCGCCATACCGAGTACGACCTGGCCCGCACGATCAACGACGCGTACGGCGCCCGCTCGGCGGTCGCGCTGACCTTCCCGTCGATCGCGGCGAACGGCGCGAACAGCGCGTTCGCGCACTACACGGCGGCGAGCGCCGACGTCGAGCTGACCGAAGGCGAACTCGTGCTGCTCGACAGCGGCGCATACTACGACGCCGGTTTCGCGACGGACTGCACGCGCGTCGTGCTGCGCCGCACGCGGCCGGAGACGGTCGCGCAGCCGTGGCAGCGCGAGATCTACACGGTCGCGCTGAAGGCCTGCATCAAGGGGCTCGTCACGCGCTTCCCGAAGACGGCGACGGGCGGCGACGTCGACGCGGCGGTGCGCCAGGTCTGCCGCGACCACGGCTACGATTTCGGTCACGGCACCGGGCACGGCGTCGGGATCCACGTGCACGAGGGCGGCGTGCGGTTCGCGCCGGGCGCGCAGTACGGGCTGGTGCCGAACGCGGTGATTTCGGTCGAGCCCGGCATCTACGTGCCGGGCAAGGGCGGCGTGCGGATCGAGAACATCGTGATCGTGCGCGCGGACGACGACGCATCGGACACCGTCGCGTTCGAGAACATCGTCACGGTCGGCTACGACTGGGACCTGATCGACGTCGAACTGCTGAACGACGACGAGCGCGCGTACCTGCGCGACTACGAACGGCTTTGCGTGGAGCGCGGTACGCAAGTCACCGCGTGTCCGCTGCTGTAAGGCGGGGAAGGGACGCGCGGCCGCAGGCGGGCCGCGCGACGCACGCGCAGCGCGTCGATGCGCTGGCGTGACCGGGTCCGTCGGGAATCGGTACGTCAGTGAATCGGTGCGTCAGTGAAACGGTACGTCAGAGAATCGGTACGTCAGAGAATCGGTACGTCAGAGAATCGGTACGTCAGAGAATCGGTACGTCAGAGAATCGGTACGTCAGGGAATCGGTGCGTCAGGGAATCAGTACGTCGGAGAATCAGCGCATCAGCGCCGATACCCGCCCGTCGGGCCCGTACACACCGGCCGGCGCGGGCGCCGAGCGCAGCACCGCGAGCGCGCGCTCGTTGTAGTCCATCCGGATCCGGATCAGCATCCCGTTGGTCGCATTGGCCTGGCGCGCGCGTTCGGCGGCCTGCAGCAGCAACTGCCAGCGGCCGGCGAGGCGTGCGTCGCGCTCGGCGGCCTGGTCCATCCCTTTCTTGCCGGCCGGAAAGCCGAGCGCGGACAGCTGCGTGTCGCGCGTGCGCTCGAGCTGCGCGAGCCGGTCGATCAGCGCGCTCTTCTTCTCGACGATGCCGGGCAGCATTTCAAGCGGCTCCGGCGTCGTCAGCGCCTTTTCCTCGTAGGCGAGCAGGGACGCGAACGCTTCGACCGTCGCGTGTTCGTCGTTGACCGTGGCCAGCAGCTCTTCTCTCATCGCGTCATGCTCGTCGCGCCGGCACGCGGGTCCGCATGCCGGCAAACCAGGGGACCGGTCAGGGCGTGACGGGCCCCGGGCCGGCTCAGTTGCCCTGCGAGCGCTGCTGTTGCAGCAGGTCGCGGGCGGTATTCAATACGCCGTCGGCGATCTTGTTCACGTCGATCGTCAACGTGCCGTTGTTCAGCGCGTCCTTGATCGACTGGACGAGGGCCGTGTCGATGTCGGCGCTGCCGGAGGCCGACAGCGAACGCAGCTGGCCGGACAGACCCGACAGGTTCACGCTCGTGTCGCCGCCGGTCGATCCTGCGTCGGCCGCCTGCGCGGACGACGACGAAGCCGCGCCGGATTGCGCGCGGGCCGCGCCGTTGCCGGTCGACGCGAGTGGGCTCGGGTTCGGAGTGGAATCGATCTTCACGATGGGGGTTTCCTGGACGGTATGACCCAGATAACGGCCGGGTCGGCCCGAACTTTAGCATCGTGAGCCCGAAATTCTCCGAATAAACAATTCTTTACAATCTTGCGGTGCGATCCGGCCCTACAGCGGAATTTCGACGGTCCCGGCATCCTTGACGATCGCCGTGACGATTTGCCCCGCGGCCATCCGGACCCGCACCGACTGTCCCGGCGCCGCATTCGCGAGCGCGCTGCCCTCGGCCGAGATCGTGAAGCCGGGCCCGGCCGCGACGACCCGTACCGTCTGGCCGGCCGACACCGACGCGGCGCTCTTCAGCATGTCCTGGCGCAGCGGCAGCCCGGCCGAGATCCGCGCCAGCGCGGTCGCGCCGACCGCCTGCGCGGGATCGGTGATCACCGCGAGCGGCAGCACCGTCAGGTCGCCGTCGCGTGCGACGAGGTCGGCCGCGGTGAGCGGCTCGCCGGGCGCGATCTGGCGCGCGGCGACGTAATAGGTGGCCTGCACGGCGACCTTCGCCTGCAGGTAGACGGTCCACGGCCGCTCGCCCGCGCAGCGCACGCCGACCGTCGTGCGGCCCCACAGGCGCGCGCCGGTCGGCAGGAACGGCTCGAGCGTCGTGCACGCGGCGAGCCCGCGCGGAAACGCGGCCGCGACGGTCGCGGTCGTCTTGCCCGGCAGGCCCGCGACCTGCTGCTGCAGGAATGCGAGCGCCGTGCGCCGGATCGTGTCGGGGTCCTGCTGGCCGGGCGGTGTCGCCGGCTGGGGCGCGGCGGCTACCTGGGGCGGGTTGGCGGCAGCCGCCGGTGCGCGCGGGGCCGGCGCCGTTGAAGCGACGCGGGCCGCGGCGATGGCCGGTCGCGCGGAATTCGATGCCGGGTCGGCCGCGCCGGCGACGACGGTCGCGACGGCGCCCGGATCGGCGGCGCGCCGGGCACCATAACCACCCGCACCACCCGTCATGACCACGCCCGTCCCCGAAGCCGTCCCCGCATGCCCGCCGAACTGACCACCGCTCGCCGCGTTCGCCTGCGCGAGCGCGGTCTCGGCCGTTTCACCGCGGCCGGGAATCACGATCATCCCGTCGTCCGCGTGCGCGGCCGGCACCGCGAGCCACAGCGCCGCGGCGAGCGCGAACGCACGCGACCTGCGCGTGCCGCGTCCGTGGTTGCCGCGAAGTGCGCTGCCTGTCATCGCCGTGTCCTCGAAGCCGTTGATCCGATTCGCATTCTAGGGAGCCGGGCCGTCGCGCAAACGATGAATAGAGGGGGCCTTTGCCGCGTTATTCGTCCGATTGCCGGTTGCGCCCGGCGCCTACCATCGCTGTCATGGAAAAAAGCCCCTTGGGTCGCCATCCGGCGCAACGGGCGTGCAGCGCTTCATACGGAGAGACGCACACATGCTGGACAAACTCGATGCCGAATTCGCGTTCGGCCGACAGGCGCTCGACGTGCGCGCCTATCGGCAGGAATTGCTGTCGTCGAACATCGCGAACGCCGACACGCCCGGCTACCAGGCCCGCGACACCGATTTCGCGTCGACCCTCGCGCGCTCGCTGAAGCAGGCCGGCGGCGGCCTCGCGCCGAGCAACGCCGCACAGCTGCCGATGGCGCAGCCGGCCGGCGTGACGAGCGGGATGACGATGGTGTCGACGGCACCCGGCCACATGGCCGGCACCGCGAAGCTGATGCCGACCGGCGGCCCGGCCGACGACTACGGCCGCGCGCAGTACCGGATGCCGCTGCAGCCGTCGCTCGACGGCAACACGGTCGATCTCGACGTCGAGCGCGTGCAGTTCGCGAACAACGCGCTGCACTACGAAACCGGGATGACCGTGATGACCCAGCAGATCAAGGCGATGATCGCCGCGATCTCGACGAACTCGTAAGCGCAACCGAACCCGAGCACAAGCACCAGGAGCCTCCATGCCCTCGTTGATGAACATCTTCGGCGTCGCCGGTTCGGCGCTGTCCGCGCAATCGCAGCGCCTGAACGTCACCGCGTCGAACCTCGCGAACGCCGACAGCGCGACCGGCCCCGACGGCAAGCCGTACAAGGCCAAGCAGGTCGTGTTCGCGACCGACCCGATGGGCGGCGCGCGCACCGCGTCCGGCCAGGGCGTGGGCGGCGTGCGCGTGACGAAGGTCGTCGACGATCCGTCGCCGATGAAGTCGACCTACGACCCGGCGAACCCGGCCGCCGACGCGAACGGCTACGTGCAGATGCCGAACGTCGATCCGGTGCAGGAGATGGTGAACATGATCTCGGCGTCGCGCTCGTACCAGGCCAACGTCGAGACGCTGAACACCGCGAAGACGCTGATGCTCAAGACGCTGACGATCGGCACGTAAGCCGCGCGCCGAGCGACCTTCCACACCCGGGCCCAGACCCGACCGTTTCGACACAAGGCTACCCAGGATGACTTCCTCCAGCACGACGATCGGCAGCAGCGGCACCAACGTGTCGACCCTGCCGACCGACACGATGAACACCAACAACGTGTCGACGACCGGCACCTCGGCGAGCGACCTGCAGGCGACGTTCCTGAAGCTGCTCGTCACGCAGCTGCAGAACCAGGATCCGACGAGCCCGGTCGACAGCTCGCAGATGACGTCGCAGCTCGCGCAGATCAACACCGTGAGCGGCATCGCGCAGCTGAATACGTCGCTCACGTCGCTGTCGACGCAGCTCGCGGCCGGCCAGCAGACGCAGGCCGCGCTGCTGATCGGCACGAACGTGCTCGCGCCGGGCAACAGCGTCGCGGTGAAGAGCGGCGCGGCGTCGCCGTTCGGCGTGTCGCTCACGAGCGACGTGTCGAACCTGACGATCACCGTGAAGAACAGCGCGGGCGCCGTCGTGAACACGATCAACGCGGGCCAGCAGTCGGCCGGCACGGTGCCGTTCAACTGGACGCCGACGGATACGGCCGGCAACGCGCTGCCGGACGGCAAGTACACCGTGAGCGCGCAGTACACGGGCAGCGACGGCAAGACGTACGCGCCGACCGTGCTCGCGGCCGCGCAGGTACAGAGCGTGATCAAGCAGGCCGACGGCACGGCGGGGCTCGTGCTGTCGAACGGCACGACGGTGGGCTTGACCCAGGTCGCGTCGATTTTCCCGAACACCGCGTCGTCGTCGTCCGGCGGCACGACCACCAGCAACTGATCCAGCTTTCTCGAAAACGGAGACCGAAATGGGTTATCAACAGGGTCTGAGCGGCCTCGCCGGCGCATCGAACGCGCTCGACGTGATCGGCAACAACATCGCGAACGCGAACACGGTCGGCTTCAAGTCGAGCACCGCGCAGTTCTCCGACATGTACGCGAACTCGATCGCGACGTCGGTCAACACGCAGATCGGGATCGGCACGACGCTCGCATCGGTGCAGCAGCAGTTCGGCCAGGGCACGATCAACACGACGAACTCGTCGCTCGACGTCGCGATCAACGGCAACGGCTTCTTCCAGATGTCGAACAACGGCGTGACGACGTACTCGCGCGACGGCACGTTCCAGCGCGACAAGAACGGCTTCATCGTCAACTCGGCGGGCGCGAACCTGATGGGCTACGCGGCCGGCAAGAACGGCGTGGTGAACACCGCGCAGACCGTGCCGCTGCAGGCGCCGACGACCAACATCGCGCCGACCCCGACGACCAGGATCACCGGCCAGTTCAACCTGAACTCGCAGGACACGGTGCCGGCCAAGACGCCGTTCGACCCGACCGACACCACGACCTACAACTATTCGACGTCGGTCCAGGTGTACGATTCGCTCGGCGGCTCGCAGGCGGTCAACATGTACTTCGTGAAGTCGGCGGCCGGCACGTGGGAAGCGTATGCGGGCGTGCAGGGCGGCACCGCGACCGACCTCGGCACGGTCACGTTCGACACGTCGGGCGCGATCCAGAGCACGACGACGGGCACGCCGGCCGCGCCGACCGCATCGCTCGGCCAGTTCCAGTTCAGCGTGCCGACCACCGACGGCTCGGCGACGCCGCAGAACCTCACGCTCGACCTGACCGGCACCACGCAGTACGGCGGCAAGGACGGCGTGAACAACCTCGCGCAGGACGGCTACGCGAGCGGCACGCTGACGACCTTCTCGATCGGCTCGGACGGCAAGCTGACCGGCAACTATTCGAACGGCCAGACGGCGGTGCTCGGCCAGATCGCGATCGCGAACTTCAACAACCCGAACGGGCTGACCAGCCTCGGCGGCAACCAGTACGCCGAGACGGCCGCGTCGGGCGTGCCGCAGATCTCCGCGCCGGGCAGCACGAACCACGGCACGCTGCAGGGCAGCGCGCTCGAAAACTCGAACGTCGACCTGACGTCGCAGCTCGTCAACCTGATCACCGCGCAGCGCAACTACCAGGCGAACGCGCAGACGATCAAGACGCAGCAGACCGTCGACCAGACGCTCATCAACCTGTAACGCGCGGATAACCGGCAGCCATGGACCGACTGATCTACACGGCGATGACGGGCGCGTCGCAGTCGCTCGACCAGCAGGCGATCGTCGCGAACAACCTCGCGAACGCGTCGACGACGGGTTTTCGCGCGCAGCTCGCGACCTACCGCGCGGTGCCGATGAATTTCGGCGACGGCAGCAATATCGACCCGACGACGACGCGCACCTACGTGCTCGCGTCGACGCCCGGCGCGGATTACGCGCCGGGTCCGATCACGCGCACCGGCAACCCGCTCGACGTCGCCGTGCAGGGCGCCGGCTGGCTGTCGGTGCAGACCGCCGACGGCAGCGAGGCGTACACGCGCGCCGGCAACCTGCACGTCGATGAAAACGGCCAGCTCGTCAACGCGAGCAACCTGCCGGTGCTCGGCAACGGCGGCCCGATCTCGGTGCCGCCGAACGCGGAAGTGACGATCGGCAAGGACGGCACGGTGTCCGCGCTGATGCCGGGCGACCCGCCGACGGCGGTCGCGATCGTCGACCAGATGAAGCTCGTGAACCCCGACCCGGCCACGCTCGCGCGCGGCAACGACGGGCTGTTCCGCACCGCCGACGGCAATCCGGCCGACGCGGACCCGAGCGTGGTCGTCACGCCGAATTCGCTCGAAGGCAGCAACGTGAACCCGGTGACCGCGATGGTCGCGATGATCGACAACGCACGGGCGTTCCAGCTGCAGTCGAAGCTGATCCAGACGGCCGACCAGAACGAGCAGTCGGCGAACCAGCTGCTCAACTTCAGCTGAGCGGCCCGGCCCTCGCACCCAGGAGAAGATTCAACATGAACCGTTCGCTCTACATTGCCGCCACCGGCATGAATGCGCAGCAGGCGCAGATGGACGTGATCTCGAACAACCTCGCGAACACCAGCACGAACGGCTTCAAGGCGTCGCGCGCGGTGTTCGAGGATCTGCTGTACCAGACCATCCGCCAGCCCGGCGCGAACTCGACGCAGCAGACCGAGCTGCCGTCGGGCCTGCAGCTCGGCACCGGCGTGCAGCAGGTCGCGACCGAACGCCTGTACACGCAGGGCGGCCTCACGCAGACCGGCAATTCGAAGGACGTCGCGATCAACGGCGCCGGCTTCTTCCAGGTGCTGATGCCGGACGGCACGAACGCGTACACGCGCGACGGCTCGTTCCAGACCAACGCGCAGGGCCAGCTCGTCACGTCGAGCGGCTACCAGATCCTGCCGGCGATCACGGTGCCGCAGAACGCGCAGTCGCTGACGATCGGCAAGGACGGCGTCGTGTCGGTCACGCAGCCGGGCTCGAGCAACGCGGTGCAGATCGGCTCGCTGCAGATCGCGACCTTCATCAACCCGGCCGGCCTCGAGGCGAAGGGCGAGAACCTGTTCGCCGAGACCACGTCGTCGGGCGCGCCGAACGTGTCGCAGCCGGGCCTGAACGGCGCGGGCGTGCTCAACCAGGGCTATGTCGAGGCGTCGAACGTGAACGTCGTGCAGGAGCTCGTCAACATGATCCAGACGCAGCGTGCCTACGAGATCAACAGCAAGGCCGTGACGACGTCCGACCAGATGCTGCAGACCGTCACGCAGATGAAGAGCTAACCGGAACGTCCCGTCGTCGCCATGAAGCAGGTTCGCCTCCTCCCGTCAGCCCCCGTCCGCGCCGCGTGCGCGGTCGCGGTGGCCGCGCTCGCCGGTTGCGCGCAGATTCCGCGCGACCCGATCATCCAGCAGCCGATGACGGCGCAGCCGCCGATGCCGATGTCGATGCAGGCGCCCGGCTCGATCTACAACCCCGGCTATGCGGGGCGGCCGCTGTTCGAGGATCAGCGGCCGCGCAACGTCGGCGACATCCTGACGATCATGATCGCGGAGAACATCAACGCGACCAAGTCGTCGGGCGCGAACACCAACCGCCAGGGCAACACCGACTTCAACGTGCCGACGGCCGGCTTCCTCGGCGGGCTGTTCGCGAAGGCGAACCTGTCGGCGGCCGGCACCAACAAGTTCGCGGCCACCGGCGGCGCGAGCGCGGCGAACACGTTCAACGGCACGATCACGGTGACCGTCACCAACGTGCTGCCGAACGGCAACCTCGTGGTCAGCGGCGAGAAGCAGATGCTGATCAACCAGGGCAACGAATTCGTGCGCTTCTCGGGGGTCGTCAACCCGAACACGATCTCGGGCGCGAACTCCGTCTATTCGACGCAGGTCGCCGACGCGAAGATCGAATACTCGTCGAAGGGCTACATCAACGAAGCCGAGACGATGGGCTGGCTGCAGCGCTTCTTCCTCAACATCGCACCGTGGTGATGACGATGCAGCAGCCTCTTTTCCACCGCCTGTCGTCCCGTGCGCGTGCCGTCGCGCGGATCGCCGCCGCGTTCGTGCTGGCGGCGTGCGCGCTCGGCGCGGCACCCGCGCACGCGGAGCGCCTGAAGGACCTCGCGCAGATCCAGGGCGTGCGCGACAACCCGCTGATCGGCTATGGCCTCGTCGTCGGCCTCGACGGCACGGGCGACCAGACGATGCAGACGCCGTTCACGACGCAGACGCTCGCGAACATGCTCGCGAACCTCGGCATCTCGATCAACAACGGCTCGGCCAACGGCGGGCCGTCGTCGCTGAACAACATGCAGCTGAAGAACGTCGCGGCCGTGATGGTGACCGCGACGCTGCCGCCGTTCGCGCGGCCGGGCGAGGCGCTCGACGTGACCGTGTCGTCGCTCGGCAACGCGAAGAGCCTGCGCGGCGGCACGCTGCTGCTCACGCCGCTGAAGGGCGCGGACGGGCAGGTGTACGCGCTCGCGCAGGGCAACATGGCGGTCGGCGGCGCGGGCGCGAGTGCGAACGGCAGCCGCGTGCAGGTGAACCAGCTCGCGGCCGGCCGGATCGTCGGCGGCGCGATCGTCGAGCGGGCGGTGCCGAACGCGATCGCGCAGATGAACGGCGTGCTGCAGCTGCAGCTGAACGACATGGACTACGGCACCGCGCAGCGGATCGTGTCCGCGGTCAATTCGAGCTTCGGCCCGGGCACCGCGACGGCGCTCGACGGCCGCACGATCCAGCTCGCCGCGCCGGCGGATTCCGCGCAGCAGGTCGCGTTCATGGCGCGCCTGCAGAACCTCGACGTGAGCCCGGACAAGGCCGCCGCGAAGGTGATCCTGAACGCGCGCACCGGCTCGATCGTGATGAACCAGATGGTCACGCTGCAAAGCTGCGCGGTCGCGCACGGCAACCTGTCGGTGGTCGTCAACACGCAGCCGGTGGTGTCGCAGCCGGGGCCGTTCTCGAACGGGCAGACGGTGGTCGCGCAGCAGTCGCAGATCCAGCTGAAGCAGGACAACGGCGCGCTCAAGATGGTGACGGCCGGCGCGAACCTGGCCGACGTCGTGAAGGCGCTGAACACGCTCGGCGCGACGCCGGCGGACCTGATGTCGATCCTGCAGGCGATGAAGGCGGCCGGCGCGCTGCGCGCGGACCTGGAGGTGATCTGAATGGCGGCGAATCTTCCGAACGCGAACGACCTGACGCAGCGCTTCGCCCTCGACGTGCAGGGCTTCGACGCGCTGCGCGCGCAGGCGAAGCAATCGCCGCAGGCCGGTGCGAAGGCGGTCGCGGGCCAGTTCGACGCGATGTTCACGCAGATGATGCTCAAGAGCATGCGCGACGCGTCACCCGACGGCGGGCTGCTCGATTCGCACACGTCGAAGATGTACACGTCGATGCTCGACCAGCAGCTCGCGCAGCAGATGTCGAAGCGCGGGATCGGCGTGGCCGACGCGCTGATGAAGCAGCTGCTGCGCAACGCGGGGCAGGGCACGGGCAGCGACACGGCGGCCGACGCGGGCGCGGCCGGGCTCGCCGCGGCGGGCCTGGGTGCGGCCGGCTCGGGCACGTCGGGCAACGAAGGCAGCCTCGCCGCGATGAACGCGATGGCGCGGGCCTACGCGAACGCGGCGAACAACGGCGGGCTCGCCGGCTCGCGCGGCTACACGGCCGGCAGCGCGCTGACGCCGCCGCTGAAGGGCGCGAGCGGCGTGCAGGATGCCGACGCGTTCGTCGACCGGCTCGCCGGCCCGGCGCAGGCGGCGAGCGCGACCACCGGCATCCCGGCGCGCTTCATCGTCGGCCAGGCCGCGCTCGAATCGGGCTGGGGCAAGCGCGAGATCCGCGCGAGCGACGGCTCGACAAGCTACAACGTGTTCGGCATCAAGGCGAACAAGGGCTGGACGGGCCGCACGGTGTCGGCGCTGACGACCGAATACGTGAACGGCACGCCGCGCCGCGTGGTCGCGAAATTCCGCGCGTACGACTCGTACGAGCACGCGATGACCGACTATGCGAACCTGCTGAAGAACAACCCGCGTTACGCGGGCGTGCTCAGCGCGAGCCGCAGCGTCGAGGGTTTCGCGCACGGAATGCAGAAGGCCGGTTACGCGACCGACCCGAATTACGCGAAGAAGCTGATCTCGATCATGCAGCAGATCGGCTGACGGGGCAGGGGCGCAACGGCCCGCCTGCCGACATTTCTGTTGCCTTACGGACCGCGCCCGGCATCCCGCCGCGCGCGGTTTTCAACGTTTGCGCGAAAAATACCGGCGTTTCGATCTAAACTTTCGGTGAGCACTGCCGCTAAGTGTGAGAGACCTGTAACCGGGCCATGTTCTGGCCCGGTTTTACTGCGCACCGGTCGCCCGGGCGCCCTGAAAAGAAAACCGGCTAGCCATGAATATCGAAACGTCGACCGATCCGAGCCTGGATGCGGGCCATTCCGGGCCCGACTACGCCCGCCGCAATCCGCTGGAGATCGGCGTGCAGCTGCGCAACCTCGTGAACCGGGGCGACTTCCTGACCGTCCAGTACCCGGGCGGCCAGCTCGTCACGCGCCTGCTCGAGGTCGACGTCGGCGCGCGCACGTTCACGTTCGACTGGGGCGCGCTGTCCGAGCAGAACGCCGGCATCCTCGGCGCGTCGCACTGCACCTTCGCGGCCGCGCCGGAAGGCGTGCGCGTCGAATTCACCACGAACACGCCGCGCGAGACGCGCTACGAGGGGCTGCCTGCGTTCGTCGCCGATTTCCCCGACGTGCTGATGTGCATCCAGCGCCGCGAGTATTTTCGCGTCGATGCACCGATCGTCGATCCGTTCCTGTGCCGCGGCCGGTTGCCGGACGGCGAGGGCTTCATGTTCGAGGTGCATAACCTGTCGCTCGGCGGCGTCGGCCTGCGGACCGCCGACGAGCGCGTCGAGGCGCTCGATGTCGGCACGCTGCTGCCGGGCGTCGAGCTCGAGCTGAACGGCCACGGCAAGCTGTCGCTCGACCTGCAGCTCGTGTCGCAGCGTTCGACCCAGATGCCGAACGGCTCGCGCCGCTACCAGCTCGGCTTTCGCTTCATGTCGCTGCCGGGCAGCGCGGAGAACACGCTGCAGCGCCTGATCACGCAGCTCGAGATGAAGCGCCGCTCGCTCGCGCGGGCCTGACGCATCCGTTCGCGGCTCCGCTCGGGGCCGCTTTCGCACCGGCGCCGGCAGCGTTCGCCGGGCCGCTCGCCAGACGACGCGCATGCGCGCGCCGCATGCGCATTTTTCCCTCAATTTTTCCGATCCGCGGCCGTTATAACGGGAGTCACGCAACCCGGCGGCCGCAGCGCGGCCGGCTCATCAGGATCGCGCATGTCCAACTCACTCATGAACCTCGGTGTCAGCGGCCTCAATGCCGCGCTCTGGGGCCTCACGACGACCGGCCAGAACATCAGCAACGCCGCGACGCCCGGCTATTCGGTCGAGCGCCCGGTCTATGCCGAGGCGAGCGGCCAGTACACGGCGAGCGGCTACATGCCGCAGGGCGTGAACACCGTCACCGTGCAGCGGCAGTACAGCCAGTACCTGAACGACCAGCTGAACAGCGCGCAGTCGCAGGGCGGCGCGCTGTCGACGTGGTATTCGCTCGTCGCGCAGCTGAACAACTACGTCGGCAGCCCGACGGCCGGCATCTCGACCGCGATCACCAGCTATTTCACCGGGCTGCAGAACGTCGCGAACAACGCGTCCGATCCGTCGGTGCGGCAGACCGCGGTCAGCAACGCGCAGATTCTCGGCGACCAGCTGAAGGCGGCCGGCCAGCAATACGACGCGCTGCGCCAGAGCGTCAACACGCAGCTCACCAGCACCGTGTCGCAGATCAACACGTACACCGCGCAGATCGCGCAGCTGAACCAGCAGATTTCGGCGGCGAGCAGCCAGGGGCAGCCGCCGAACCAGCTGATGGACCAGCGCGACCTCGCGGTGTCGAACCTGTCGAGCCTCGCCGGCGTGCAGGTGGTGCGCAACGACAGCGGCTACAGCGTGTTCCTCGCGGGCGGCCAGCCGCTCGTCCTCGCCGACAAGAGCTACCAGCTCGCGACCGTCACGTCGTCGTCCGATCCGAGCGAGCTGACCGTCGTGTCGCAGGGGATCGCCGGCGCGAATCCGCCGGGCCCGAACCAGGCGCTGCCGGATGCGTCGCTGTCGGGCGGCACGCTCGGCGGCCTGCTCGCGTTCCGCCGCCAGACGCTCGACCCCGCGCAGGCGCAGCTCGGCGCGCTCGCGACCAGCTTCGCCGCGCAGGTCAACGCGCAGAACGCGCTCGGCGTCGACCTGGCGGGCAATCCGGGCGGCAACCTGTTCACGGTGGCGAACCCGACCGTCTATTCGAACCAGGGCAATACCGGCAACGCGGCGCTGTCCGTCTCGTTCGCCAACGCGTCGCAGCCGACGACGAGCGACTACACGCTGTCGTACGACGGCACGAACTACACGCTGACCGACCGCGCGAGCGGGTCGGTGGTCGACCAGAAGGCGGGGCCGATGCCGGTCTCGCTCGGCGGGCTGAACTTCTCGTTCTCGTCCGGCGCGATGAATGCCGGCGACCAGTTCACCGTGCTGCCGACGCGCGGCGCGCTGACCGGCTTCGGCCTCGCGACGACGAGCGGCTCGGCGATCGCGGCCGCGTCGCCGGTGGTCGCGGCGGCATCGAGCACCAACATCGGCACCGGCAAGATCGCGCAGGGCGCGGTGAGCGCCGGCTATCAGGTGCCGACCACGCCGACCAAGCTGAGCTACGACGCGGCATCGAAGTCGCTGTCGGGCTTCCCGGCCGGCACCACGGTGACGATCGCGGGTACGCCGCCGACCTCGGTGACGATCACGAGCCCGACCGACAGCGTGCCGTACGACGCGTCGGCCGGCGCGAAGCTGACGATCATGAGCACCACGCAGCCGGCGCCGTCGGGCGTGATGAACGGCGTGACCGTCACGCTGTCCGGCGCGCCGTCGGACGGCGACACGTTCACGATCGGACCGTACGCGGGCGGCACCAGCGACGGCTCCAACGCGCTTGCGCTGTCGCAGCTCGTCAGCGCGAAGTCGCTCGGCGGCGGCACGACGACGCTGACCGGCGCGTATGCGAACTACGTGAACGCGATCGGCAATACGGCGAGTCAGCTGAAGTCGTCGAGCGCCGCGCAGACTTCGCTCGTCGGCCAGATCACGAGCGCGCAGCAGTCGGTGTCGGGCGTGAACCAGAACGAGGAAGCGGCGAACCTGATGCAGTACCAGCAGCTTTACCAGGCGAACGCGAAAGTGATCCAGACGGCGGCGACGCTGTTCCAGACCGTGCTCGGCCTGTTCAACTGACCGGATTCGAGGGATAGAAGCGATGCGGATTTCCAGCGCCCAGTTCTTCCAGCTGAACGTTTCACAGATGAACGACCAGCAGGCGCAGCTCGCGCAGCTGTACCAGCAGATTTCGAGCGGCGTGAGCCTGCAGACGCCGGCCGACAACCCGGTCGGCGCCGCGCAGGCCGTGCAGCTGTCGATGACGTCGGCGACGCTGTCGCAGTACGCGACCAACCAGACCACGGCGCTCGCGTCGCTGCAGGCCGAGGACCAGGCGCTGCAGAGCGTGAGCAGCGTGCTGACCAGCGTGCAGACGCTCGTCGTGCGCGCGGGCGACGGCTCGCTGGCCGACAGCGACCGCTCGGCGCTCGCGACCCAGCTGCAAGGCTATCGCGACCAGCTGATGACGCTCGCGAACTCGAACGACGGTGCCGGCAACTACCTGTTCGCCGGCCTGAACAATTCGTCGGCGCCGTTCACGAGCAGTCCGAACGGCAGCGTCAGCTACGTCGGCGACTCGGGCACGCGCGACGTGCAGATCGCAGATTCGAGCAGCGTGTCGCAGGGCGACACCGGTTCGGCGGTGTTCATGTCGGTGCCGTCGCTCGGCAGCGCACCGGTGCCGTCGGCCGGCGCCGGCAACCTGGGCACCGGCACGATCACCGCGGTGACGGTCACGAACCCGGCGGCCGCGACCAACGGCCACCAGTTCTCGATCACGTTCGGCGGCACCGCCGCCGCGCCGACCTACACGGTGACCGACAATTCGGCCAAGCCGCCGACCACCACGCCCGCGCAGGCGTACACGGCCGGCTCGTCGATCGCGCTCGGCGGCGGGATGACGGTGGCCGTGTCGGGTACGCCGACCGCCGGCGACACGTTCGCCGTGACGCCCGGCCCGCAGGCGACCGGCGGCGCCGACGTGTTCTCCACGCTCGACTCGATGATCGCGGCGCTGAAGACGCCGGTCACAGGTAACGCCGTCGCGGGCGCGTCACTGTCGAACGCGCTGATGACGGGCTCGATCAAGCTCGGCAACACGATGCGCAACGTGACGACGATCCAGGCGTCGGTCGGCGGCCGCGAGCAGGAGGTCAAGGCGATGCAGGCCGTCAATCAGACCGCGTCGCTGCAGACGACCAGCAACCTGACGGATCTCACCAGCACCAACATGGTCACGACGATCAGCCAGTACCTGCAGGTCCAGAACGCGCTGACCGGCGCGCAGAAGGCCTACGTGCAGCTGCAGAACCTGTCGCTGTTCCAGTACATCAATCCGTGATCCCCGCGGCGCCCGCCGCGATGTGAGCGCACGCTTACATCGCGCGGTGCGCCGGCCGACTGCCGCCGATGCGGTCGCGCCGCTCCGATGCTCGCTCCGATACCGGTCCGGCAGGCACGGCCGCCGCGCCGGCGGTTCGCGCTTGCCAGCCCCATTTCCGCTCCGTAAACTCGCGCCAGATTTCAGACCGGCGCACCGTCCCGCAGCCGGCGTACGACAGGAGCCCTTTTCCCCATGTCCGATTCCTACTTCCCGCGCTGGCGGGTGCAACCGACCGGCGCGGTCTCGCGCGTGGTCGGCCCCGACGAACGCCTCGCGTGGCCGCAGATGATCGCGATGGGCGTGCAGCACGTCGTCGCGATGTTCGGCTCGACCGTGCTCGCGCCGCTGCTGATGGGCTTCGACCCGAACCTGTGCATCTTCATGTCGGGTATCGGCACGCTGCTGTTCTTCGTGCTGGTCGGCGGCCGCGTGCCGAGCTACCTCGGCTCGAGCTTCGCGTTCATCGGCCTCGTGATCGCGGTGACGGGCTACGGCGGCAGCGGCCCGAACCCGAACATCCCGGTCGCGCTCGGCGGGATCGTCGCGTGCGGCGTCGTATACGTCGCGCTCGGCGCGCTGGTGCAGGCCATCGGCACGCGCTGGATCGAGACGCTGATGCCGCCCGTCGTCACCGGCGCGGTGGTCGCGGTGATCGGGCTGAACCTCGCGCCGATCGCGGTCAAGGGTGTGTCGGCATCGACCTTCGACTCGGTGATGGCGCTCGTCACGGTGCTGTGCGTCGGCGGCGTCGCGGTGTTCGCGCGCGGGATGATGCAGCGCCTGCTGATCCTCGTCGGGCTGGTGATCGCCTACGTGATCTATGCGATCGCGACCAACGGGATGGGCCTCGGCAAGCCGGTCGATTTCTCGATCGTCGCGCATGCCGCGTGGTTCGGCGTGCCGAGCTTTCGCGCGCCGGTGTTCGATCCGCACGCGATGCTGATGCTCGCACCGGTCGCGGTGATCCTGGTCGCGGAAAACCTCGGCCACATCAAGGCCGTCAGCGCGATGACGGGCACCAACCTCGACCGCTACGTCGGCCGTGCGTTCATCGGCGACGGGCTCGCGACGATCGTGTCGGGCAGCGTCGGCGGCACCGGCGTGACCACCTATGCGGAGAACATCGGCGTGATGGCCGTCACGCGGATCTATTCGACGCTCGTGTTCGCGGTCGCCGCGCTGATCGCGATCGGGCTGGGCTTCTCGCCGAAGTTCGGCGCGGTGATCCAGACGATTCCGGGCCCGGTGCTCGGCGGCGTGTCGATCGTCGTGTTCGGGCTGATCGCGGTGACGGGCGCGCGGATCTGGGTCGTCAACAAGGTCGACTTCTCCGACAACCGCAACCTGATCGTCGCGGCCGTCACGCTGGTGCTCGGCGCCGGCGACTTCTCGCTGAAGATCGGCGGCTTCGGGCTCGGCGGGATCGGTACCGCGACGTTCGGCGCGATCATCCTGTACGCGATCCTGCGCAAGGAAAAGGAGCCGGGGCCGGTGGTGTGAGCCGCGGCGCCGGGGCTGCGGATTTCGCTTACCGGATCACGGTGTCGTGACGTCGTGTTCTGTTGTGGACCGTGTCGGCGCAGCGGATCTCGACGGTGCGAAGTCGCGCCGTCGGCATCAGCGGATGCGCAACAGCGGCAGTGATGCAGGACAGCAGCCGTGTAACGGCCGATATGAGTTTCGACATGATTTCCCCCGACCCGCTGGATGAATGTTTGTCACCTGCATCGGGGCGTTCGCCCGTGCAGGGTTCGTTGTCTGCACGGCTCCCTCAGCAAGCAACGGGCCAGCACGCGGACTTCCGCGCAAACAGGGGCTCGGCGGGGGCCGCGTGACGCCGGTGCAAGGTGGCGCACGCGAAAATGTTTCAGCGCTGAAACGCGCGGCGGTGGGCCGGTCGGCCGCAGGCCAGGCCTGACGTGCGGTGACGGGAACGACGGGGAAACGCAGGGGCGCGCGACATCGATTCCGCAGGGGAATCGCGGGTGTTGCGCGCGGATCGGTTTCATTCCTGCAACGCGGACGGGGACGTGAGGCGGCACGCCGCGTCGTTTCGATCGGGTAGCGGCGACGCGGCGCGCGTCATCCGTTCGCATTCCCCAGCGCTTCCAGCCACGCGCAGAACTGCGCGACCAGCGGATCGTCGGCCGGCGCGCGCGGCGCGATCCACCAGTAGCTGCGTGTCGCGATGCGCGGCCCGTCGAGCGGCATCACGAGACGCCCGCTCGCGAGCTCGTCGTCGATCAGCGGCAGCGGGCCGAGCGCGACGCCCAGCCCGTCGACGGCCGCCTGCAGCGCCAGGTAGAAGTGGTCGAACGACTGCCGCTTGCGCCCCTTCATCGTCACGCCGGCCGCCGCGAACCAGTCGCGCCAGCCTTCCGGCCGCGTGTCCGAATGCAGCAGCACGTGCCGCGCGAGATCGTCCGCGCGGGCGATCGGCGCGCGCTTGAGCAGCGCGGGGCTGCAGACCGGAATCACGCTTTCGTCGAGGAAGTGGCCGCTCGTGCAGTTCGGCCAGTGGCCGGGGCCGCGGCGGATCGCGACGTCGAAACCGTCGAGCGCATCGAGCGGCGCGTTCGACGTGGACAGCTTCAGCTCGACGTTCGGCACGTCGCGCTGGAACCGCGACAGGCGCGGCAGCAGCCATTTCATCGCGAAGGTCGGCAGCGCATTGATGCGCAGCACGCGCGCGGCACCGGTGTTGCGCAGTTGCTCGGTGGCGAGCGCGATGCTGTCGAACGCGGCGCGGACGGTATCCAGATAGCGGCGGCCTTCGTCGGTGAGCTTCACGCGCTTGCCGTAGCGGTGGAACACCGGCTTGCCGAGCCACGCCTCGAACCCGGCGATCTGCCGGCTGATGGCACCATGAGTCACATGCAGCTCGTCGCCGGCGGCGCTGAAGCTTTCATGTCGTGCCGCTGCTTCAAAGGCCCGAAGCGCGGAAAAGGGCGGGAGATCGCGTGCCATGCTTGTGATTCTAGATCACAAGGACGCGCCGATAAAATCGTTTTGCCGGCGTGCCGCGCGGCGGTAACCTCGGGGCATCGTTTGATGAGGAGCCCCATGCAATCCGTTTCTCCGCCGCCTGCCGCGCCTCCACGCCGTGTCGGCCTCGCCGAGCTGTTCACCGGCTTGCTGTCGCTCGGCCTGATGTCGTTCGGCGGCGCGCTGCCGTTCGCGCGGCGCACGATCGTCGACGACCGCAAATGGCTCACCGCCGACGAATTCACCGATCTGCTCGGGCTGTGCCAGTTCCTGCCGGGCGGCAACGTGATCAACCTGTCGGTCGCCGTCGGCATGCGCTTTCGCGGCGTCGCGGGCGCGTTCGCCGGCATTCTCGGGCTGATCGCCGGCCCGACGCTCGTGGTCGTCGGGCTCGGCGTGCTGTATGCGAAGACGCAGGGCGATCCGCGCGTGCAGCACCTGTTCGGCGGGCTCGCCGCCGCGGCCGCGGGCCTGCTCGTCGCGATGGCCGTGAAGGTCGCGACGCCGCTGCTGCACGCGCCGCGCACGGCGGCGGGCATCGCGGTCCTCGCGTTCGCCGCGATCGCGGTGCTGCGCATCCCGCTCCTGAGCGCGATGCTGGTGCTGACGCCGGTGAGCATCTGGCTCGCGTCGCGGCGCCGCGAGACGCCGGCACCGCGGCGCGCCGCCGTGCGCGACGGAGGCCGGTCATGAACGACACGCTGATCGCGATCGCGACGATCTTCAGCCAGCTGTCGCTGCTCGCATTCGGCGGCGGCAACACGATCCTGCCGGAGATGCAGCGGCAGGTCGTCGACGTGCACCACTGGATGAGCGCGCACGCGTTCACCGCGCTGTTCGCGCTCGCGCAGGCCGCGCCGGGGCCGAACATGATGATCGTGCCGCTGGTCGGCTGGCATGTGGCCGGCTGGGCCGGGCTGCTGGTCGCATCGATCGCGAAGTTCGGGCCGTCGTCGATCGTCACGGTGCTCGCGCTGCACGCGTGGGAACGCTTTCGCGACCGGCCGTGGCGCCGCTACGTGCAACAGGGGCTGATGCCGGTCACGGCCGGGCTCGTCGCGGCCAGCGCGGTGCTGATCTCGGAAGCGTCGAACCGCACCGCGATCCAGTGGGGCATCACCGCCGCATGCGCGGTGCTCGCGTGGCGCACGCGCATCCATCCGCTGTGGCTGCTCGCGGCCGGCGCGCTGATCGGGCTCACCGGCATCGGCCAGTGAGCGGCGCACAACCGGCCTCCCGTGCGCGATACTGGCGCGACTCTTCACGGGAGGCCTGATGGATCTCGACGGCGCCAGCCGCAATCTCACCGTCGCCGCGCTGCTCACGCTGTCCGGCGGCTATCTCGACGCGTACACGTACGTCGGTCACGGCCACGTGTTCGCGAACACGATGACCGGCAACGTCGCGCTGCTCGGCATCAACGTGTCGGCCGGCGAATGGGCGGCCGCGCTGCATCACGTGCCGCCGCTCGGCGGTTTCGTGGTCGCGGTGTTCGTCGCGCACCTGCTCGGTCTCGCCGCGCAGCGCGGCTGGATGCGGCACACCGCGTTCGCGAGCCTGATCGTCGAGATCGCGTTTCTCGGCGTCGCCGCGAGCGGGCTCGTCGGCGCGTCGAGCGCGTGGCTGATTCCCGGGATCTCGTTCGTCGCGACGCTGCAGACGCTGTCGTTCACTCATCTCGAGGAACTGTCGTACACGTCGGTGATGACGACCGGCAACCTGCGGCGCGCCGCGCAGAAGCTGTTCGTCGGGCTGATTCCGCGCTACAACGCGGGCGCGCTGCACGATTCGGCGCTGCTCGCGACGATCAGCTTCTGCTTCCTGGCCGGCGCGGTGGTCGGCGGCCTCGTGACGCGGCTCATGCCGGACGTCGCGCTGTGGGGCGCCGTGTTGCTGCTCGCCGGTGCGTTCGCGGAGATCGTGCGGCGGGCGCGGCGGCGCGCGGGCGGCGGGCGTGACAGTGGCGATGGGGAGGCCGGCAACGGGGGCACCGCCGCTCACGGCAGCAACGGCAGCAACCCCGGCGCGGGAAACGTTGTTCCAGGGCGACAATCGCGCGCGACCGCGCGTTTCAATTTCTTTCAGCGTGCGCACTGGTCTTATGATTCAGCCCACATCGCGCGCGCCATGAGCGTGCGCGATCGCCACCCGGCTGCGCACGCGGCCGGCCATGAATGGAGACACCTACAAAAAGGAAAGCTCATGAAGCAGACCACCCGGCTCGCAGCCATCGCAGGGGGCGCGGTGCTGGCCTTCGCCAGCCAGTACGCAGCAGCACAAAGCTCGGTCACGCTGTGGGGCGTCGCCGACGTCAGCGTTCGCTACCTGACCAACGCGAACGCCAAGAACGACGGCCTGCTGTCGATGTCCAACGGCGCGATCACCAACAGCCGCTTCGGCATCTACGGCACGGAAGACCTCGGCAGCGGCCTGAAGGCCGTGTTCAAGCTCGAAAGCGGCGTGAACCTGCAGAACGGCGCATTCGCCGACAGCGGCCGCCTGTTCAACCGTGCGGCATACGTCGGCCTGGACAGCCCGTACGGCACGGTGACCCTCGGCCGCCAGAAGACGCCGCTGTTCGACCTGCTGTCGGACACCTACGATCCGCTGACGGTCGGCAACTACCTCGAAAATGCCTGGCTGCCGGTCGCACTCGGCGGCGGCCTGTATGCGGACAACCAGATCAAGTACACGGGCACGTTCGCGGGCCTGACCGCGAAGGCGATGTACTCGACGGGCACCAACTACGAATCGACCGGCGCGGGCGGCTTCTCGGGCCAGATCCCGGGCTCGCTCGGCAAGGGCAATGCATGGGGCGTGTCGCTGTCGTACGTGATGGGCCCGCTCAGCATCGCGGCCGGCGCGCAGCAGAACAGCGACAACTCCGCACGCAAGCAGACGATCTACCACGCGAACGTCGTGTATGCGTTCAGCAAGGCGAAGATCTATGCGGGCTACCTGCGCTCGAAGGACGACACCGGTTTCGTCGACAGCCTGCTCGCGCAGCAGTCGATCCCGGTCGCGAAGGGCACGGGCCGGATCGACGACGGTCCGTTCGCAGGCGTGAGCTGGCAGGTCAGCACGCCGCTGACGCTGACGGGCGCGTTCTACTACGACCACATGCGCAACGCGATGACCGCGAACGGCACGCTCGCGAGCGGCAACCGCTACGCGATCGTCGGTATCGCCGAATACGCGCTCAGCAAGCGCACGGAAGTCTACGGCACGGTCGACTTCAACAAGACGAACGGCGCGGCGAACGTCGAGCTGCCGGGTCGCAGCAACCAGACCGGCATCGCGATCGGCCTGCGCAATATCTTCTGACGAAAATCGTCAACGCGTGCGCCGGCCCCGGTTCGGCGCGCATCGAAGAGGCTCCAGGAAGGAGCCTCTTTTTTTCGCCATGCGCCTTCCTGCGCGCGGACGACCATTCAGCGATTGCTCCATCGGGAACGCGCCGCCCGTAAGGGTTCCGTCGGCATTCCAGAACATACTTTGACAGTGCGCGCGAAGCGATTCCGCTACGCTGCGTGCAGGGTCCGCCGCGTGCCGAAACGCACGCGCGGGCGTCGTTCCGGCGCGCGTTTCGCGTGCGGCCGGCCTGGTGCGTAACTTGTGTATCCGGTGATGACAAACACGGTCCGCCGGTTTTTTTTCGTGGGACGATGCGCTCACGATTTTCTTGAAAGGGGATGACGATGGGTATCCTGAACACCGTGGGTGAAATCGCTGGCGCAGTGGCAGCCGTCGAGGCGGCGGAGAAGCTCGATCCGGATGCGGGCCTGCTGACCAAGGCGGCGGCGGCCGTCGCCGGCTTCAAGGGCGCCGAGGCGATCGAAGGCATGCTCGAGAAGAAGGAAGAGCAGCCGCAGCAGGCAGACGATACGCAGGCGACGGACGGCAGCGACACGTCGCAGGCCTGAGCAAGGCGGCTGGTCCCGCCGCGGGTGCGCCGTTCGCGCATCCGGGCGGACCGGTGCCGCGCGGCCGGCAGGCCGGGCATGTGGTCGATCGGTGACGCATGGCACACCCGGCAGCCGGTTTGACCGGCGAGAGGCGACGTCTCTCGCCGTTTTTTATGGCGCGCGTCCTGCGCCGCCACGTTCCGCACGAATTCCCGAATCTTGCTATCGTGCCGTCATCCGAACTGCGATGAGGGCTTGCGATGGATTTCGACTACGACCTGTTCGTCATCGGGGCCGGCTCCGGCGGCGTGAGGCTCGCCCGGATGTCGGCGTCATACGGTGCGCGCGTCGGCATAGCGGAACAAGAGCAGATCGGCGGCACCTGCGTGCTGCGCGGCTGCATCCCGAAGAAGCTGCTCGTCTACGCTTCGCACTATCCGCACGAACTCGAGGATGCGAAGGGCTTCGGCTGGACCTTCGGCGCCGGCACGCTCGACTGGTCCGCGCTGATCGCCGCGAAGGATCGCGAGATCAACCGGCTCAGCGACATCTACATCGACCTGCTGCGGCAATCCGGCGTCGCGATGCACGCAGGACGCGCGACCCTCGTCGACGCGCATACGGTCGCGATCGGCGAGCGCACCATCCGCGCGCGCCACATCACGATCGCGACCGGCTCGCGGCCGGCGCTGCCGCACCGTCCCGGCATCGGGCATGCGATCACGTCGCGCGAGGCCCTGTCGCTCCCGACGTGCCCCAAGCGCATCGCGGTGGTCGGCGGCGGCTATATCGCGGTCGAGTTCGCCGGCATCTTCAACGGCTTCGGCAGCCAGGTCGATCTGTTCTATCGCGGCGAGAAGATCCTGCGCGGCTTCGACGACGACGTGCGCCAGTTCCTCACCGACGAAATGACGAAGCAGGGCGTCGCGATCCACGCGCGCGCGGTGGTCGAGTCGATCGCGCGCGCGGACGACGGCACGCTCTCCGTGCACGTGGGCGACGCGCAGCACGGGCCGTACGACGCGGTGCTCTATGCGACCGGCCGCGTGCCGAACGTCGAAGGGCTCGGGCTCGAACGCGCGGGCGTGCTGCTCGACGCGCGCGGCGCGATCGCGGTCGATGCGTATTCGGCGACGTCGGTGCCTTCGATCCATGCGCTCGGCGACGTCACGTCGCGGCCGCAGCTCACGCCGGTGGCGACGCGCGACGGCGCGCTGCTCGCGCGCACGCTGTTCGGCGGCGCGCGCGTCGCGGCCGATCACGATTACGTCCCGTCGGCCGTGTTCAGCCAGCCGGAGGTCGCGACGGTCGGCCTGACCGAGGCCGATGCGCGTCGCGTGCACGGCGAAGTCGACATCTATCGCACGTCCTTCAAGGCGCTGCGCCACACGCTGTCGGGCCGCGACGAGCGCACGCTGATGAAGCTGGTGGTCGCGCGCGACAGCCAGCGCGTGATCGGCGCGCACATGGTCGGCCGCGACGCGGGCGAGATCATCCAGGGCATCGCGATCGCGATTCGCGCGGGCGCGACGAAGGCGCAATTCGACGACACGATCGGCATTCACCCGACCGCGGCCGAGGAGTTCGTGACGATGCGGCAGAAGGTGGCCGACTGACCGCCAGCGGCGCGCCGGCTCGCGGGCCGGCGCGGGCGTGCCGCGCACGCTCCGCTGGCGTGTGACGCGCGATGGACCCGCGGCGATTTGTAAAGATCGTCAATTCTTCTAAAGAAACCCCGTCTCGATAATCAGGCTTGGTATGATCGGCCAAAATCATATACGGGGCCGATCATGCGCGATCAACAGCGCAGTAACCAGAATCACGCGGTAGCCGGCGCAAGCGGGGTCGTCGATCCATGCGCCGCGCGTGCGCGTCTCGCCGCAACACGTCAGTTGCGTGCACTTTCCCTTCGCATGCCGCCATCTCCATCGCCGTCCGGGCGATGAAGTCGCGCGCGCCGATGCGCGCCCCGGCCGCTTCGATCACCGCATCGACCGCCGGTTCGTCGGCAAGCCGGCGTGCCGCTCCGGGCAATCTTTTCACGTAAGGAGACCAGCAGTGAACATTCAGACACGACGCACCGTTCTCGTGGCGGCGGCGCTCGTCGCGGCGCTGTCCGGCTGCGCGACCGAGTCGTCGCGCACGCTCGACGTGCCGGCGGTGAGCAGCGCGCAGAAACCGTATGCGGGCAAGCCCGTCGCGATCGCCGTCGGCAAGTTCGACAACCGCTCGAGCTACATGCGCGGCATCTTCTCGGACGGCATCGACCGCCTCGGCGGACAGGCGAAGACGATCCTCGTCACGCGCCTGCAGCAGAGCCGCCGCTTCAACGTGCTCGATCGCGAGAACCTCGACGAGATCAAGCAGGAAGCCGGCTTCATGAAGAAGGCGCAGGCGGTGAAGGGCGCGAACTACGTCGTGACCGGCGACGTGACCGAGTTCGGCCGCAAGGACGTCGGCGATCACCAGCTGTTCGGCATTCTCGGCCGCGGCAAGACGCAGGTCGCGTATGCGAAGGTCAACCTGAACATCGTCGACACGACGACGTCGGAAGTCGTCGCGTCGAGCCAGGGCGCGGGCGAGTTCAGCCTGTCGAACCGCGAAGTGATCGGCTTCGGCGGCACGGCTGGTTACGACTCGACGCTCAACGGCAAGGTGCTGGACCTCGCGATCCAGGAGGCCGTGAACCACCTCGTCGAGCAGGTCGACGCGGGCACGCTGAAGGTGCCGCAATAGGCGCCGTGCGCAGTTCGGCGCGACGAATCATTCATCAACCAGAAGAGACAAGACCATGAAACGGGGAATCTGGCTGCCGGCGACGGCGGCCGTCATGCTGCTCGCGGGCTGCGCGGCGCCGACCACGCCGCCGCTCTATCAATGGAACGGCTATCAGCCGCAGGTGTACGAATACTTCAAGGGGCAGAAGTCCCCGCAGGAGCAGATCGACGCGCTCGAAAAGGCGCTGCAGGAGATCCGCGCGAAGGGCAAGACGCCGCCGCCGGGCTTCCATGCGCATCTCGGGATGCTCTACGCGAGCGTCGGCGGCGAACAGCAGGCCGGGCAGGAATTCCAGGCCGAGAAGGCGCTCTTTCCGGAATCCGCGTCGTTCATGGATTTCCTGATGAAGAAGAAAGCCGGCGATGCGAAGGCCGCGAAGGCCGCGAATCCGTCGGCCGCCGGCCAGACGATCGCCGGCCAGAAGAATGCCGATCCGACTCCCGCCAAACAGTGACGTGCCTGCCATGATCAAGACACTTTCATTCAAGCTGCTGTCCGTGCTGTCGATCGTCGCGCTGTTGAGCGCGTGCGCGCAGCCCGTCAAACGCCCCGACTACACGGCCTTCAAGAAGAGCCAGCCGCGCTCGATCCTCGTGCTGCCGCCGCTCAACGAGACGACCGATGTCGGCGCGACCTACGGTGTGCTGTCGCAGATGACGCAGCCGCTGGCCGAGTCGGGCTACTACGTGGTGCCGGTCGCAGTGATGGACGAGACGTTCAAGCAGAACGGCCTCACGAACGCCGCGGAAATCCAGGGCACGTCGCCGGCGAAGCTGCGCGAAATCTTCGGCGCGGACGCCGCGCTGTACGCGAAGATCACGCAATACGGCTCCGTCTACCAGGTGGTGGACAGCACGACGGTGGTCGCGGCGTCGGCGAAGCTCGTCGACCTGAAGACCGGCGACGTGCTGTGGCAGGGCGAGGGCCGTGCGACCGGCAAGGAAGTCGGCAACAACATGAGCGTCAACGCGTTCGGGGTCGTCGGCATGCTGGTGCAGGCAGCCGTCAAGCAGGTCGCGCATTCGCTGACCGACGAAGCGCACGATGTGGCCGGTTTGACGAGCAGCAGGCTGCTGTCCGCGGGGCCGCCGAACGGGCTGCTGTACGGGCCGCGTTCGCCGAAGTACGGGACCGACTGACCGGCGCGCGGACCACGGCTTCGGCGCGTCGGGCAGGCAAGGTCGCCTGCATGCCGTGCCGAAGCCGCGAGATTCGATGAAACGGCCGCGCTTGCGCGGCCGTTTTGCGTGGCCGGTACGTCCGCGTGCGTCGTGCCGTGCGCCGCCGCTCAATGCATGCCGAACGCGTCGAGCAGCCGGTACCAGCTCATCGCGAGCACCAGCGCCGGCGTGCGCAGCGTCGCGCCGCCGGGAAAGTCGCGATGCCGGATCTTGCCGAACAGGTCGAAGCGGCTCGCCTGGCCGTCGATCGCCTCGGCGATCAGCTTGCCCGCGAGCGCGGTCGTGTTCACGCCGTGCCCCGAGAAACCCTGCGCGAAATACAGCGTCGGCGCGACGCGCCCGAAGTGCGGCGCGCGGTTCATCGTGATGTCGACAAAGCCGCCCCATGCGTAGTCGACCTTCACGTCCGCGAGCTGCGGGAACGTCTTCAGCATGTCCGCGCGCATCGCGTCGGCGAGATTGCGCGGCTCCCGCGTCGAATAGCTGACCTTGCCGCCCCACACGAGCCGCGTGTCGGGCGCCGGCCGGAAATAGTCGAGCACGAAGCGGCTGTCGCAGATCGCCGCGCGCGCGGGCATCAGCGCGGCGGCGCGCGCCGCGCCGAGCGGCTCGGTCGCGATCACGTAGGTGCCGACCGGCATGATCTTCTTCGACAGCGCGGGCGCGAGCGTGCCGACGTACGTGTTGCACGCGAGCACCACGAAGCGCGCGCGCACCTGCCCCTGCCCGGTCTCGACGACGTGGCCGCCCGACACGTCGCGCACGCGCGTCACGCAGCTGTCCTCGTGGATCCGCACGCCCGCGTCGGCGGCCGCGCGCGCGAGCCCGAGCGTGTAGTTCAGCGGATGCAGGTGGCCGCTGTCGGGGTCGTACAGGCCGCCGCGATAGCGCGCCGATTGCACGTAGTCGCCGAGTTCGTCCGCTTCGACGAAATGAAAGCGCTCGTGGCCGAAGCGCTTCGCGGCCTCGTCGCGCCAGCGCTTCAGCGCATCCGCGTCGCGCTCGGTGTTCGCGGCGGTCAGGTAGCCGGGCACGAGCGCGCAGTCGATGTCGTGCTTCGCGATGCGCGACTTCACGAGCGACAGCGTTTCGAGCCCCATCTCCCAGATCCGCTTCACGTCGCCTTCCGGCATGAAGTTGCCGAACGTGTCGATGTCGCATGCAAAGCCGCCGATCAGCTGGCCGCCGTTGCGCCCGCTCGCCGCCCATCCGACCCGCGACGCCTCGAGTACCGTCACGGAATGGCCGCGCTCGGCGAGGTTGAGCGCGGCGGACAAGCCGGTGAGGCCCGCGCCGATCACGCACACGTCGGCGTCGGTTGCGCCGGCGAGCGGCGCATGGCGGGTCGTATCGTTGGCGGTCGCCGCGTAGTATGACGCGACGTGCGGCTGGTTGGCGAATGTCTGCATGATCAGGAAAACGAATGAAGGGGGCTCAGAACAGCTCGCGCACGCGGTGGTACAGCATCCCGAGTTCGAGCGCGGGCTGCCGCCATGCGTCGCCGCCGGGAAAGCGCCGGTGGCGCAGCTGCGCGAACAGGTCGAACGCGCGCGTGTCGCCCGCGATCGCGCCGGCGATCGCGCGTCCGGCGATGCCGGTCAGCGCGACGCCGTGCCCGCTGAAGCCCTGGACATAGAAGAAGTTCGGGTCGAGCGCGCCGAAATCCGGCGCGCGGTTGCGCGTGACGTCGACGAAGCCGCCCCACGCGTGGTCGACGCGCACGTCGGCGAGCTGCGGGAACACGCCGACCATGCGCTGCCGGATCGTGTCGGCGAGCGTGTCGGGCGACGCGCCCGCGGAGTTCGCACGGCCGCCGAACAGCATCCGGTGGTCGGCCGACAGCCGGAAGTAGTCGAGGAAGAAGTTGTTGTCGCACACGGCTTCGCGCTGCGCGATCAGCGCGTCGGCGCGCGCGCGGCCGAGCGGTTCGGTCGCGATGATGTACGACGCGATCGGCGCGATGCGCGCGGCGGTCGCGGCCGGCAGGATGCCGCCGGGGCCCGCGTTGCAGCACGACACGACGAAGCGGCAGCGCACCTCGCCCGACGGCGTGCGCACGACCGGCCGCGCGCCGCGCACGACGTCGAGCGCGGGCGTGTGCGCGTGGAGCGCGACGCCTTCGCGGCGCGCGGCCTCCGCGAGGCCGAGGCAATACTTGAGCGGATGCAGGTGGCCCGACAGCGGGTCGTAGACGCCCGCCAGATAGCGCGGCGACGCGATGCGCGCGCGGATTTCGCCGGTGTCGAGCCACGACAGCGACGGATGGCCCCAGCGTGCGCTCGCGGCATCCATCCAGGCGCGCAGGTCGTCGATGCGGCGCGGCTTCGTCGCGACCGTCAGGTAGCCGCGCGTGAAGTCGCAGTCGATGCCGTGGCGCGCGATGCGCTCGGCGATCAGCGCGAGCCCGTCGAGCGACAGCGACCACGCGGCGCGTGCACCGGCGGCGCCGAGCTGCTGCTCGATCACCTCGTCTTTCGCGAAACCCGTGATCGCCTGTCCGCCGTTGCGGCCCGATGCGCCCCAGCCGGGCCGATGCGCATCGATCACGGCGACCGACAGCCCGCGCGCACGGCAATCGAGCGCCGTCGACAGGCCCGCGAAGCCCGCACCGATCACGCATACGTCGACGTCGATCGCATCCTCGAGCACGGGGGCGTCGGCCACGGGGCGCGTGGCGGTTGCTTCGTAGTACGAGTCGCGCGCGAGCGCGTCGGCGCGGCGGGTGAAAGACTGCGTCATCAAACCGACTCCGTCGAAGACGGCCGGCGGCGGTGCGCGACGCACCGCGATCCGGCCGGGTGAAACGAGGCGGGACGCCATGCGCGCGGCACGGCGTCCCGCGCGGCCCGCATCAGAACGAATAGATGAACTGCGTCGCGAGCAGGTCGTTGGACTTGCCGTACGAACCGTCGTTGCGCAGGAACACCTTGTTGTTCGCCCAGTCGTGCCGGTATTCGACCTTCACGGTGATCTGCTGGGTCGGATAGAACAGCAGGTCGAGCGCGACGTCCTGGCGCACCGCGCCCTTGCACTCGAAGCCCAGGCCGCCGCCGGCCTTCGACTGCGCGAGGCAGTCCGCGTCGACGCCGAAGCCGTTGCTCGGATCCATCCCGTTGCCGTTCAGCGCGATGCCGCCGCCGCCGCCGCCGTTCTTCGAGTTGGCGAGCAGGTCGTAGCGCAGCGTCACGCCCATGCGGCCGACCACCGGCGCGTTGAACTTGCGGTGCGCGAGCAGCGACAGGCCGTACCACTGCGCGAGCCCGCCGTTGAACGCCGCATGCTGCTGCCGGCCGTAGTCGACTTCGGCGTTGTACTGAATGTCGGCGAGCGTGTAGGTCGCGTCGAGTTCGCCGAAGAAGAACGAGCCGTAGGCGCTCGGTGCCGCGCCGCCCGGGCCGTAGTGGACGTTGCCCTGGTCGTCGATCGCGCTCGCCAGCGTCTGCCGCCCGATGTTGAACGAACCGCCGATGTCGAGCGCGCTCGACCACGTGTAGTCCGCGCGCGCGGTGAAGGTCGGCACCTTGTTGCTGGTGGAGATCGGATCGCCGAGCGCGTTGGTGCCCGTCTGCGTGACCGAACCGTACGTGCGGTACTGCTCGTTGCCGAGGAAGAACTTCCACGCCCAGGCGCCCTTCGTGTAGTTCGCGCCGACACCGACGTAGCTGCCCGGATCCGAGAAATCGTACAGCAGGTTGTGCGTGAGCGTGAGCATCTGGTTCGACTGCTGCACCTCGTAGCCGCCGAAGCTCGGGATCAGGCCGGCGACGAGTGTCGTCTCGGCGGTGATCGGCACGTTGACGACCGCGGTGTTCAGCAGGTTGTCGGTGATCGAGCCGCGCGAGTTCTGCAGCAGCGTGATGCCGTTGCCGCGGTTCGGCATCAGCGTGATCTCCGCCGACGGCGCCATCGGGCCGACGCCGAAGGTCTTCTTGATGTCGAGGTAGAGATCGCCGAACGTGCTGTTGAAGTAGTTGTACGCGTTCTCGTGGTTCGCGAACAGGAACGACGACGTGCCGGCCGCGCGGTTGTAGATGTAGGTCGGGTCGATGTAGCCGGTGACCGACAGGCCCGCGAGCGGCCCTGTGCTGGCCGCGTCCGTCAGCGAGTCGACCTTCAGCTGCTGGTTCGCGATCTGCTGCTTCATTTCACTGACTTCGTCGTTGGTCAGCGTGGCTTGAGCCTTGCCGTAGTCCGGCGAGGACGGGTCGGCGGCCACGATCACCGGCTTAGCCGCGGTCGTCGCGCCGGCCTGCGCGACCGGGGCGCCGCCCGGCTTCGCGGCGAGCTGCGCCTGCATGGCCTTCATCTGCTTCTGCAGCGCGGCGACCTGCGCCTGCAGTGCCTTGATTTCGGCGGAGGTCGAGTCGGCCAGCGCGATGCCGGGCAACGCGCCGGCCACCAGCAGGCAGATCAGTTTCTTCTTCATTGCGGATTCTCCTTGTCGTGCGCTTGGTCAATCTGTGATCGGCCCGCGCGCCGCTTCTCGTGGCGCGCGGGTCTTGTTATCGATGAAAAGGGAAGCGGGGCGTCAGGCCGCCGCGAACGCCGCCTTCATGTCGGCCACCCGGCGCCGTTCGCGCGCGATCATCATCTGGTTCACGACGATCACGCCGATCGTCACCGCGGTGATGAACAGCGTCGCCAGTGCGTTCATTTCCGGGTTCAGCCCGAGCCGCACGCGCGAGAACACCACCAGCGGCAGCGTGGTCGAGCCCGGCCCCGACAGGAACGCCGACAGCACCAGGTCGTCGATCGACAGCGTGAACGACAGCAGCCAGCCCGACAGCAGCGCCTGCGAGATCAGCGGCAGCGTCACCACGAAGAACACCTTCAGCGGCGTCGCACCCAGGTCGAGCGCGGCTTCCTCCAGCGACTTGTTCATCTCCTTCACGCGCGACTGCACGATGATCGCCACGTACGACACGCACAGCATCACGTGGCCGATCCAGATCGTCACCATCCCGCGGCCCTTCGGCCAGCCGAACATCTGCTCCAGCGCAACGAACAGCAGCAGCAGCGAGATCCCCTGGATCACCTCCGGAATCACCAGCGGCGCGTTGATCATTCCCGTGTACAGCGTGAAGCCCTTGAAGCGGCCGAAGCGCGCGAGCACGAAACCCGCCCACGTGCCGATCACGACCGACGCGGTGGCCGTCAGAAGGCCGATCTTCAGCGACAGCCACGCGGCGGTGAGCAGCTCGTCGTCCTGCCACAGCGCCGCGTACCACTTCAGCGAGAAGCCCGACCACACCGTCACCAGCTTCGACTCGTTGAACGAGTACACGACCAGGCTGATGATCGGGATGTACAGGAACAGGAAGCCGAAGGCGAGAACGCCCGTCGACAGCGGTTTGCTTGGCTTGATCATTTCGCTTCCTCCAGTTCCTTGACCTGGTAGTACTGGAACAGCGCCATCGGCACCAGCAACAGCAGCACCATCGCGACCGTCACCGCGGACGCCATCGGCCAGTCCATGTTGTTGAAGAATTCATCCCACATCACGCGGCCGATCATCAGCGTGTCGGCGCCGCCGAGCAGTTCCGGAATCACGTACTCGCCGACAGCCGGGATGAACACCAGCAGGCTGCCGGCGATGATCCCGTTCTTCGACAGCGGCAGCGTGATGCGCGTGAACGCGACCCACGGCTTCGCGCCGAGGTCGTAGGCGGCCTCGAGCAGCGTGAGGTCCATCTTCACGAGGTGCGCGTAGAGCGGCATCACCATGAACGGCAGGTACGAATAGACCATCCCGATGTAGACGCCCGCGTCGCTGTGATAGAGGCGCAGCGGCGTGTGGATGATGCCGAGCGCGATCAGCGTGTGGTTCAGGAGGCCGTCATCCTTCAGGATCCCGATCCATGCGTACACGCGGATCAGGAACGACGTCCAGAACGGCAGCATCACGGCCATCATCAGCACGTTGCGCCGGCCCGGCTCCGAGCGTGCGATGTAGTACGCCATCGGGAATCCGATCAGCAGGCACAGCAGCGTCGACACGGCGGCCATCTTCAGCGAGCTGAGATAGGTCGCGATGTACAGGTCGTCCTGCAGCAGGAACGCGTAGTGCGACAGCTGCAGCGCGAAGTGCACGACGCCGTCCTTGATCTCGACGAGCGACGTGTACGGCGGGATCCCCATCACCTGGTCGGCGAAGCTGATCTTGAACACCAGCACGAACGGCAGCGCGAAGAAGATCACGAGCCACAGGAACGGCACGCCGATCGCGACGCCGCGGCCCGACGGCAGGAAGCGCGACAGCGCGGCGAAGCGGCTGCGGCGCTTCGAAGCCTGTGCCGTTGCGGCGGCACCGGTCGAAACCGGCGCGGACGGAGTGGAGGCGGAAGTTCTCATCATGTCGTCCTCACTGCGTCAGCACGACGCCGCTGGCCGGCGACCACGACACGAACACGTCGTCGTTCCACGCCGGCGCGCTGTCGTGCATCAGGTGCGAGCTCGACAGGTTCGACACGACCGTCTTGCCGCTCGGCAAACGCACGTGGTACAGCGAGTAGGCGCCCATGTACGCGATGTCGGTCACCACGCCGCGCGCCCAGTTGTGATGCGAACCCGGCTTCTCGCGCGATACGTGCACGCGCTCCGGCCGCACCGAGATGCCCACCGGCATCCCGAGCGGGCCGGTCACGCCGTGGCTCACGTACATGCGTGCCTCGAGGTCGTCGCTTTCGACGAAGATGTGATCGGGTTCGTCCTCGACCACGCGGCCTTCGAACAGGTTCGTCGAGCCGATGAACTCGGCCGAGAAGCGGCTGTTCGGGTACTCGTACACTTCGCCCGGCGTGCCGATCTGCACGATCTTGCCTTCGCTCATCACCGCGAGGCGGCTCGCCATCGTCATCGACTCTTCCTGGTCGTGCGTGACCATCACGCAGGTCACGTCGACCTTCTCGATGATGTTCACCAGTTCGAGCTGGGTCTTCTGACGGATCTTCTTGTCGAGCGCGGACATCGGCTCGTCGAGCAGCAGCAGCTTCGGGCGCTTCACCAGCGAGCGCGCGAGCGCGACGCGCTGCTGCTGGCCGCCGGACAACTGGTGCGGCTTGCGCTTCGCGTACTTGCTCATCTGCACCAGCGCGAGCGCGTCGGCCACGCGTTCCTTGATCTCGTTTTTCGGCGTGCCTTCCTGCTTCAGCCCGAACGCGACGTTCGACTCGACCGACATGTGCGGGAACAGCGCGTACGACTGGAACATCATGTTGACCGGGCGGCGGTACGGCGGCAGCGACGCGAGGTCCTCGCCGTCGACGAAGATCTTGCCGGAGGTCGCCGTCTCGAGCCCGGCGAGCATGCGCAACAGCGTCGACTTGCCGCAGCCGGAGCTGCCGAGCAGTGCGAACAACTCGTTCTTCGCGATCGTCAGGTTCACGTTGTCGACGGCCGTGCTGTCGCCGAACTTCTTCACGACGTTTTCGATGCGCACGAACGCGTCGTTCTTCGTGCGGGCCGCGGCGGCCGGTTGGGTGTGGCGTGCGGCAGCGGAAGAGGGTATCGATTGCATGGGAGTCACCATTCGTTCTTCACGGATTGCAGGCGTGAGCGTCCCCGCGCGAGGCGTACAACGCGACTCGCGGACAACGGCTCGTGCCGGATGGAACAGCGCGCGGTGCGCGCGGGCGGACGAAGCGTCCGCGGATCTCTGGCGGGCAGGCGTTCAGCCGATGCCTGCGCCGCCGTGATGGTTCGTGATCAGTGGCCCGTCTTCAGCTGCGCCCACAGACGGTTCTCGAGGCGCAGGATGTCGGCCGGCATCGGCTTCATCAGCACCATCTTCTTCAGCACGTCCTCGGGCGGATAGACGGTCGGATCCTGCGCGACGGCCGGCGTGACGAACGGGTGCGCGGCCTTGTTCGCGGTCGGGTAGAACACCGTGTTGGTGATCGCCGCGTTGACCTTCGGGTCGGACACGTAGTTGATCCACTTCAGCGCGGCCTCGGGGTGCGGTGCATCCTTCGGGATCACCATCACGTCGAACCACAGCAGGCCGCCTTCCTTCGGATTCGAGAACTTGATGTCGTACGGGCGCTTCGCCTCCGACGAGCGGCGGTGCGCGATGCCGACGTCGCCCGACCAGCCGAGCACGACGCACACGTCGTTGTTCGCGAGGTCGTTGATGTAGCCGGACGAGTTGAACTGGGTGATGTACGGGCGGACTTTCTTCAGGACTTCGAACGCAGCCTGGTAGTCGCCGGGGTTCTTGCTGTTCGGATCCTTGCCCATGTACTGCAGCGTGGCCGCGAACACGTCGACGGCCTGGTCGAGGAACGACACGCCGCAGCTCTTCAGCTTTTCCATGTTGGCCGGGTCGAACACCAGCGCCCAGCTGTCGACGGGCGCCTTGTCGCCGAGCGCCTTCTTCACCGCCTGCGCGTTGTAGCCAATGCCGTCGGTGCCGTAGGCCCAGGGAACGCCGTACTGGTTGCCCGGATCGGCGTCCGAGATCATCTTCATCAGCAGCGGGTCGAGGTTCGCGAGGTTCGGGATCTTCGACTTGTCGAGCTTCTGGTACACGCCGGCCTGGATCTGCTTGGCCATGTAGTTCGAGGTCGGCACGACGATGTCGTAGCCCGAGCTGCCCGCCAGCAGCTTCGCCTGCAGCGTGTCGTCGCTGTCGTAGTTGTCGTACTTGACGTGGATGCCCGTCTGCTTCTGGAAGTTCGGGATCGTGTCGGGTGCGATGTAGTCGGACCAGTTGTAGACGTTCAGCTCGTCGGCATGCGCCGACGGGCTGGCGACCGACGTGAACGCGGCCACCGCGGCAAGGGCCGCAATGGAACAGGCTTGGCGAAGAAAGCAGGCACGCATGGTGGAATTCCCCTGGGTTATGGCGGCGCGCGGCACCCGCCGCACGCCTGTAGGCAAAGTCGTTACGAAAGGCCCAGTTGCTGGGCGGTCGCATCGACGGCCTTCTTCGCCTTCGATACGAGTTCATCGATTTCCCGACGCGAAATCACGAGCGGTGGCGACAGCAGCATCCGGTCGCCGGTCGCGCGCATGATCAGGTTGCCGTTGAAGCAGAAGTCGCGGCAGATCGTGCCGACCTCGCCGCCGTTCGCGAAGCGGCGGCGTTCGGCCGGCGATTCGGCGAGCTGCAGGCTCGCGACCATCCCGTGGCCGTGCACTTCGCCGACGATCGGGTGACGCGCGAAGGTTTCGCGCATCAGCGCCTGGAAGTACGGGCCCGTGTCGTGCTTCACGCGCTCGACGATTCCCTCGT